>JBHHYN010000018.1:0-34957 GCA_046757565.1 Gammaproteobacteria bacterium | reverse complement strand
ATTCTGCTGAAGAGCCAATGATAATAGAAGCGAAACTGATCGTAACCTGCTTCCGTGCTGTCATCCGGCACCCTGCAGGCGAGGTAAAGACGCCTGCCGTCGGAGAGCAGCAGGATGCGGGTATTGAAGTTTGTTCCGCCAATGGGGATCTCAATGGCGTCTTGCCATTCGCCTGCTTCTACCCTTCCATCGATAGAGGGTGGCTTAAGAGATGTGACCGGGATGCTGATGGGGGTGACGCCATCGGGTGTTTTTATCCGTGCCGCTATCCGTGCCCGGTCCTGCTTTATCAATGCTTCTTCGGGATAGCCCTGGTAGGTACGCGGGATCCCTTTCCGGTTTTTCCGTGAGATATACTCCGGGCTGGCAAGTTTCGCTTTGAAGTGATCGCGAAACAACTGCCGGTCTTCGCCATCCATTACCGGCACTACCGGCCCGAAATGATTACCCTGTTTCGCATCAATCAATTTCCCGATTGTCTGATTACCGGGAGGTGGTTGTATTGCTTGCTGCACAGAGCCGGAGCCCCGGCCCGTTCCCGCCACCGGTGGGGCCTGTGTAGAGGGCGGGGCGCTGCCACGGGAGACAGATGGGCCGGCCGGCACAGGCCTCAGGGATTTGGCCTTGTCCAGCAGATCATCAAAATTCCGATATAGAACGACAGCAAGGATCACGACACCTATAAAGATGTAATACTTTGCCAACATGCTGTTTCTTTTTGTCATGACTTTTTCCTGATATTCCAATAATGCCGGGGTCTGTTATCATTGTGTAAGCGAGTGTAATTGTAGATCATAGTCATGCATAGTTATGCGGACCTGGATAAGACAGTTGGAACAAGGCGCAACATGTTAGAAACGCAAGATGATAACTGAAGTGACTGCCAATCGGGCATTACCGCTTCGGGAGGCGCATGAACTGGTACGTAATCTGATGACGCCAAACCCGTGGATTTACTGGCTGGATTTTCTTTTCCATGTCTCGCTGGGCTGGACCGCCTTTATTCTGGCCCTGCAGGCACCGCTGTTATCCGGTTCGCAACTTGCCGGTTATGCTGTTGCCTCATTCGCCCTCTATCGTGCCGTCATCTTCATACACGAACTGGCGCATCTGAAAAAGGGTTCCTTCAAGGCGTTCCGGTTGTGCTGGAACCTTGTTTGCGGAATTCCGCTACTGGTCCCCTCTTTTACCTATGATGGCGTGCATAATGATCATCATAAGCGCGATGTCTATGGCACCAGGGAAGATGGTGAATATATCCCCTTTGCCAGGCAGCGGCCGGTAGGGATGATTGGCTATGTCTTGCTGTCATTTGTATTACCCTTGTTTTTTGCCGGCCGCTTTCTGTTGCTGACACCGCTGTCCTATATCTCCCCGCCACTACGCAAATTTTCCTGGTCGCGGGCGTCTTCACTCACCATTGATCTTGGTTATAAGCGTGCCGCGGACGCCATCCGCAACGACAGGAACTGGCGGGCACAGGAATTTGCCGCCTTCATTTTTGCCTCGATTGTAATAATCTGCGTCGCTTCGGGTGTCATGACCTACAAGGTCCTCGTCCTCTGGTACGCGGTCACCACGCTTGTCTTTTTCCTTAACTCATTGCGCACACTGGCTGCTCATGCCTATCGCAACCCCGCCGATCACAAGATGAGCTATGCTGAGCAGTATCTCGATTCCATCAATGTCCCTGGAAACCTGTTTTTGACGGCCCTCTGGGCACCGGTGGGCCTGCGTTATCATGCGCTCCACCACCTTTTCCCGAGCTTGCCCTATCACAATCTTGGCACGGCGCAGCGCAGACTGGCGATCAATTTGAGTGATAACACCCTGTATCTGGAAACCGTACGCAACAGTCTCTGGGACGCACTGCGGCGCATCTGGAAGGAAGCGGCGGCTGCAAGCCACTGAACGGGCGCTTGACACCCTGCATAGGGTGTAACGAATATGCCGGTTGAATGGATTATCAACGTATCGTCCCCCGCCACAGCAGCCGCCACAACAGCAGCGTGCCCAGTAACAGCGGATGCCGCCGCAGTAGCGGTGTGACCTCAACACTGATGCCGGTGTGACGTTTGATCTTCCAGGCGGCGTAGTCAATGCAATCACGAAAGGTGAATACTGCTTTCGCCAGCCGCAATAGCGACAGTATCCGTCCCTGCCAGCGGCGTACGCGCCACTGCCATATGGCGCGCCGCTGCCTGTTTTCGTCGACCAGGCAACGATAACGGCCATGCGCCTGCGGTTCCAGTTGCCCCTTGAGACCGGCAGCCGCATGGGCCGTCAGCCGCAGGTAGTCACCCAGGTTCAATTGTGCGAGCTGCCGCGCCTGGCCCGCTTTTTCTGCCCGCAACTCGGCTGCATAGGTGAGGGTAAGCCCCCGGGTCCAGATGGTTTCTGTATCCGTCTCCCCTGTTCCCAGTACCGGGATAGTAGATCTGAGAAATGTCAATACGGCCTGCGCCAGGGCTGTATGGATGCGCACCCGGGTAGATTCATCCCTGGTGTAAAGCAGCCGCACCGGCTGTGCAAAACGCGCCCACATATATGAGTGGAACCAATGCGTGCTCCCCCGTTCAAAGTCCTGTATCGAAATGACGGCGTACTTTGACCGTAAAGTAAGATGCTGGTGAACCGGAGCCTCCAGATAGAAAACGTTTGGAGGCAGACAGGCATTAAACAGGCGCAATAATTGCTCTGCATAGGCGTGATGGTAGTCGTCAACCACGGCATAAAGGTCGATGACACCATCGGTTATGTCTTCACTGCGCAGGCAGGAGCCATACAGTAATATCGCCGTCAACGCCTGCCCAAAGCGGGTTTGGAGGGAGTCGATCAAGACTGACAATTGCGGTGGCGCCGCTCTTGAACATTGTGACGCTATTTCTGCAACCAGTTCCGGGGCAGGATGCTGTTCAAATGCCTGTGGTTTGCCGGTCATCGCGCTCATTGCCCGTCAGGGTCAGAATGGAACAAAGGTGACAGGCCCCTCTGCGGTGATCTGCAGCGGTCCTTGTTGACTCTGTGCCTGGTAAACTTCGCCATCTATAATGAATTCAGAGTTCATCACCAGCTCTAATGACTGCAGATTACGGCTGTGGTAACCACAGGCTTCGTTGAGCCCCGCGCCCCGTCCGGAAAGCAACGCCGGCAGCGATCGCCAAAACCGCCGGGGGGGATGCCGGATCAGGGTAACATGAATGGGCGAGGCTTCACTTCCCCAGTACGGTCTTGCCCCCAGCAGTAGCCGCTCCAGGGCGCTGGCGATGACAACAGAATATAAACCCTGTTGCGCCGTGTTTCCGTTCTCACGGACCGAAGCCTGTACCGGGGTGAGGGAGTCGCGGCTGTTACCCAGAAACCGCTTTAATAGATGCCGCAAAATAATAATGCCCGATGCCAGTTCGCTGGTGATGGCCAGTTTTTGAACATCGGGCGTAAAAAGCCTTACTCCATCAGCAATCATACCGGCGCCAAAGAACATGCCGTAGCAGGCCGCGGCCCCTTTGTGCTCAAGGCGTAATACCGGGCGTTGCAGTAACCCGGATGAAACAGGGAACTGTAACCGTTGTCTTAACAAAACCAGGGCGCGTTCGGGATTGCCGCGCATATCCAGATCACTGGCGGTCATGTTGGTCGTGCCGGCGGGGATAATTGTTAATAAAGGGAAGCTTGGAAACGGCCGTGCCTTAAACAGGTGGTTGAGTACGGCATGGACCGTCCCGTCACCACCGATTATGGCGACCAGGTCGATACGGTTGTTGGCAAAACTGTCCAGTGCCATATTCATAGCGGAAGACGTGGAAGCCTCCAGATACATGCTTTCGGGAAACCCGGCCGCTGCCCGCCGCACTGCGTCGAGGCGCTTGCGGTTGCGACCGCTCGTCGGATTACACAGCAAACCGACGCGTAAGGCGGCGCCGGACAGATTACTCTGCGATAAGTTCATTATTTCACGGACGATTCTGGATTCGATTTACTCTACTGGCACAGGCTGTTTTGGCCCGAAAACACAGCTGTCGATACAGACTGCGAAATGGGTTTGGTTGTAAAGGCGGATGCTAATATAACCTGAACTGTAGCTTTGCGGAAAAAGTTCCGGGAGCGATGGCAGCCTTGATAAGTCCAGAGCTTGCCCCGGACTTGATCCGGGGATGGACTCTCAGAGCCTCCTTAAGTCAGTTGAACCGGTGCAATACCCGGCTGCTTATGGTGTTTCGGATGAAAAAATCACGTCTGCTTTTGTACAGTACATGGTGATATGAAATAATTTACTGAATGATATCCTATTCTGAGCGCCGACACTGCCATTTGAGAGGGGGACCGGTTTGCAGCAATTTGTTAACTGGCGGCCGTATCTTGGGCATACCGTTGGATTACGGCCACTGGGCAGACTCTGCAGGGTGATGTGCAGATGGCCTTTGTAACACAACGTATTCTCTCCGCCCTGTGGCCGCGTCCCCGGCTGCTTGGGACATTTGACAGGCGCGATGAACCGGAGTGCCTCGTCCTGCCGGTCGCTGACGGCACTGACCCTTCCGGCAAACCACCGGTACGTATCTTTCTCGGCACCGAGCTGGCGCAATACCGCGCCGAGCGGATCTTTATCTGGTCTATCGAGCGGGTGCGGGATCCGTCAAGGGTCTATGAGATCTATCTGATGAAAGAGTTGGAGGGCTTCGATCGGCGCCGCTGGTTGACCGGTTTTACCAATTACCGTTTTGCAATTCCGGATTTTGCAGGGCGTCAGGGCCGCGCCATTTACAACGACGTCGATCAGATTTACCTGAGTGACCCGGCATTATTGTTCGATACCAGCATGTCCGGTCATGGCTATCTCTCCATAAACGACAACGATACTTCGGTCATGCTTATCGACTGCGCGCGCATGGCGGAGGTATGGAATCTGGAGGCGGCCCGATATGGGCGCAAGAACGTCCTGCTGGCCAGTGCCCGCCGGCTCCCGCAGCTCTGGGGCCCTTTGGCGGGAGAATGGAATGTCCGCGATGATGAATACGCCGCCGGCAGTTCTCACCTGATCCATTATACGGCACTGCATACCCAGCCGTGGCGGCCGTTCCCGGAACTGTTCGTCTATCAGTGGAGCAGCGAAGCTGAGGTCTGGCATGAACTGGAACGGTCCGCAGATGCAGCCGGTTACCAGGTATTTACCGCAACGCATCCCAGCAGCAATTTTTTACGGTTGGCTGATCAGCTGCTCCGGCAAGGCACCGCTCAAAAATCCCCGTCCCATAATGGTGCTGCACTGTTGCCCGAACCTCTACGCAAGGATCTGCAGCAGGCAGTGTCGGGGTTGGGTCCGGGCGCCATGCTGGAAATGGGCTTCGAGGCGTTTCGGGTCATGCCGGAAGCCATTCCGTTGGATATCGCCTCATCCGCTGGCGGGATGCTGCCTGACCGGCAGGCAACCTGCGCCATTTGCCTGAACACACTGGAATACTTGCCCGACGAGGATATTCCCTGGGCAGTGGAACAATTGTTTTCACATGCGCGGCAGCGGGTGTATGCCGCTGTCCAGGATCGGCCACGAACGGTAAAGTTGGGTGGCAAGCCGGTGCTGGCCCGGCCCCGCTCCGCCGTCTGGTGGGCCGGGGTGTTTGAAAAAACCGCCACCCATCACCCACATATACATTGGAAACTGGTTATTTACGATCCCTTTTCAGGCCAGCTTGTGCGTGTGCGCGAAGGTGGCGACGTTGACCATCCACCCCGTGTCTGGGTGCTCAATTACGCCAAGCCGGGGCATACGACCCAGTCATTGGGTATCGCCGAAGCATTGGGCTGGCCCTATGAAATCAAACACCTCCATTTCAATGCGTTGGCCTATATCCACCGGGGAATTGCGCGGTTGTTCGGTTATACCGAAGCAACCGGTATCGGTCTAAGCAGCCGTTGCCGGTCCGCCCTGTTACCACCGTGGCCTGATGTCATTATTGCTGCCGGCTGGCGCCCGGCCCGGGTGGCGCGCTGGATCGCACACCTTAGCCTCGGCCGAAGCCGTCTGGTACTGCTGGGCCGTAAAGGGGCGCAGATGGCTGATGGCGAAGGGGTCTCGGTAAGTTGCTCTCATTTTAATCTTCCTTATCATCCGCAACGTCTTGAGATCGTGGTTCCACCAAACCGGATTACGCCTGAACATCTGGCTGCTGCAGCGAATCGCTGTCAGGCTCTCTTTGCAGGCAGCGCCCGGCCGCGTATTGGACTGCTGGTCGGCGGCAAGACCGAGTTGCGCCGCCTTGACGCTGGCGTGGCCCGGCAGTTAGGTAAGGAGGTACAGGCGTTCAGTGACGCGCGAGGCGGGGAATTGGTTGTCATCACCAGCCGCCGTACCGGAGAGGCGGCAACCCGCGCCTTGCGCCGGGGATTGGACCGAAAAACCCGTATACACGAATGGCGTAAGGGAGAAAATGGCGATGCCTACACCAGTTTGCTGGCTGCTGCCGATGTCCTGATTGTCACCGGGGACAGCGAGTCGATGATCGCCGAAGCCGTCACCACTGGGAAACCGGTATACATTTACCGTCTGCCGAAACGGCGTCCGGGCTTGCGCAGACGGATCGAAAGCTGGGTACAGCGCCGCGCTCACGCCCGCCCATTAAACCGGCGTGGTACAGTGCGCCCACAACAAGGACTCGAATACCTGTGCGCGCGATTGCAGGAACGGAACATCGTGCAGCCGCCCCGAGACCTGGATATTATGTACCAGGCTCTGGTAAGCAGCGGCAAAGCTGCTTTTTTTGGCATACCGCAAACACAACTGCAAGACCAGGGTTCCAGGCCGAGTGCCACGGCAATGCTGGCCGCAAGAGTGAAGCAGCTACTGGGATATAGCAGTAATCCGGGCCAGGCGTCTTGTACGGGATTGCCGGGTGACTGAATTCCCATGACCTTGCCCATGTTGATGACTTACCACCTGTCCGGCAAGCCAATTCCTGAACGCTTTGGTAAATTCCATGCCATCAGCAGCGAGTAAACCCAGGGTCTGGGTTTTATGGGGGAAGGGAGCAGGTGGTAATGCACAGATGTCGAATCTTGCTGAAGCGCTGGGCTGGCCTTATGAAGTCAAGCAGTTGTTCTACAATTCGCTCAACCTGTTACCCAATCTGTTCGTTGACGCCTCGCTGCTGAGCCTCAGCCGGCGCAGGTCCACTCCGTTACAGCCGCCCTGGCCGGACCTGGTTATCGGAGCTTCACGCCGCAGCGTACCCATTGCCCGCTGGATACGAAAACAGTCAGGCGGCCATACACGGCTGGTGCACCTGCTGCATACCATGGCTCCCCTAGACTGGTTTGATCTGATTATCACCACACCCCAGTATGGCCTGCCGGAACGTGACAACATCGTGCACAATATCGCACCATTAAACCGTATTTCCCCGAATGAAATGAGCGCTGCCTCACTACGATGGAAACCCCGTCTGAACAGGTTGCCGAGACCGTGGTGGGCGCTGTTGGTCGGTGGTAACAGCTCCAGCTACCTGTTCGACAATCAGGTTGCCCGACGCCTGGCGCGGGAAGCAACCCGGTGTGCGCACGCGGCCGGCGGTTCCTTGCTGATCACAACCAGCCCGCGGACCGCTACTGCGGTAGCCAATACCCTGTTTGATGGTGTTCATTGTCCGGCCCACCGCTATCAGTGGAGGCCGGAAGATCCCGATAATCCTTATTTGGCCTACCTGGCACTGGCCGACGGTTTTATTGTTACCGCGGATAGCGCATCACAGCTGATCGAGGCCTGTTTAACCGGGAAACCGGTGCAGATCTTCGACTGGCCGCAGCGGCGTAGACAACGCTACGGCCTTAAAGGAAGGTTGCATCGCTGGTTGACATCAGTGCCGGCAGATGCCGGGTCTGTTTCAGTGCGGTCCTGGCTTGCTGCGCGTTATGCACGCCTGATCGAGCTTGGATTGCTTAAGCCGCCTCGCGATTTCGCGGCTTTTCATCGTATCCTGCACAGCCGCGGGCTGGTAACCGGGTCGTTATCAGACCAGCAGCCAGTCACTGTTCCGCACATCGATGATCTGGAGCGTGCTGTCAATGCTATCTGCCGGCTATTCGAGATGCCGCTGCAAACAGATATGAACAGCAGCGGTCACTCACTGCATGGACAGTCCGCATGATATGATAACTTCCTGCAGCCGTTGCCAATGGAGCGAGGCGTACCTGAAAATTTGACCATGCTTTATAGAGAAATAGAAATTTTTCCCTCGTGGTCTTGCCACGGGGGTATTAGCGATGGGGTTTCCAAAGGGGAGAAGCGCAGCGCTCCCCTTTGGCCGTCTGCGGGGATCATGCCCCGTTGGCGAAATATATTTGAATATAAAAATTGCTGCGGTGCAATCTGCCGGTTGACGGGCGAAACAGGTTCTATCCTGCAAGCAGATGCTGTCCGCAAGCTGCTGGAGCAGCAACCATGAGTTTTCTCGATTATGATCATCTGGATGCATTCGATGACGAAGCCTTTCGCGCAACCCAGCCATATCCCTGGGCCAATCCCGAGGGACTGTTGACCGACGAGGGCTATCGGCTACTGTATAACAGCTTGCCTGATGTGTCGCTGTTTACTGAATTTTTCGGGGTGAAGCGCTCCCATGGTCAGTACCCGCATGATCGTTTAACGCTGGATTATCACAAGGACCTTGATATTCCCCCGGCATGGCACGCCTTTATCGCGGAATTGCGTGGCCCCGAATATAATCGTTTCATCCGGCGCAACCTGGGCCATGGTTCGTTCCGTCTGAATTTTCACTGGCATTACACGCCTGACGGCTGTTCCGTCTCCCCCCATTGTGATGCCAAGCGCAAACTGGGTTCGCACATCTTTTACTTCAACACGGAATCGGACTGGGATTCGTCATGGGGAGGCGAAACGCTGATACTTGATGATCATGGACGCTTCAAGTACAAATCTGCCCCGCAATTCGAGAACTTCGATCACATTATTCGTGCCGAGGCAATGGGAAACCGGAGTGTGCTGTTTGCCCGGCGCGAACGCTCCTGGCACGGCGTAGAGGAAATCCATTGCCCGCAAGGCCGGTATCGCAAGGTCTTTATCGTTGTTATTAACGACTGGCTTCGCAGCATGTTCCGGCGAGGGTTAGGGATTTTGAAAGGCGAACGCGCCGAGGCATATTATTGAGGATCCGCCGATATCGCGCCTGTTCCTGCAACTGACGGGCTGTCAGGCCGGACAGAGCAACGCCGGAATTGTGTCCATGGTTTCCGAGTCTGACAATCCCGATACAACGTACCGGCAGCGAGCGGTACTGATTATTGGTGCAGGACGCAGCGGCACCAGTGCCGTGGCGCACGGCGTCCAGGTGCTCGGTGTGGACCTGGGCGATCACTTCAAGCGTGCCACCCGCAAGAACCCTACAGGTTTCTTCGAGGATGCTGAACTGCTTGACCTCAGCAAGCGCGTTCGCAGGAAACTGGGTTTGCGGGCGGACAGTGTCGCCCTGATCGACGCCTCGGCCTGGCAGCAACCCGGCATTGCCACCCTGCAAGAGCGTGCCGGAAAAATTATCCAGCGGCGCTTCATGCATTCCCCCATCTGGGGGTTCAAGTACGGGCGTACCCTGAGCATCCTTCCCTTCTGGCAGGCCGTGTTCGCAGAGCTTGGCATCGAGCCAAGTTTTGTTATTGCCACGCGTAATCCGTTGAGTGTAGCCCGTTCCCGGGCCAGACTCGATACACGACGAGGCACCCAGGAGAAGAGTGATCTGGAATGGCTGGTCAGCATAGTGCCGTACTTCCGGCAACTCCGCGGACAGCGGTTCATGGTTATTGACTACGATCTGTTGATGCAGGAGCCACAGGCACAACTGCGGCGCCTCGCCAGGCAGCTGCAGCTGCCACACGATGCGCAAACGGAGCAGGCTGTGCAGGACTACGCCCGGCATTTCCTGGCCTCTGATCTGCGCCACAGCCACTTTAATAATGAAGACCTGGGCCGGGATCTGCACCTGAATGTACTGACCCGTGATGCTTATCGCTGGCTGTATCGCCTGGCTGCCGATGAGTTGACAGCCGATAACGAGATGATGTGGCAGGATTGGCAACGGATCGAAGAAGCGCTTATGGCAATGGCGCCGGTGTTGTCTCATATTGATCGGGTCGAGGCGGAATTCCGCCGGGCGCGCTGGAATCCTTTGAGTTTTATCGCCGCCGTTCATCAACTCTGGCGCTACTACCGGCACCATTAAGTTAACGTGGCCGATAGCCCCTGCGTCAGTGTTGTCCTCCCGGTCTATAACCGGGAGCAATATGTTGGCATGGCTATCGAGAGTATCCTGACACAGAGTTTTACCGATTTTGAACTATTGCTGATTGACGACGGTTCAACCGATCAGACTTCCCGTATCCTTCACAGTTATGCTGAGCAGGACAGGCGTATCAAGGTGCTGCGCAATGATCACAACCAGGGCATACCAAGCAGCCGCAATCGTGGCATCGACGCCGCCTGTGGTGACTATCTTGCCATCATGGACAGCGATGATCGGGCCCACCCGCAACGGCTGGACCGGCAGGTGGCTTACCTGAACCGCCATGCTGATTATGCCGCGGTGGGATCATGGGCCTGTTGGATGGATGCCGGTGGAGATTTGCTGTGGCGCATACGCCGGCGGCCCGTCTTCCCGGAAGAGATACGCGCCCTGTTGTTATTCCGTTGCAGTTTGCAGCATTCTGCCAGTATGGTGCGAACGGATATTGCACGCAGGTACCGCTACCGGGAAGAGTACGCTCTGAGTGAAGACTTCGATTTTTGGGTGCGTATTTCCAGGGATTATTCGCTTGCCAATCTTCCCGATCCTCTGGTCTGTTACCGCATACATGACAGCCTGACATCACGGACCAGAGCGGCGCGCATGGCGGATTGTCAGCGGGCCGTCTACCGCGAACAACTCACTGCCCTCGGCATCTCCTTTAGTGATGAGGATCTGGCGCGTCACTGGGCACTGGTTCGTTTGGGGAAGCAGCAGACAGTTATCGATGCGGACTATATGGAGTGGGCCAACGCCTGGCTGCTGGGACTGCAGGCGGCCAACCGCCGGCAGCGGCTTTACCCCGAGCCGGCCTTCAGTCATGTGCTTGGCTGGGTCTGGGGTAAGGCAAGCCTCCAGTTTGTGGAACCTGCAGGTTGGCAGGCGTGGTGCGTGTTCTGCCGTTCACCGTTATGGCGGCCGGCCCTGGTGTATGCATGCCGGGATCTGTGGCAGGGACGCAGACTACCCCTTGCATGGTTGTCCGCTCAGTACGTCTACCGCATTGGGTAGGCACACAAGCGATTGCACAACTGTTTCAGCAATACCGGTTTTTTTTGAGGTAACGGGGATCAGGGTACCCGTTGTAACCAGAATCTTGCCACGCCGATCAGGAGCAACCCCGGGGCCAATGCCGTCAACGCGGGGTTCAAGTTCAGGAGCAGCCCTGCGTTGGCAATGATCTGGTCGAGCAGATAGACGCCAATACCGGTGATGCCTGCAAGTACCAGGCGGTTTCCAAGACCTGCGCGAACGGAGCCGAAAACGAAGGGTACCGACAGCAGTACCATAGCGATAGTCGTCAATCCGCCGCCGATTTTCCGCCATAACGCCAGGGAATAGGCCTCGGCCTGTTGCCCGGTGGCGCGCAGGTAGTGGACATATTGGTAGAGGTCTGTCAGGGACAGGCTCTCTGCAGGCTTGGTCAATTCCGAGACCTGATCGGGATTGAGAAATGGCTTCCAGGTCATCCTGTCGATCTTCTGCTCTGTTATGTGTTCGCCATAGATGGTCTTTTTTATTACGTTATGCAACAGCCATTTATCACTGTTTACGATATCGGCGCGTTCTGCATAAATGTATTCAGAAAGAAACCTGTTGGCGTCAAGACGCAGTATTTCCACCGTTACAGCGCTGCGTCCGTGCTCTATGGTGCCTATACGTAATATGTGCTGTTTGTCACGGGTCCAGATACCCAGGTCCTGTCCGAGTTCGGTGCTCCTCGCCAGCGCCTCTGAACGGAGCGCCAGCGCTCTTTGCTGGAGCGGGGGGGCGACAAATTGTTCCAGCACGGCAATGAGCAGCAGCAGGATCAGTCCCACCTTGAGCGAGGAGAGGCTGATGTGGGCGGGTGAAAGACCTGCGCTGCGCATTGAAATCAGTTCCCGGTTAATCGCGAGTGTGCCCAAAGCGATCACATTGCCCAGCAGGGCGATAAATGGCGCAAGCTGGCTGAACCGCCGTGGCAGCATGAGCAGGACATACAGAAATGCGGTTTCGGTATGGTAGAAACCCTTCCCAACGTCACCAAGCTGCTCCAGTAGGTCAAGGAAACTAAACAAAGGGATGAGTACTACCGTGGAGATGAGCAGACCAATGGCGATCTGGCGCATCAGATAACGATTAATGGTATTCATTGCCGCCGTGAAAAATATTCCCGCAATTCAGGCCAGAGTAGCCCGGCAGCAAATATGAACATGAGTGCATGCAGCCACCAGACGCCGGGAAACCCTCCAACAACACCCTGTTCGACCCAGGTCTGCGCCAGTCCGGTCAGGTTATAGTAGATAGTGAAGACCAGTGCGGCAGTAAAAATCTTTTCTCCCCGTACCTGGCGTGGTGACGAGCGGCTAAGTGGCACAGCTACCAGGGCCAACAGGATGGTTGCAAGGGGGCGGGACAGACGCCATTCCAGTTCGGCGATATCATACGGGTAGTCTGAGTTAAGCAGCGCCGCGGTAGTAATAGCCTTGCGCTTGTAACCTACTTCATCGCTGCCCTCATTGAGATATAACACAAGTTTTTTGAAGTGGACGATTGAATCCGTTGCAGCAGTGTGTGTCAGCTGATATTTGACACCATCATTCAGATGCAACTGTGGCCGTTGGTTGAGGACAGCTTGTTGCCGATGAGCCTTATGGGCCATAATAATCTCACTCCCGCCATCTTTGCCGGTGTATTGAAATACCTCCTTCAATTGGCCGGTGGAAACGTCCTTGTCCTGTATATATATAATCCGGCCACTATCTTCATTTCCATAGAAACGCCCGGCTTGAAAACGGTCAGTATTTAATTCGGCATTGGCGCTTGCGTCCAGCAGATAGACTGTCTTATAGGCCCATGGCCGCGCATAGATCGCAAGTGCGCCGATGAGAATACTGATTGGTATGGCCAGCATGAGCACGGACTTGACTATACGGGATCCACCTATGCCACCGGCGCGTAAGGCAATGATTTCCCGGTCCCTGTACATCCGGCCAAGGCCAATGAATATGGATACGTAGAGCGCGATGGGGGCCAGCACCTCCAGGGCGATCAAGGTCTTCAGGAGTACCAGCTTCAGCATCATCCCGGCGCCGAGTGTTTCCGTTACTGCCTTGGCCAGATAACGGGCGCTGCTAAAACAGGCAAACAGACCTACCAAAATCGTGATAACAGCACCAAGCGGAATGGCAATTTCGCGGATGATGTAGTGTTCGATCGTTCGCATGTACTGAATGTTCTGTCTGGTTTCAGGTTTATGTTAGCGCCTGTTCCGGAAAGATACCTGTTTTTAACCAGAACTCGTCTCAAAATCCCCCGTGAGCCACAACCTTTTACGGGACGGGGCTTTGCGCTGCAGGCGCATGCTGGCGTCGCGACCGCGGAGGATTTTGAGGCAGGTTCTCAAACGATTATTCAGGCCGTAACACGCATCGATCTGACCGTTTTTCCAGGATGCGCTCCACCAGCAGCCGGTCGCTTGGGGTATCCACATCGATGCCTGCCTCGGCAAAGGGCAGGACCACCGCCTCCAGTTTCATTTCCAGCTGCTTTGAAATCTGTGCCAAGGCTCGCTCCAGGGTAAGAGCACCGAACAGATATGACAGCACCGCCCTGGCGCCTAAAATCCCGGCAACCATTTTCCAGGGGTGTTTTCGGCTTTGCTCGACCTGACGCCAAAACGACACCAGTGAGCGCCCCCGTTCAGTCAGCAGTGTAAACAGGTTACATCCACAATAGCGCCCATCCCGCATGCGGATAACGGTGCGATGCGTTTCGGGGAATGCCCTGCTGATATAATCATGTTCCACCAGTGCGACGGTCGCATCTGCGCTGCCGAGTAACGACTCCTGTGCAAACTGAGTAACAATTTCAGTGCTCAAGAGCGCATGATCCGCAGTAGTTACCAACACTGGCGCGCCGCCACCCAACTTTGCCAGGCCGGCTTCAGCACTTTTGCACGGAGAATCGAGATTCATTATCCAGGATACCCTTTCCCCGTCGATACGCCGGTGCAATTCAGGGCATGCTGCCAGGGCCGGTTCCGGTGGACCGCACAAAACAATGGCGCCTACCGCATCGCTCGACTCCAGTGCATCCAGCACCCGCAGAACCATCGACCTGCCAGCTACCGTGGCGATGGCCTTGCAGACAGTACCTGCTTCTCTGGTGACCGGATCATGGTCCGTTCGGTCTGCGGCCAGCACCAGCGCCACAAATTGCTGCGGCGTTTCTATCTCCATAACGAATTTTCCGGTTTGTGTTTCACAGCCAGTCATCCGGATTGAGTCGCTTGCCGTAGATCCGGTAGCGCTTGTAGGCGATACTGCCGATACTGTCGAGGATGTTGCGCATGCCGCTGTTGTCTTCAAGGATCCATGACATCTCTACCTCATAAATGCCCCTTGAGAACAGGGCGTGCCGGATCGCTTCGATAACAAGGAAGGCCAGGGCCATGCCCAGGGGGGTGTTCTGAAAGCGTTTGCGCACCCCCATGAGTGGCACCCTGCCGGTACGCACCTGTTGCCGCTTTAACCGCCATATCAGTTTTGCCCAGGCAAAAGGCAACAGGCGGCCGTTCATGCTCGCGAATATCTCATTCAGGTTTGGCAGCGCTACGATAAATGCCACCGGCTCACCATCGATCTCAGCGATCTGAACGTAATCATCGGGTATCAATAACCGCAGGCTTGTTCCCAGTTCTGCAAACTCGGCCTCAGTCATGGGAACAAAGCCCCAGTTCCCGGACCAGGCGTCGTTGAAGATATCACGCAGGATCTTCAGCTCCTCTGCAAGCCGTTTGCGCCGCAGGGTCCGCAGTCGAACCTGGTTGCTGTAGCGGCCGAGGAGTGAGCGCATAACGCGGGGAGCCTCGAAATCCACCTTCACCCAATAGGCCAGCAGGTCCTTGACCGTGGCATAGCCCTGTTCTTCAAGAAATCGGCCATACCAGGCCCGGCCATGGGGCATCATGATGACAGGCGCTGTCTCAAATCCCTGCACCAGCAGCCCACACTCCTGGTTAATAGAAAGGTTGAAAGGTCCTGTGATATACGTGGTATTATGGGCGGCCAACCATTGTTCGGCAGTATGCGTCAGCGCAGTGAAGACCTGTGGATCTTCTTCCGCTTCCAGCAGGCCAAAATGACCGCTGTTGCGGCCATAGTGTTGGCGATGCAATTCATCGATTTGGGCGCTGATCCGCCCCACCGGAGAGCCATTCCGGTAGGCCAGCCAGGCCTGCCATGCACCGTGTTGGAAAAAAGGGTTGCTGCCCGAGAGGTGAATGCGCCGCTCCAGGCGCAGCGGAGGCACCCAGGCAGGATCGTTGGCATAGATGCGCCATGGGAGGTCGATAAATACTCGCAATTCACGGCGGTTTGTTAGTGGAGCTATCTCGATGTCCTTGGATATGCCCTGAGTGGATTTCGAGCGCCGCGTGGGTGATTTTGTCATTAGAGTGTTTTCGATGGACTGCTGCCGGCCTATAATTATGTGCGCGAAGCATAGCACAGCAGTCGAATTAATAGATTCCTGCTGCCGGATTGTCGTGATCTCCTGGGAAATTCGATAATTTCGATATATCATGTATCATGCCCTTTTATTCCGGATATTTATTGTGGTTTAATTTCAGGGTGTTATTATCTGTTTTTTTTGTTATCTTATCAGCAAGATGGCATAATCTTTTAACTTTGGAGAGCAGGTTACTAAAGGTAAAGAGGCGGGGTTTTAGTATCACTGCTAAGGGATAGGGCGTCATCACTGCCGGTCTGGTTATGACTACTGCCTGTTTAGTGGCGGCTAGCTTGGCTGTTTTGCCGGATTATGAGTGCACCCCTGATTCTGACAACTTGGCGACGCGGGCAACACAGATGCTTCCATGAATTATGGGATTATTGACTAATCACTATGGCTCACTGACTTGGCGCCAATGGTAGTTAAGATGAGTTTTTTAAGTGCATGAACACCGCGACTAATGTAGGATTCGCGGTTATTTTTTGAGAGTGTTCCTGTTAAGGGGTTTAATTCAGTAGCAATGGGAACTCTCAATACAAATACCTTACTAATGAAGATAAAAGATACAGGGTTGAGTCGCTTCGCTGTCACCTTGCTCATCAACCTGTCAATTACTTAATCGCCACCACCGAACTGATTGCCATAATGATCAAGATGGCGAGGGAGGAGAAAGATAGTGAATCAAGATGCAACGAGCACTAATAATGATAAGCCACAGCGCCTGGCCGATTTTGAAACCCTGACTGAGGCGCTTGACTATGCTGCATCTGGGGTAACCGGTTGTAATTTCTATACTGCCAGGGGGGAATTGCAGACAGTCTTGCCATACAGGGAGTTACGAGAGCGCGCCCTGATCTCGGCCCGGCGTTTTCTGCAGCTTGGGCTGCAGCGCGGTGATCATGTGGCGCTGGTCGCCGATACGGGCCCTGATTTCATCATCCTTTTTTTCGCCTGCCGATATGCGGGGCTGGTGCCCTTTGCCATGCCGGTGCCCGTCAATCTGGGCAGTCACCAGATCTATGTTCAACAACTACGAGGTTTGCTTGAGGGCGGTCAGGCAGTAGCAGCATTGGCGTCAATGGAGTTCATCGGCTTCCTGGAAGAAGCCAGCGAAGGCTTACAACGTTGTTTGCGCTGGGTGGGTACCCCGCAGCAACTGGCAACCGTGTCCGAAGCCGATGCAGCTTTGCAGTCGAACCACCCGAATGAACCCGCCTACCTTCAATTTACCTCGGGTAGCACCCGCTTTCCGCAGGGTGTTGTCATCTCTGAGCAGGCGGTGATGAGCAACCTGCAGGGGATCGTTCGCACCGGGCTCTGTCTGCGCCCTGGTGACCGCAGTGCTTCATGGTTGCCGTTCTACCACGATATGGGGCTGGTAGGTTTCGTACTGGGACCGATTGTCTCGCAAGTGTCAGTTGATTATATGCGTACGCGTGATTTTGCTGTACGTCCTGTGCAATGGTTGCGGCTGATTAGCCGTAACCGTTGCAGCATCGCTTTCAGTCCGCCATTTGGTCTGGAGTTGTGCGCGCGGCGGGTACGCAGTGCCGATATTAAGGATCTGGATCTGAGCAGTTGGCGCGCAGCCGGTATCGGTGCTGAGATGATCCGGCCGGCTATTCTTGATAATTTTGCGCAAACATTGGCGCCGGCGGGTTTCAATCCACAGGCATTTCTGCCTTGTTACGGGTTGGCCGAGGCCTCCCTGGCGGTGACTTTCTCGGAACTGGATCAGGGAGTAGAGGTCATGTGTGTCGATGCGCTGGAACTGGCGGAAAGGGGGATAGCCGTGCGTGTACAGACACAAAGCAGAAAGGCCAATGAATTCGTGAATTGCGGGCATGCATTCCCCGGACATGAAATTGCCATCGTCGATGATGAAGATAACGTGCAACCCGATTTAAGAGTCGGCCGGGTGATGGTGCGTGGGCCGAGCGTTATGAGTAGTTACCTCAATGATCCGGAAGCTACGCGCGAGGTACTGTCGCCCGAGGGCTGGCTGGATACCGGTGATCTGGGTTATGTTTTCGAGGGCAACCTGTATCTCACCGGCCGGCGCAAGGATATTATCATCGTCAACGGACGGAATATTCGTGCGCAGGACCTGGAAGCGCTGGCGGAGGCACAAGCCGAGGTGAGAATGGGGGATGCATCCGCATTTGAAGTGGCGGACAACAACGGTCACCAGACGATCATCCTGGTGGTTGAATGCCGTATCTCCGATACCACCGAGCGTCAGTCTTTAATCGTACGCTTACAAAGGCTGGTCTACGAGGGCTTTGGCATACACTGCCTGGTCGAAGTGGCGCCGCTGCATACCCTGCCACGCACATCATCTGGAAAACTTTCTCGTGCCGCCGCCCGTGAGGGATTCATGGAACGGGCCGATTGGAGTCAAGCAACAAGTGTCCAAGCCGGACGGGGGTAACATATCGACGTGTCTAGACTGGTGGCACTTACCGGCGCCACGGGCTTCATCGGAGGTGCGCTGCTAAGCGCCCTGACTGCAAAAGGCTGGTCTACCCGGGCGCTCAGCCGCCGGCCCCATAACGATACCGGACCGGTAGAGTGGGTGCAGGGCGATCTGGACAACAGTACTGCTCTGGCAAGGCTCGTAGATGGCGCCAGCGCTGTCGTGCACTGTGCCGGTGTGGTACGGGGTAACAGTGAATCGTATTTTTATCACGTCAATAGCGAAGGTACCGCCAGGCTGGTTGAAGCATCGACGCAACAGCAACGGCAACCACGTTTGCTCTTCATCTCTTCTCTGGCGGCAAGAGTTCCTCAGCTTTCCTGGTATGCGGCCAGTAAACACATGGCCGAACAGATGCTGGTTGAGCGTGCCGATGCCATGCCCTGGGCAGTATTCCGTCCAACTGCCGTGTATGGCCCCGGTGATCGCGAGATCCGGCCTCTACTGAATATAACCCGGTTCGGGGTCTTACCCGTGATTGGGCGCTCAAGTATGCGTTTCAGCCTGCTGCATATCGATGACCTGGTCGAAGCTATCCTCTCATGGCTCGCTTCACCCGTTCCGGTGCGGGGTGTATTTGAATTGGATGACGGCACCAGCGGTGGTTATGACTGGTGCTCACTGAGTGCGATCGCTGAACGAGTCCGAGGGCGCCCGGTAAGGATAATTTCCATACCACCATTTTTCCTCAGTATATTTGCCTACATGAATTTGTGGTGGAGTCGGCTGCTCCGTTATCAACCCATGTTGACACCGGGAAAGGTGCGGGAACTACTTCATCCGGACTGGGTCTGCGACAATACGCGCTTGACCCAGGCACTGGGCTGGCGTCCCCAAGTACACTTGCGGCGCGCCTTTCATGACGCTGCCCTGCTGCATGCATGAACAGATCCGCACGGAGCTGAACCATGGCTGTCAGCTACGACGAAGTGCTTATGCGTCTCCACCGGCATCTTCAGCAGTTTGCTGGAGACAAGATAAAACCGGATGAGGATACCGACCTGATTGAAGGATTGGGACTCGACTCTAACAGGGTCCTGGACTTAATCATGGAGGTGGAAGATGAGTTCGATATCTCTATCCCGATGAATCTTCTGGTTGATGTTCACACAGTGGGCGACCTCGCCCGGAAAATCCACGAACTGGGGCCGGCGGATTAGCCCGCATATTGCACCAAGGCACTGTTATAATAGCTTTTAGACTTATCAGGCAATGATTTCAATGATTCAACTATTTTCACAATTTATTCCCGTCATCGCTAACCGTGCCCTCGCTTGTTCTGGACTTTGCAAAACGCACATACTCCCTCAACCAGAGCTATGGTTATGCTTTCGTTCGTGAGCACGTTTTGCAAAGTTCAGCCTTGCGCGATCATCACGATTCCTTGGTGCAATATGCGGGCTAGCCATGTCCCTGCTTGACAAGTTTGGCTCATTACAAAAGGACCGTCAGTCATTGCTGGCGACAGGTTTTGATCCATTCGGGAGCCCGATAGAAGAGATCTATTCCGCCACTGAGGCCCGCATCGGTGGCCGCCGTATTCTGCTCGCCGGCACTAACAATTATCTTGGTCTGACGTTTGCGCCGGAATGCCTGCAAGCGGCCCATGACGCCATCGACAGGGAAGGTACCGGAACCACCGGTTCGCGCATGGCCAACGGCAACTTTGCCGGTCATCGGGCGCTGGAGCGGGAATTGGCGGAGTTCTACGGGTGCCGTTCGGCTATTGTATTCACTACCGGTTACCAGGCAAATCTGGCGATGATTTCGGGTTTGGCGCGCGCCGGGGAAGACGTGCTGCTGATCGACGCCGACTGTCATGCCAGCATCTACGATGGTTGCCGTCTGAGCGGCGCCGAGGTGATCCGCTTCCGCCATAACAGTCCCGCCGATCTTGATAAACGGTTGCGACGACTCGGTGATGGCGCAGACGGGGCGTTGATCATCGTTGAAGGGATCTACAGTATGCTTGGCGACCGGGCACCGCTGGCGGACATGGTCGCTCTGAAGCGCACCTATGGCAGCTACCTGCTTGTGGATGAGGCCCATTCACTTGGGGTCCTGGGGGAGACAGGACGCGGTTTGGTGGAGGTGGAGGGGGTCACCGATGAGGTTGATTTTATTGTCGGTACATTCAGCAAGAGCCTCGGTGGTATCGGGGGTTACTGCGCAAGCAATCATCCGCAACTCGATCTGGTGCGCTACATGAGCCGCCCATATGTGTTTACGGCATCGCCCTCGCCGTCAGTGATCGCCTCGACACGGGCCGCCTTAAGACTGCTCCGTGATGGTGCGGCTCTGCGTACAAGGTTGTGGCGGCATGCGCAGAGGCTGTATACATATCTCATTGAGCTGGGCTATCAACTGGGCCCGGAGCCGAGCCCTGTTGTGGCCGTAATGGTGGAGACCCGGGAGCAGGCACTGGCGCTTTGGCGAGGGCTGTTCGAGCATGGTATCTACGTCAATCTGATTTTTCCACCTGCTGCCCCCGGAGATAAGTCACTGGTGCGTTGCAGCGTCAGCGCCGCCCATACCAACGGGCAGATAGACCACATTTGCCGCGCCTTTGCAGAGTTACGCGAAATCGTATTGGATGCAAAGGTTTCGTTATAGTGCTTGCCCGGCGCCGGATTGTTCTAACAGTATTGAGTGTTGTATGCGCATCGAAGGCACAATGACATAATCGAAGGAAACCCCGGGCATCAATCAGGACAGCACTATGCGGACACTGTTTGCGTTTATTATGGCTTACCCACGGCGGGGAGCGATCATGTTGTTTGCACTGTTGATCGCTGGAATAGTCGAGGGATTGAGCCTGACTACGATGTTACCGCTACTCTCGGTTTCAATAGGCGATTCCATCGACTCAGGCGTCGGTCGGTTCGTGGTTCAAAATCTGCGTCTCATGGGAGTCGAACCGACGATAGGCGTCATGCTGCTGGTCATTGTTGTTGGCATGACCCTCAGGGGTATGCTGTTGCTGGTAGCCAATCGTCAGGTCGGTTTTACGGTAGCGCATGTGGCAACGTCACTTCGCCTGCAACTTATCGAGGCGCTATTTGCAAGCCGTTGGGAATATTACCTGCGCAAGTCTACGGGGTCCCTGGCGAATTCCGTAGCAACAGAGGCCTACCGGGCGGCAATTGCATTTGAATACGGTGCCAATATTCTTGCCTTCTGCGTACAAGTCGCCGTGTACACCTTTATAGCACTCATGATCTCCTGGCAGGCCACACTGGTTTCATTGGTGCTGGGATTGCTCATTCTAATGACCCTACATTGGTTAGTGCGTGCGGCACGCCGTGCCGGTACGAAACAGACGCGATTACTCCGGTCGCTGTTGTCCTATCTGACAGACGTATTGGGATCGGTGAAGTCATTAAAGGCGATGGCTCGGGACAACGTCTCCGACGCGATTCTCCGGGAGCAAACCACCCAGCTTGAAAACGCCTTGCGCCGGGAGGTGCTGAGCAGGGAGGGACTGCGTGCCGTTCAGGAGCCGATGCTCACCGCTCTGGCAGCAGCCGGTCTGTATGTGGCATTGGTATGGTGGCAATTGTCACTGGCGTCAGTCATGATGCTTGTCTTCCTGTTGGTGCGCGTACTGGGCCTGCTTACCAAGACACAGCGACGCTATCAGCAAATGACCGTGCAGGAGAGCGCCTATTGGGCGCTACGCACGGCTGTTGAAGAGGCGCGCCTTGCTGTTGAAAAATCGATGGGAACTCAACATCCCAGCCTTGAACGTGGTATCGAGATACATAACGTCTGTTTCAGGTATGGAAACAAACGTGTCTTTCGGGAATTAAAGCTGAAGGTTCCCGTGCGTTCCTTTACCGCTGTGGTCGGGCCATCAGGGATCGGCAAAAGCACGCTGATTGATCTGTTGTGTGGCCTGGTACGCCCCGATTCCGGAGACATACTGATAGACGGTGTATCGTTAAACGATATCGATTTGCGTTGTTGGCGGCGTATGATTGGCTATGTATCCCAGGACACGATCCTGTTGCATGACGGCATTTTCAACAACGTTATTGCCGGTGAGCCTGGTCTGACGGAAGCAGATGCGACCTGGGCGCTTCAACAGGCAGGTGCCTGGGACTTTGTTAGTGCGTTGCCCGAAGGTCTACATACGATTATCGGTGAGCGCGGTGGTCAACTCTCCGGTGGGCAGCGCCAACGTATTGCCATTGCCCGGGCCCTGGCCCATCATCCCCGTCTCCTCATCCTCGATGAGCC
Organism: Gammaproteobacteria bacterium; assembly: GCA_046757565.1. Taxonomy (GTDB): domain Bacteria; phylum Pseudomonadota; class Gammaproteobacteria; order Eutrophobiales; family Eutrophobiaceae; genus JBHHYN01. The sequence goes on along the minus strand of JBHHYN010000018.1, from coordinate 12,460 downwards.
TACCAGTGCTTTGGATGCACATAATGAACGACTGATTTGTGAAACGCTACAGAGTTTGTCGAAGGTGCTTACGGTGATCGTCGTCTCCCATCAGACTGCTGTCGTGGATTCTGCCGATTACATATTTTCTCTGACTGATGGCAGGGCGCTACCGGTTGCCCGCAACAAGGGTCCAGATCAGAAGTCGAAGGTTGACTACAAGGCATTATCGGGGAGGGCATAGAAGTAATTGGTGCCGGGAGAGAGACTCGAACTCTCACTTGGTTGCCCAAACCAGATTTTGAGTCTGGCGCGTCTACCAGTTCCGCCACCCCGGCATTGAAAGTGAAAACATGCAGGCAAGTATAAGGAAACTCTTTCTAAAATAAAATGGAAACACAGATTCATTAATGAATCAGAGACGGGAAATGCCAAGGTGCCCGTAAGCGCCCCTGGGGCGCTGTTTTTATTTCTCTAATAGTGTTTGACGCCCATCGTTATGGGACAATGGCTATATCACCTGATGCCGCAGGCAGCAAATCAGGTAATCCTTTTGGTCGTCTATTTTGCTACCATCGCGCGCCATGCAGCGAAATGATTTTTTCTATGAACTTCCGAAACAGCTGATTGCCCAGTATCCTACAAAACGACGGGGCGATAGTCGTCTGCTCTGTTTGAACCGCGCAACCGGGAAATTACGGAACAGCAAGTTTGACGATCTGATCGCTTTTATCGATCCTGAAGATTTACTTGTGTTTAATGACACGCGCGTAATCCCAGCGCGTCTATTCGGTCAGAAAGAGAGCGGCGGCAAGGTGGAGATTCTTGTGGAGCGCCTGCTTGGTGACAGACAAATGCTGGCCCAGCTACGGGCCAGTAAGCAGGCAAGACCGGGTACGCGAATCGCATTGGAAGACGGGGTGGAGCTGGAAGTCATAGAGAGACGGACTGGTTTCTTTGTCCTTGGTGTATTATCCGGATTTAGTCTGGTGGAGGTACTGGAGCGGACAGGACATGTTCCACTTCCCCCCTATATTAAACGTCCGGATACACCAATGGACAAAGAGCGCTATCAGACAGTCTACGCTCGCTCTCCCGGTGCGGTTGCGGCGCCGACTGCGGGCCTGCATTTTACCCAGACACTGTTGAATAGATTAAAACAGAAGGGCGTGGCAATGGGTTTCATGACCCTGCATGTGGGGGCCGCTACCTTTCAGCCGCTGAGAACGGAGACGATTGAGGATCATAGCATGCATAGTGAGTGGTTTGTGATAACCACGGAGCTATGCAAGGCGGTTAACCAGACGAGAAAACGGGGCGGCCGTGTCATTGCCGTCGGGACCACCAGCGTGCGTGGTCTTGAATCTGCGGCAAGGAACGGGGAGTTATATCCTTATGAGGGCGAGACGGATATCTTCATTTATCCCGGGTTTGAATTTCAAATGGTGGATGCCTTGATTACCAATTTCCATTTGCCGGAATCGACATTGTTGATGCTGGTCTGCGCCTTTGCCGGGCGCGGACCTGTACTGAATGCCTACCGGCAAGGGATTCGTGAAAATTACCGGTTCTTCAGTTATGGTGATGCCATGTTTATTGGTTAATTGTCATCGGTCACTTGTTCTTTATTATTGGCTAATGACAAATGACTATTGACGAGTGACAATCAGGAAAATGCAATTCGAGGTTTTAAACACAGACAACAACGCACGGCGCGGGCGTATGGTTTTTGAACGTGGCACGGTAGATACGCCGGTGTTTATGCCGGTTGGCACCTGTGGCACGGTCAAGGGTATGACCCCGGAGGAGCTAAAGGATACCGGCAGTGAGATTATCCTGGGTAACACCTTCCACCTGATACTGCGGCCCGGTGCTGAAATTATCAAACAACATGGGGGGCTGCATGACTTCATGCATTGGCAGTGGCCGATATTGACGGATTCTGGCGGGTTTCAGGTCTACAGCCTTGCGGATTCAAGAAAAATCACTGAAGAGGGAGTGCATTTCCGCTCGCCGCTGAACGGCGACCCGATTTTTCTGGGACCGGAACAGGCCATTGCGATGCAGCACGATCTGAATGCAGACATTGTCATGATTTTCGATGATTGCACACCCTATCCGGCTACTCAAGACGAGACCAGGGAGTCGATGCAACTGAGTTTACGCTGGGCCAGACGTAGCAAAGAGGCACACGCGGATCACTCTGCCGCACTGTTTGGTATTGTCCAGGGGGGTATGTTCAGGCAGTTCCGGGAGGAATCACTTGCGGGGCTGACCGGTATTGGTTATGACGGCTATGCCATCGGCGGTCTTTCCGTAGGGGAACCTCCCGGCAAGATGATGGATATCCTGAGCCATACTGCGCCGTTGATGCCAGCGGACAAGCCCCGTTATTTAATGGGTGGGGGCACGCCTGAGGATATCGTGGAGAGCGTTTGCCGGGGTATCGATATGTTCGACTGTGTGTTACCGACCCGCAATGCCCGTAACGGCCAACTGTTTACCGCAACCGGCGTTATCAAGATCCGGAATGCGGAACACCGCAATTGTCAACTGCCCGTGGATGAAGCGTGTGATTGTTATTGTTGCCGGCATTATACCCGCGCCTACCTGCACCATCTGGATAAGAGCCATGAGATACTGGGTTGCAGATTGAACACGCTGCATAATCTGCATTATTACCATTCCCTCATGCGGGGACTGCAACGCGCAATCGAGACACAGACTCTACAGGATTTTATTGCCGATTTTTATGCAAAACGCACGCAAAAAGTGGCGTCTGTGTCATAATAACGCGCTTTATTGCAATACAGTTTAACAATGATCGATTACTTCATTAATGATGCCTGGGCTCAGAGTGCTCCTCCGCAAGGGGGAGGGGGGTCATTCCTGATTATGATGATAATTTTTTTTGTCATCTTCTATTTTATGCTGATACGGCCGCAGACAAAGCAGGCCAAGGAGCATAAACAGATGCTTGCAGCACTCGCCAAAGGTGATGAAGTGGTCACCAGCGGGGGAGTGTTGGGCCGTATTAACAAGATAGGCGATAATTTTATTGCCATTGAAGTTGCAAAAGACCTGGAAATCAAGGTCCAGAAAAGCGCCATCTCTGCAGTGATGCCAAAAGGGACCATGAAGGGTCTATAACCGCCGGAGTCGCGTTTACAAGAACTATAAAAAAATATCATGAACCGTTACCCACTCTGGAAATATCTTCTCATCGCCGTCATTGTGGCCGTAGGTTTCGTTTTTGCATTGCCAAATATCTACGGCAAGGACCCCGCCTTGCAAATCTCTCCATTAAGGGGGGCTGAAGTCAATGAATTGACAAAGCTGCAGGTGGAAAGTGCGCTGCAGGAGGCGGAGATCCGGTCCACTTCAGTGGAACCCGGCATTAATACCTTGATCGTCCGCTTCGCGAATGAAGAGGACCAGCTCAGGGCACAGGCGGTGGTGCAGGAAGCCCTGGGCAAGGGCTACGTTGTTGCCTTGAACCTGGCCCCCGCAACACCCGGATGGCTGAGGAAACTGGGGCTTGAGCCCATGTTTCTGGGCCTCGATCTGCGTGGGGGGGTGCATTTTCTCATGGAAGTGGATATGCCTGCGGCCGTCAGGAAATCCGAACAACGCTATGTCTCCGATCTGCGCAGCCTGCTTCGGGAAAACAGGATCCGTTACAAAACGGTAAGCCGACGCAACAGGGGCGGGTTGCTGATACGTTTTCGTGATGCCCGGCAACGGACCGACGGCGTCGATTTGATCAAAAAGAATTTTCCGGATCTGCAACTGAAGGAACTGGACGATAACCCCGGCGAGTTTCAGGTAGAAGCAAAACTGACTGACACCGCCATCGCCGCTACCAAGAAATTTGCCTTGCAACAGAATATCACCACCCTGCGCAAGCGGGTCAATGAACTTGGCGTGGCGGAGCCTGTGATACAGCAACAGGGACAGGAGCGCGTGGTGGTGCAGTTACCCGGCGTGCAGGATACCGCCAGGGCAAAGGAGATCCTGGGCGCCACGGCAACACTGGAATTTCATATGGTCGATGAAGAGCACAGTGTGCAGGACGCCCTGGATGGGAAAGTGCCGCCCGGTTCCAGGATCTATAAAGACCGCCTGGGCCAGGCGGTCCTGGTTAAGAAACAGATCATGTTGACCGGTGATTACATCATTAACGCCGCTTCGGGTATTGATTCGGTTGGCGGCGGGCCGGATGTATCGATCACCCTGGATGGTAAAGGGGCCAAGATCTTCAGCCGCAAGACCCGTGACGAGATCGGCAAGCGCATGGCGGTTATTTTTATCGAAAATAAAACGGAGACAAGCGAAGTCGATGGCCAGACGATCAAGAAGAAGGAGACAGTCGAAGAGGTCATCAATGTCGCCGTTATCCGCGACCAACTCGGCAAGCGCTTTCATATTACCGGGCTTGATTCCACCAGGGAGGCGCGTAACCTGGCCCTGCTGCTTCGCGCCGGCGCCCTGGCTGCGCCAATCGAGATTATCGAGGAAAGGACCGTGGGGCCAAGCCTGGGACGGGACAATATCAAAAAGGGGTTCGAGTCCGTTATGATCGGCTTTGTGCTGGTGCTGGTGTTCATGCTGCTCTATTACAAGGTATTCGGCCTGGCTGCGGATATCGCACTGATGCTCAATCTGGTTTTAATCGTTGCGATGTTATCGATGCTCCAGGCGACACTGACCATGCCGGGTATTGCCGGGATCGTGCTGACCGTCGGTATGGCGGTCGACGCCAATGTGCTTATTTTTCAGCGTATCCGTGAGGAACTCAAAAACGGCAATTCCCCCCAGGCCAGTATCCATGCCGGCTATGAAAAGGCGTTTTCCACCATAGCCGACGCCAATATCACCACCCTGTTTGCGGCCCTGGTACTATTCAGTTTCGGTACGGGCCCAATTAAGGGCTTTGCCGTGACCCTGTCGCTCGGCATCATCAGCTCCATGTTCACAGCCATCATGGGAACCCGGGCGATGATTAACGCTGTTTATGGCGGCAAGAAACTGAAGAAATTGGTGATTTGAGGTATAAAAGAAGGGCTTGACATGGTAGCTACTCAACGCACAAATTTTGATTTTATGGGCAAGCGCCGAGCTGCGGCTTTTTTCTCCGGCATACTGATCGCTCTATCCATCGTTTCACTGGCGGTAAACAGGCTCAATTTCGGGATTGATTTTACCGGTGGCACATTAATCGAGGTCGGTTACCGGGAACCGGTGCAGCTCGATGGCATCCGCGGTGTGCTTGCCAATTCAGTGTTTGGGGACGCTGTCGTGCAGTATTTTGGATCTGCTAAAGATGTGTTGCTTCGCGTTGCACCGAAAGAGGGCATGAACAGTGCAGCGATCAGTAATGAACTTATCAAATTGTTGCAGGTAGGTGGCAAACCGGTTGACCTGCGCCGGGTGGAATTTGTCGGGCCTCAGGTGGGTCAGGACCTGACGGAGGATGGCGGGCTGGCGATGCTGGCTGCACTGGGAATGATCCTGTTTTATGTTGCATTTCGTTTCCAGATGCGTTTCTCGGCCGGCGCCATCGCCGCATTGGTGCATGATATCATGATTACCCTTGGTTTCTTTTCAGTGACAGGGATGGAATTCGATCTGACCGTACTGGCGGCGTTACTGGCCGTTATCGGTTATTCACTTAATGACACCATTGTTGTGTTTGATCGCATCCGTGAAAACTTTCACAGGATGCGTAAAGTTACCCCGGTTGAAGTCATGAATACGTCGATTAACCAGACGCTGAGCCGTACCCTGATGACTTCCATGACGACATTACTGGTCCTGATCGCGCTGTTCATCTACGGAGGGGAGATCATCCATGACTTCGCCACGGCCTTGATCGTTGGTATCGTGATCGGGACCTATTCATCCATCTATATCGCCAGTCCCGTCACCCTCGCACTGGGAGTTACCCGGCGGGACCTTATGCCTGTTGAGAAGGAAGGGTCCGAAAAAGAGATTCGTCCATAAGAACCTGTCTTTTTAACATGTATGGTTTATGATGCTGTGAAGTAGCACGTATCCCGTCAAATGAAGATCATCGCGGATAAATCTCTCCCCTTTGTCGAACGGACGTTTTCCTCAATTGGTGAAGTGTCGCTGATTGATGGCCGTCACATCGGACCCGCTGCAATTCATGGAGCGGACCTCCTGGTCGTAAGGACCGTTACACCGGTGAATGCAGCTCTTTTACAGAACAGCAGTGTCCATTTTGTTGCCAGCGCAAGCAGTGGCATCGATCACGTTGACATGGATTATCTGCGGGATCGTGGCATCGGTTTTGCCCATGCGCCAGGTTGCAACGCCCGTTCCGTCGCTGAGTACGTATTAAGCGCCCTGTTTGTTCTGGCAGATCAGTATACTTTCGATCTGACTAAAAAATGTGTCGGGATTATTGGTTGTGGCCACGTGGGCTCTCAGGTCTTGCGGTTTTTGAAAGCGCTGGGTGTGGAGTGCATTGTCAATGATCCTCCGCTGGGAGAAGCTGGCGGTGACGTGCAATGTTGCAATCTTGACGAAGTATTGGCAGCCGATGTTATCACCTTGCATGTCTCTCTTGTGGAAGACGGTCCATATCCCACCCATCATATGGTCAATCAGGCATTTCTACGGCAGATCCGGAAAGACGCCATACTCATTAATACATCACGTGGTAATGTCATCGACGAAGATGCTCTGATGGCTTACCTGGAGCGGAGCAGGAAGGCGTGTACCGTGCTGGACGTGTGGGCGCGGGAACCGCGGATTAACATGGATCTGTTAAGCCGGGTCACTATCGGTACGCCTCATGTTGCCGGGTACAGTGTGGAGGGCAAGCGGCGTGCGGTTCAGATGGTCTTCAGACAGGTTTGTGACTATTTTAATCTTGGCTGCGATGAAACCATGCTGACAGCGTTATTTGAACCCGGGATCTCCGAGATTGTGGTTTCAGGTTTTGATAGTGAACTTGATGCCGTGCGATTGGCAGTCCTGGCCTGTTACGATGTGCGCAGTGACAGCGCCGCGTTACGGCGCATGCTGGCGGTAAAACCCGATCAGCATACGGAATTTTTTGATGAATTACGCGATACTTATCCCCTACGCAGGGAATTTAACGCGATGAGTATAAAATTGCCTTCTGGCAGGGATTCGCCGGAGGCTGTACTCCGCGAACTCGGTTTTACCGTGGCAAGTATACAATAGGGATCTGAAATGAAGATCGCCAACCTGGGGTTTCTTGCCTCTTACCGGGGAACGAACATGCAGGCTATCATCGATGCCTGCAAGGCTGGCAGATTGAAAGCCCGTCCGGTCGTGGTGATCAGTAATAATGGCTCATCCGGAGCCCTCGACAGGGCCGGATCCGAGGGAATACCGGCTTATCATTTGAGCAGCACCACCTTCCCGGACCCCCGTAATCTGGATCAGTTGATTGCCGATACGCTGGTAAAACATGAAGCACATCTGGTCATTCTGGCTGGTTACATGAAGAGAATCGGACCGCAAACGCTCACTGCTTTTCAGGGCCGCATTATCAACATTCATCCTGCGCTACTGCCCAAATACGGTGGTGAGGGTATGTACGGTAGACATGTGCATGAAGCGGTTATTGCCGCAGGAGATACTGAAACCGGTGTGACTATCCATGTGGTCGACGATAAATACGATCATGGCCCTATCCTTGCGCAGCGCAGGATACCTGTATCACCGGGTGATACCGCCGACTCCCTTGCCGATCGGGTACTCGCCGTCGAACATGCCTTTTATATAGAAACATTGGAGAAGATTTTATCCGGTGACATCGCCTTGCCGCATTAGTCACAGGACCATGTTCGTGGAAAAGTTGACTTGCCATCCGGTTATCAGGGCAAGTCTTAATCTTTACTTTAGTGAGCTATTTTCACCGGAATATGGTATAAAAACCGCCACTGATACAAACCATCCAGAGAACCATTGTGCGTATTTTACACACCATGCTTCGCGTAACGGATCTGAAGCGATCCAGGTCTTTTTATATCGATGTACTGGGAATGAAATTGCTGCGTGAACGTGAGTTTCCTGAAGGGAGATTTACCTTGGCATTTCTTGGCTATGGCGACGAAGCCGAAAACAGCGTTCTGGAATTGACCTGTAACTGGGACACGGGCAGTTATGATATGGGCGATGCTTATGGTCATATCGCGATCGGTGTTGATGATGTCTATGCAGCGTGTGATAAGATCCGTAAAAGCGGTGGCAGGATTGTTCGGGAAGCAGGGCCGATGAAAGGCACCGATACGGTGATGGCTTTCGTGGAAGATCCGGATGGCTACAAGATCGAACTGCTGGAAGACAAATAAAGTCTGATACTGAAGGTTCCCTGCTTCAGGAACTTTATCCAGCTGATTAACTGATGTGCCTGTTTATTTTACGGTAATCGAGATCGGTCGCGATATTACAGGCGGGACGTGGGGGGTATGGGCAAAATCACCAAGCAGCAGTTGTAACGTGTGCTTACCAGGCCCCAGTTGCAGTGTTGTCTCGGTCTGTCCCTTACCGAAATGGCGATGCCGGGCATCGCTGGGTATCGGTTTGTCGAGCGGCGGCAATCCGCTATCTATGAGCAGGTGATGATGGCCGGTATCCGCCTTATTTACGCCTGCAGGGGCTACCCCTATATTTTTTAATCCAAAGCGGATCGTAACCGGGTTTTGCACCGTGCTCCCATCAGCGGGTGAAATAAAGTAGAGCTCAGCATTAGCGGGTGCCGGACTCTGTGCCAAGACGCCACTGTAAACAAGTAACAGCGCGGTCAGGAAGGATATTGGTTTCATTAAAGGATTGCCCTGCTTCCGTAATTGCCGGATAAATATATCACATTAGCTGTCAAACTTTGATTTATGGTTGACGTATTGAATCAACTCTCGGAAAATCCGGCCCTTTTACCGGCTGCTGATTGGGAATTTGCCGTTGCAATGATCATAAGAAGAGTATAACAGAAATGCTGGATTACCTGTCTAAAAGTTATAACAATATGGTGCTCGGGTATCCGCGCACCATTCTCGGGATACTTGCCATTGTGTTGGTGTTTTTTGCCTATTACGCCAAGGATTTCAGGTTGGATGCTTCTGCAGATTCGCTGTTGCTCGAAAATGACAAGGCCCTGCAGACATATCGTGAGATGAGCGAAAGGTATGAGACGAAAGATTTCCTGTTTCTAACCTTCACGCCGTATGAAGATATGTTTTCTGAATCCTCTTTACGGCATATTAAGGACATGCAAGGTGAGTTAAACCGGTTGGCCTATGTGGATTCCACCTTTTCCATCCTGAATGTACCGTTACTGAAAATTACCGGCGGGAAGCTGTCGGATGCCGTTAAAAATTTTAAAACTCTGGAAGGGGAAGGCGTTGACAAACATCTCGCCAGGACGGAATTAATCAACAGCCCGTTATTCAAAGACCAGATAATCAGCTCGGATGGGAAGACCACGGCCATATTGATCAATTTAAAACCCAATCATGAGTATCGCACCCTGCAGAAAGCGAAAAACAGACTGCTTCTAAAGAGGCAATCCGGAGGGCTTACTGACGAAGAAGCGCATCTTCTGAAGCAAACACTGGTTAACTATGATGCGGTAAAAACCGGAGTGAATGAGGAAAATCACCGGTATATTGTGGCGATTCGGAAGATCATGGATAAATACAAGGAATTTGGCGGTGTAAACCTTGGAGGTGTTCCGATGATAACCGATGACATGATTACCTTTATCAAGAATGATCTGGCGACGTTCGGTATCGGTGTGCTGGTATTCCTTGTGATTATGTTATCGATAATATTCCGCCAAGCGCGTTGGGTCATGTTGCCCCTTCTGAGTTGCGCCTTCTCCGGCTTGATCATGATTGGATTGCTTGGTCTGATTGGCTGGCGGATCACGGTCATTTCGTCGAATTTTATTTCATTGATGCTGATCCTGACCATGTCGATGAATATTCACCTGGTGGTGCGGTTCCGGCACTTGCTGCGTGATAATCCGGAACTCAGCCAGCGCGAACTGGTTTACGAGATGTCAAGGAGGATGATCTGGCCCAGCCTGTATACGACCTTGACGACCATGATGGGTTTTGGTTCGCTGGTTGTCAGTAACATTAAACCGGTCATTGATTTCGGCTGGATGATGACGCTCGGACTCGCCGTTATGCTGCTGACCACTTTTCTTCTGTTTCCGGCCATTTTAGTGATGCTGGAGAAAACTGTCCGGGCGGGCCCGGGTAGCGGGAAAGTTTACTTCACACCGGCACTTGCGACCATTACCTACCGGCATGGAGGTAAGGTACTTCTCCTTGCTTTGCTATTTGCAGGTATCAGTCTCTTCGGTGTGACAAAGCTCAAGGTCGAAAACAGCTTCATCAATTATTTCAGTAAAAACACCGAGATATACCAGGGATTGAAATTGATTGATGACAAACTGGGCGGCACAACCCCCCTGGACGTATTGCTCAAGTTCGATAAGGAAAAAGAGTACGGAACGACGGGGAATGACGGCAGCACCGGGGAAGCTGACGATGACCTGGATGCCCTGTTTGGCAGTATTCAAACCAATCCGGCGGACACCTGGTTTACTTCCTACAAGCTCGACCGGATCAGGGCCGTCCATGATTATCTGAATGGATTATCAGTGATCGGTAAAGTACTGTCGCTGGCGTCGGTGTTGAGGGTGGCGGAAGACTTGAATGAAGGCGAGGAGTTCGACGCCTTTGAACTGGCTGTAATCTATAAACGCATGCCGGAGGATATCAAGGCCAGCCTGATCGACCCGTATATCTCGATAAAGGACGATGAAGCACGGGTCACAGCGCGCATCCTGGATTCTCTGCCGGATCTGCGGCGCAATAAATTGCTGGCGCAAATTAACCGTGAACTGCAGTCGAAATTAGGTCTGGAGAAATCGGAATTTCAAATTACCGGACTGCTGGTGCTGTATGACAACATGTTACAAAGCCTGTTCCGGTCGCAGATATTGACGCTTGGCGTGGTTATGCTCGGGATCGCCTTGATGCTGATGGTCTTGTTTCGCTCTGTCTCCCTTGCGGTGATCGGGATACTGCCGAATATACTGGCCGCATCCATTGTCCTCGGCCTGATGGGATTACTGGGCATCCCGCTCGATATGATGACGATTACCATTGCCGCCATTACCATAGGTATAGCCGTGGATGATTGTATCCACTATATCTACCGGTTCAGGGAGGAGTATGCCTTGAGGGGGGATTACCTGGAGACGATGCACTATTGTCATAAAAATGTCGGCAGCGCCATGTTTTATACTTCGGTTACCATTATTATCGGGTTCTCGATACTGGTGATGTCGAACTTTGTTCCAACTATCTATTTCGGCCTGTTGACGACCCTGGCCATGTTTATCGCCCTGCTTGCGGCGTTAACTCTGTTACCGAAACTCATTCTGATCTGGAAGCCGTTCAAAGAACCCGGTATGGAAAATGCCGGTAATCAGGCCGTAATTTAAAAAATCTATTTAATTCATATAGATAAGGATATTTGTTAAAATGTGATCGCCATTTTTGCAGCATCTGATGAAACTAAGCGGGAACTTTTTACGAAGAAAATCTTTCTCAGCAATAGGGAAGCATTTAGAATATACCGGTTAATGTACAGCTTTTTAGGTCTATTCGGGTAATGTTACAACGAGCGCACAGGGTTTGCCTTGCCTGAACGAAAAGTAAAAATAATTATCTCAATTCCTGGAGTCGCAGACTCCATGATAAAAACAGACGGAGAATGCAGATCATGAATTTAAGGGTCGTTACTACACCTCTTTTATTAATATCACTGGTGCTGACAACTGCCCATGCAGCGATGCCTGGCGCTGATGAGATCGTCAGAACTACCGCAGACAAGGTCATAGAACGGCTCAACGCAGAAAAGCAGGATCTGGATGCACACCCGGAACATCTCTATAGCCTGATTCAGGAACTTATTGTTCCCCATTTTGACACGGCTATCATGTCACGATGGATTTTAGGGAAAGACTGGAAAAAGGCTACCCGGGAGCAACGGCAGGAATTTAGTCGTCAATTTACCAACCTGATGGTCCGTACCTATGCCAAGGCGCTATTGGAGTATTCCGATGAGGAGATCAGGTATCTGCCGCTGGAGGTCAATCCGAATTCAAACCTGGTCATGGTGAAAACGGAAGTATCCTCGGACGGGGGTTCCGTCGTGCCGATTAATTACAGGATGCATGTCAGTGGCGGTGACTGGAAGGTGATCGACGTCTCCGTCGACGGAGTGAGTCTGGTTGGTACTTACCGGGGCTCATTTGCTTCTGAAATCAGGAAGAATGGGTTGGATGGGCTTATCCAGAAACTGGCGGACCGCAATCAGAGACTTGCCAGTTCCGAGGGCGAATAAGCTGCCTGCCCATATGGAAGTAAATGGCATTTATGTAACGGGCTTTATTGCGAAATCC
>JBHHYN010000017.1:0-35354 GCA_046757565.1 Gammaproteobacteria bacterium | reverse complement strand
GGCAGGTAGGGGACGTCGCCGAGCAGAGGCGCGTCAAATGACCGTGTCAGGAAGGCTACGGACTCCCGCGAATGCAGGAAATTCGGATCGATATGGTTACCGATCCAGCCCAACAGCCTGATGTTATCGGCAAGGATCGACTCCAAGGACAACATGGCGTGGTTGATACAGCCCAGACGCAGCCCGACAACCAGGATAACCGGCAGGCGTAAGACCTTGATCAGATCGGCCATTTGCAGGTCTCGGTCAAGATAAACACGCCAGCCACCAATGCCTTCGACAACGACGATCTCGGCCTGAACGGTCAGCCGGTGGTACGCATCAACGAGAGGGCCCGTATGAATAACGACACGGGCCTGTTCAGCAGCAAGTTGAGGCGATGCTGGCAAGGGCAGTGCATAGGGGTTAACACGCTCGTAAGGGGGAGGATGACTGGCGTGTTTCTGGAGAAGCAGGGCGTCATCGTTGCGGGGTCCGCCCGGCCTTACGGTGCAACCGCAAGCAACCGGTTTCATCCCGGCGACAGTCAGCCCTTTACTTTTCATCGCTTCCATCAGGGCCGTGGTGATCCGGGTCTTGCCCGCTCCCGTGTCCGTCCCGGTTATAAACACACCGCTCATGGTTCCCTGAAATACCGGCACTGCCGGCCCTTCCGCGACACGGCTACGCCTGCCGGTGGGTTATCGCTGAGACTGGGACGCTAACCACGCCCCGGTCCGGGTCTTGTTTCTCGCTCTGTGTACGGCACCATGCATGTCCGTAAATTACTTCATACGTTGCAGGCAAACGGCCCTCCTTGCGCCATTTTTCATACTCGTTCAGCATCCCCTTTAACCGCCCCTTGCCCGTTAATGAACGGCGCCTGCCCACATTGACATTATGCGCCCCCAACAACTTCAACTCCCGCATCAGGCTGTCAACGTTTCTGTACGTCATGGTAAAGCCCTCGGTCTCCATTACTGGTTGTTCAAACCCGGCACGAACCAGGGCATCACCCAGATCGTGCATATCGACAAAGGCATTTACATGCACCGTGTCATCCACCGCTGACCAGCTTTGCCGCAGCTCGCTGAGGGTGTCCGGGCCCAGGCTGGAAAAGATAAACAAGCCGCCAGACCGCGTTATCCTGTTGATCTCAGCGAAGACCTGATCGATATCGTTACACCATTGCAACATCAGATTGGAGAACACCAAATCGATACTGCTCCCGGCCAGTGCCAGGCATTCGGCATCAGTACAGACGAATGCATGCCTGGAGAAGAAACGGCGAAAACCCTGGCGCGATTGGCACAACATTTTCAGCGCAAGGTCCGCATGCACTATCGCCGCGTTGTGATAGCTTTTCGCAAGCAGCCTGGCTGTTGATCCGGCCCCGGCGCCAAGATCCAGGACCCTTCCGGGATCGATATTTATCAACTGCAGACGTTCCAGCAGGCGTTTTGCCACCGTTTGCTGTAATACCGCCACGCGTTGGTAGTGGGCCGCCGCTGAATTAAAACTTTCAGCCACCTGCTGTTTACTGGTTCTATAGCCCGATTCCCCACCCCGGCACATAACACTCAATAAACCTCTGCTCCGTCTAACAGTTGAGACAGGGTTTCCAGCAGGCGATCAATCTGGGACTCGGTATGGGCGGCCGTGATGGTGATACGCAGGCGTGCGCTGTTGGCGGGGACTGTCGGCGGGCGTATTGCAGTGATGAACAGACCCTTTTGAAACAGCTTCTCACTGAGCTCCACCGCTGCTGTGGCTGTCCCGATAATCAGCGGCTGGATCGGCGTCTCCGATCCCGGGAGCGCCAGCCCCAACCGGGCTGCGCCTCCACGGAAATAGGTGATCAGACTGCGCAGGCGCTCACGGCGCCACGCTTCGTCATCCAGCAATCGCAAGGCCTCCTTAACCGTTACCGCGATGGCCGGCGGTAAAGCAGTCGTATAAATATACGGTCTGGCGCGTTGGATTAACAGCTCAATAATAGCATCCGGTCCCGCGACAAACGCACCGAACACCCCAAGGGCCTTGCCAAAGGTGCCGATCAACACGGGCACCTGCTGTTCATTCAGTCCCAATAGCTCCAGCGTTCCCCGGCCCCGCTCCCCCAGTACGCCGAAACCGTGGGCGTCATCAACCGCCAGGCAGGCCCCCGAGCGTCGGCACCGTGCAGCAATATCCCCCACCGGGGCAATATCTCCGTCCATACTAAAGACGCCGTCTGTAAGCACTAACTTTCTATGATCGCCGCCCTTTTCTAACTGTTTTTCTAAAGCGTGGACATCAATGTGGGCATAGCGCCGGAACCGGGCCCGGGACAACCGGGCGCCGTCGATGCTGGAAGCGTGGCTAAGCCGATCGGCAACAATGATATCATTACGCCCCGGACAGAGTGTCGTTGCCACGGCAAGATTGGCCTGATATCCCGATGAAAACAGCAGCGCCCGCTCCCTGCCGGTTGCCCGCGCCAGTGCCTCCTCCAACGCAGCATGGGCAATGCTCCTGCCGCACACGAGCTGTGACGCACCGCTGCCGACGCCGAAGTGGTTGAGCGCACGTCCCATGGCGCGGACCAAGCCTCGATGGTTGGCAAGGCCCAGATAGTCATTACTGCAGAAATTCACGACTTCACGGCCGGCGACTGTTACTACCGCCCCTTGCGGGGAGACGATCTCCTTGCGCGTCCGAAACAGACCCTGTTGACGAATAGCATTTAATTCGGACTGCCAACCGGGGCCTTCCCCGTTTAATAACGCCTGCATGGCCACCTGATACGGTACGTTTTTAAATATACCGTTTGGCCCTGAGGCCCAATCGCTTAAACAGCATCATGTCTAGCCGGTGCCCGGGGTTTTCCGTGGTAAGCAGTTTGTCCCCATAGAAGATCGAATTGGCGCCGGCATGGAAACAGAGTGCCTGCATAGTATCTGTCATAGCCGCCCTGCCCGCGGACAGGCGCACATACGAGGCCGGCATGAGTATACGGGCGACGGCGATGGTGCGTACCATGACAAATGGATCGAGTTCTTCTGTCTCCTGCAGCGGCGTGCCTTCGATGCGCACCAACAGGTTAATCGGGACGCTTTCAGGGTGGACGGGCATGTTGGCCAGGATCATTAACAACTCAACACGGTCATCAAGCCCTTCTCCCATGCCGACGATCCCGCCACAACAGACCTTCAGACCGCTGTTGCGCACATGTTCCAGAGTCTGTATGCGCTCTTTATAGCTCCGGGTGGTGATGATCTTCGGATAATAGGAGGCCGATGTGTCCAGATTGTGATTGTAATAATCCAGTCCCGCCTGTTTCAGACGTTCGGCCTGTTCCTGCGTCAACATCCCCAGGGTGGCGCAGGTTTCCATTCCCAGTGCCTTCACCTCCCGGATTATTTCAAGCACTTGCATAAAATCGTTCTCTCTGGGTCCCCGCCATGCCCCGCCCATACAAAATCGGCTGGCCCCCTGGGCAAGGGCAGACCTGGCGGCTATGGTAACTTCACTGGGCGTCATCAGCGGCTTTGCCTCGACCGAGGTCTTATAGCGTGCACTCTGGGGACAATAGGCGCAGTCCTCCGGGCAGCCACCCTCCTTAATATTAAGCAGAGCGCTCAATTGAATTTCATTGGGATCGAAATACTGCCTGTGTAACGTCTGGGCCTGAAAGATCAGATCGTTAAATGGCAACCCAAAAAGCCCTTTTACTTCGGAGTTGACCCAGTCATGCCTCAAACCAGCCGGTTCGTTGACCTGGGCTTGAGAACAGGTATCGACGCGCATCTGTTTCTGTGTCCATCGCCAGTCAAATCAACGATAATAGAACGACGCCTGTCATTGTCAACATCAAAGGATAGCGATTGGTTTACAAACGGATAAATTTAACCAGACTCCTGGCCACCATCACGCCCGCGACTTGCCTGCTTTGTGACGCGCGCACGGACACAGGGCGGCCCTTGTGCACTACCTGCCGGGAAGATCTCCCCGCCATTACTGACGCCTGTATCCGGTGTGGCAGGCCATTGCAGGAAAATGGCGTGTGTGCCGCCTGTTTGCGTAACCCGCCACTGTTTGATCACGCTATTATGGCTTATACCTATGAGTACCCGCTCGCCGATTTGATTAAGGCCTTGAAATACAGGCACACACTGCTGGTCGCCCGCGAATTAGGCGAGACGCTGGCAGAGTGTATTCACAGGAGCGCCCTGCCCCTGCCTGATTCGATAGTCCCGGTGCCGCTGCACCAGCACCGGCTCTTCAGCAGGGGGTTCAACCAGGCCCTGGAGATTGCCCGCGTTCTTTCAAAGAGGCTGCAAATACCGGTAGATTATCGGTTGACGGGTAGAGCGCGCTCCACAATCCCCCAGTTTGGCCTGTCACCCAGGGCCCGTCGGCGAAACGTCAAGGACGCCTTTAGACTGATGCGGACGCCAGGCTACCGATCTGTTGCCATCGTTGATGACATCGTCACGACCGGGGCCACGGTAAACGAATTGTCGGCCCTGCTGAAACGGGCCGGGGTTGAAGAGATCGGGATATGGGCTTGTGCCCGTGCAGTTTAGTCCGCATATCAAGCATCAAGATTCTCGACTGAGAGTGCGTTCAGTTCGATAAATTCCCGGCGCGGCACGACCTGATCACCCATCAATGTCGTAAAGATCTCGTCTGCCGCCACCGCATCTTCGATCTTTACCTGTGACAAATTACGCGAATTGACATCCATGGTTGTCTCCCACAACTGCTCAGGGTTCATCTCTCCAAGACCCTTGTAGCGCTGTAGATGTAGGCCACTGGCTGCTTCAGCCAGGATCCAGTCAAACCCCTGCTTTAACGACTCGATACGTTTTTCCTTGTCGCCGCGCCGGATCACGGCTTCTTTGAGATTGTATTGGTCTTGCAGGGCAATCAGGTTTTGATATTCCTTCGATCTGAAAAAATCCGGCGCAAACACATTTACCGACTCCAGACCGTGGGTATTAATATCTACCCGGCCCCCATATTCCTGCCCTCCGGTCTTTGCAAACACCTCTACCTCAAACTCTGCACCATTTATCCTGGATGCCTGCAGGCGTTTCCGCAACAGATCAAACCAGTCCCGTACTGTGGATTCAACAAGGCAATCCTCTGCACGCAGCCGGGGCAAGACACGAATCGCCTTCAGGATTTGCGGGTCATAACGTTTTGACAGGCGCTGCAACTCTCTATTCATGGCGAGATAACGCCTGGAAAGCCGCTGTAGCGCCTCTCCCTCAACCACTTCTTCTCCTGCCTTTGGGATCAGGGTCACTCCATCCAGGGCCAGCTCCAACAGATACGTCTCTTTTTGCGCATCATCCTTAAGATAACGGGAGTGTTTGCCCTTTTTTACCTTATACAACGGGGGCTGGGCGATATAGATATAACCGCGTTCAATCAATTCAGGCATCTGCCGGTAAAAAAAGGTCAGCAATAAGGTGCGGATATGTGAGCCATCTACATCGGCATCGGTCATGATGATGACCCGGTGGTATCGGAGTTTGCTTAGATCGAACTCATCCCTGCCTATACCGCAGCCCAGGGCCGTGATCAACGTTCCCACCTCAATCGACGACAACATTTTATCGAAACGGGCCTTTTCAACATTGAGAATCTTTCCTTTCAGCGGCAGTATGGCCTGATAACGGCGGTCACGTCCCTGTTTGGCAGACCCCCCGGCAGAATCGCCCTCTACCAGAAACAACTCCGATAGAGCAGGATCTTTTTCCTGACAATCAGCCAGTTTTCCAGGTAGTCCGGCAACATCCAGCGCACTTTTCCGACGGGTCAACTCTCTCGCCCTGCGCGCCGCTTCCCGCGCTTTGGACGCTTCGACGATTTTGTTACAAATCGACTTCGCCTCAGACGGCTTCTCCAGCAAAAACTCCTGTAATTTCTCGGATACGACGGATTCTACCAGCGCTTTCACTTCACTGGAGACCAGCTTATCTTTCGTCTGAGACGAAAATTTCGGATCGGCTATCTTTACCGACAAGACCGCAGTGAGTCCCTCGCGGACATCGTCCCCGCCGATAGAGACCTTTGCCCTGGTAACATAACCCTGTTTATACATATAACTGTTTAAGGTACGCGTCAGCGCCGCCCTGAACCCAGACAAATGGGCGCCACCGTCTACCTGTGGGATGTTGTTGGTATAGCAAAAAATATTTTCCTGGTAGGAATCATTCCATTGCATGGCGAGTTGCACCGCTCCCGCCTCTTTGTCCACATCGATATCGATCACGGTCTCGTGCAAGGGCGTCTTGTTTCGATTCAGGTGCTTGACAAAGGCGCGGATCCCTCCTTTGTATTCAAAAATATCGTTTCTCCCCGTGCGCTCATCGCTCAATTCTATGCGCACGCCTGAGTTAAGAAAAGACAACTCGCGCAACCGTCTGGACAGGATGTCATAATGGAACTCTATGTTTTTAAATACTTTTTTGCTCGGCAAGAAGCGGATGTCCGTGCCGGTATGCCCTGAGGGCACACCCCGTTGCAGACTCCCCTGTGGCGCCCCCTGACGATATTCCTGGTGGTATTGATAGCCTTGCCGACAGATGGTCAGGCTCAAGCTATCGGAGAGCGCATTAACAACGGAGACACCGACACCATGCAATCCCCCAGAGACTTTATAGGAGTTGTCATCAAATTTCCCCCCCGCGTGCAGGGTTGTCATAATCACCTCAGCCGCCGAGACCCCTTCGCTCTCATGGATCCCGATAGGTATCCCCCGGCCATTATCGGTTACCGTAATGGATTCGCCCGTATGAATAACTACGCTGATGGCCGTACAGTATCCGGCCAGCGCCTCATCGATACTGTTGTCCACCACCTCAAACACCATATGGTGGAGACCCGTGCCGTCTTCGGTATCACCAATATACATACCCGGGCGTTTACGTACCGCCTCGAGACCCTTTAACACCTTAATTTTTGACGAATCGTATGTCATCAAGCCTTTCCTCTAAACCCTCGCTAATAAATCTGTCTATTCTACCACTTTTATAAAATCACCGTGTTCCACGTGAAACAGTGCAGCATGGTCGATATTGGACAGATCAATATCGGATTCGGTGGCCGTCAAGAAAACCTGTGTTTTTGTCTCTTGCAACATCGAGATCAGCCTGATGCGCGCTCGGCAATCGAGTTCAGATGCGAAGTCATCGATCAAAATAAGCGGTTTAGCCCCCATCTTCTCTTCATATATCTGCGCCTGGGCTAAAAGCAATAGTGTGATATACAGCTTGATCTGCCCCCGTGAGAACGTCGATGAAACCGGGCGGTCATTACAGAAAAATTCCACATTCGCCCGATGGGGGCCCTGTTTTGTATAGCCCGCCTCTCTGTCACCTTCCCGTCCGGTCTTCAGACACTGCCACAACGCTTCGTTATCCGGCCAGCCCTGTATAAACCTGATCTCAGGTGTACAGGACAACTGGCTGTCCGCCAATCGCAGCATTGCTTCCTGTAGTTGCTGGAGAAACCCCCTCCGGAGACGGCTAATCTTCTCCCCAATCCTTGCTATTGACTGCTCCCACACCATTAATTGGCCAGTATCGATCCCCCCTTTTTTTAACAGCCTATTACGCTGCCGCAGTGACTGATGATAATCACGCCAAGCATCCAGGTATGCAGGTTCCACGTGGAACAGGGCCCAATCCAACCAATGCCGGCGACGCTTTGGCGCCCCCGTGATCAGATTATGGGTATCGGCGGCAATGAGTATCAGCGGCAGATTTTTTGCCTGCTCAGAAACCTTCCTGATGACTTCGCCATTGTAGTGAATTTCAGCCCGTCCACGACACTTCTCAATACTGGTTTTTATTGTATCGGCGGCATCATATCGAATAGCTGCTGTGACCAGCAGAACAGCCTGATTATAGCGTATCACCTCATTCAATCTGGGTGTACGGAAGGAGTGTGTCCTGGAGAGAAAGTGTATCGCCTCCAGCAAGGCGGTTTTTCCGCTGGCATTTGGTCCTATAAACAGATTTAGCCGGGGTGCGGGCTCGATAATAATGTCTGTGAGATTTCGAACATTTTTTGCTCGGAGCGTTTCAATATGCATAAACACCTATAAACGCATGGGCATCACCACAAACTTACACGCCGAAGGAGCGTCGGCCATGAGCAAACAACTGCTATTCGGATCGGAAATGGATATTTTCACCCGCTCTGTTTCGATAATTGCCAGTGCGTCGAGCAGATAGGAGACATTAAACCCTATCTCCATGACGTCACCATCGTAGTCTACCTCTATCTCCTCCTCCGCCTCCTCCTGTTCCGGGTTATGGGCCAGTGCCCGCAATACTCCCTGCTCCAGAAAAAGCCGGACACCACGGTATTTTTCATTTGAGAGTATCGATGCCCGGGTAAGGCTCTGCCGTAAGAGCCCTTTGTCGGCAAACACAGGGTGCTTGTTTTCTTCAGGGATCACCCTGACATAATCGGGAAATTTGCCATCAATCAGTTTACTCGTATAGCGCAGGTTCCCCAGATCGATTCGTATATGGTTGGCGCTGATCTGCACATTGATGTTCTCTTCTTCCTCTTGCAGTAACTTGACCAGCTCTGTCACGCCTTTTCTGGGAACAATGATCTGTATGGGTTGTACGACAGTGCCTTCGATTTCCGTATCACAAAGGGCCAGACGATGCCCGTCCGTCGCTACGGCGCGAAGCCTGTTCTTTTCCAGTTCAAGCAGTAGTCCGTTGAGATAGTAGCGGACATCCTGCTGAGCCATGGCAAATGCCGTTCTTTCAAGAAGTGCCTTAAAATTACTCTGCGAGACACTAAATTCCAGAATCTTGTCCGCCATCTCTATAAGCGGATATTCCTGGGCCGGCTGGGTCGATAACATAAACCGGCTCTTGCCCGAGGTCAATACGACACGGTCACCGTCAGTATTGAGCCGCATAATCGCCTGCTCCGGCAGGGCCCGGCAGATATCCAGTAATTTCCTGGCCGAAAGAGTTACTTCCCCTGCGTCTTCCATGGTTTTATTGATCACGGCAATGAGTTCTACCTCCATATCGGTTGCTGTAAGGGTAATACGATCATTGGAGGTGACAAGAAGTAGGTTAGAAAGGATGGGGAGTGTTTGCCGTTTTTCAACAACACCACTGACCGTTTGCAACGCTGGCAACAATTCCTCCCGTAATAGATTTAGTTTCATAAAAGTTCCTTAATATATAATCTCTTATTATTAAGAGGGCTTCAGTTTGTGGATAAGTTAATAAAATATATTATAAACATATGGTTATGATAGCTATCTTGGTTCTTGGGCCTGTTGATATCCGCCTGTCAGACTGTGCATGAATGTGTGTCTATTCTGAAATCGAATTTCATTGCAAGGCTATGCACAGATTATCCTATTATGCAGTGAGTATATTTGAAAGATTTTTATAATCTTCCTCAATCCTTTGTTCATAGTTCCGTAATTCCGCGATCTTTCTGCAGGCGTGTAATACGGTGGTATGATCACGGCCACCGAATGCATCACCGATCTCCGGCAGGCTATGGTTGGTTAACTCTTTGGCAAGGGCCATGGCGACCTGGCGTGGCCTGGCGACGGATCGGCTGCGGCGTTTTGAGAGCAGATCGGCCACCCGTATTTTGTAATATTCCGCCGTGGTCTTCTGAATATTCTCCAGAGTAATCTGCCTATCCTGGAGCAATAACAGATCTTTTAACGCCATCTGCACAAAATCCAGGGAAATTGCATTTCCCGTCAGGTTGGAGTTGGCGATAACACGGTTTAATGCACCTTCTAATTCTCGCACATTAGCGCGAAAACGCTTGGCGATAAAAAACGAGACATCATCAGGGAGGGTGGCGCCTGCCCGCTCAGCTTTCTTCTTGATGATAGCGACCCGTGTCTCCAGCTCGGGTGGTTCGATGGCGACGGTTAAACCCCATCCGAACCGGGATTTAAGCCGTTCTTCCAGTCCATTGACCTCTTTAGGGTAACGATCACAAGTGAGGACGATCTGATGTTGTCCTTCAAGTAGTGTGTTAAAGGTATGAAAGAACTCTTCCTGGGAGCGTTCCTTACGGGCAAAAAACTGAATATCGTCGATGAGTAATACTTCAAGAGAACGGTAATGCCGTTTAAATTCATTGATGGCACCATGCTGAAGTGCCCTGACCATATCCGCGACAAATCTTTCCGAGTGTAGATAGGCGATGTTCGCGCCGGGTTTCTGTTCCAGGATGGCATGACCCACAGCATGCATCAGATGGGTCTTGCCCAGTCCGACGCCACCGTAAATAAACAGGGGGTTGTAAGAAGCGCCGGGGTTTTCAGCAGTCTGAACGGATGCGGCACGGGCCAACTGGTTCGATTTTCCTTCAACGAACGAGTCAAATAAAAACTCCGGATTAAGGTTGACCGGACGCCGCTTTGTAGTGTTCGGTTGTGATATGTCGGCAGAGAAACCAACGCTTTTGTCCGGACGGACGAGCGCCGTGGGTTGGCTGCCAACTTCAACGGTAAGAGTGCACTCCTTTCCTTGCAGCAGGTGTTTGAGTTGTCCCTCAATCAGATCAATGTATTTCTCATTTATCCAGTCGAGGACGAATCGGTTTGGAGCCAGCAAGCGAAAGGCATTACTCTCTTCAATAACCTGTAACGGTCTGATCCAGGTATTGTATTGTTGAGGGGAGAGTTCTCCTTCCAAGCGTTCAAGACATGATTTCCATACAGACAATCCCACACCAAGGGCCCTCAAGAGAGAAAATAAAATTACTGGAAGGCGATAGAGTGTATACTTGTTCGGGCAACTTATCCACATCCTGTTTGATAAAAAAATGTTATATAAAATTGACAATAATCGGGCGTGGAACGTAATATAGCACGTTTTTTTCAAGCCGACTCCAAGCCAGGGACAAAGATCCTTTAACGAATCATGAAGCGTACTTATCAACCAAGCAATATCAAGCGTAAACGCCGTCACGGCTTCCGCATTCGCATGAGCACAAAAGCCGGGCAACAAATCCTCAAGGCGCGTCGGGCCAAGGGGAGAAAAAGACTGGCGGCATAGTTTTTAACGTGTCCGGGTGGGACGATTTCCACGCACGAGCAGACTGACTAAACCTTCCGATTTTAAGGAAGTATTCAATTCTTCGTATCGGTCCGGCGACCGCGAATTTCTTGTTCTGGCAAAACCAAATGGACAGACTTTTGCACGGCTTGGTTTGGCAATCTCCAAAAGGCGAGTTCCAACCGCAGTCGGCAGGAACAGGGTGAAGCGGTTGATAAGAGAGAGTTTTCGTCGTCATCAAGATAGTTTAAAGGGGTTCGATATTGTTGTTATGTCACAGAAAGGAAGTAACGATAAAGATAATAAAACGCTTAAAGACTCCCTGTCTGTTCACTGGAAAAGGTTGAGAAAGTGCAGAAAATCGTAATTGCCGGGATTAGATTCTACCGTCGATGGATAAGTCCATTGACCACCGCAAGTTGCCGCTATTACCCCAGTTGTTCTGCTTACGCTTGTGAGGCTATCGAGCGATATGGATTAATAAAAGGGGGGGGGTTAAGTATACGCCGGATAGGACGCTGTCATCCCCTGCATGCCGGTGGCCATGATCCGGTTCCCTGAAGTCCTATGGGTAGTGTACGCTTTATCCTGACCATTTCGCTTTTTCTCGTGCTGATGTTGTTGTGGCAGGCGTGGCAGAAGGACTATGGAGTGATGAAACCCGCGCACACCCCCCGGACAGCTGCCCCACAACAACAACCTGGAACGATAACGCCTCCGCATGAGAACAAGGGCGGTGATGTGCCCCCTGTGCCTGGAGAAAAGATATCGCCGGTATTACAGAAATCCGGTAAGAGGATCACGATAGAGACCGATGTCTTTCGTTTAGAAATAGATTTGAAAGGGGCAACTCTGCGCCGCGCCGAGTTGTACGATTATCCGGTATCCCTGGATAGACCCGATACCCCTCTGATGTTGCTGGACGAGACCGAATCCCTGCTTTATATCGTACAGGGAGGCTTATTGAGCAATCAGGTGGCGCCTGCACAGGGAGATATGTTCCATGCCGATCAGGACATCTATACGCTAGCTTCCGGACAGGACTCGCTGGAAGTCCCACTGTCCTGGGAAGCCGGGGGGCTACGGGTGACCAAGATATTCGGGTTTACGCGGGGCAGTCATCTGATTACTGTACGCTACGTGATCGAGAATGGAGGACATGAGGCATGGAAAGGCCGTTCCTACAGCCAGATCAAACGCAACGACCCGGGCAAGACGAAGAGGCAGATCGTGCGGGCTTACACCGGGGCCGTTTTGTCCAGCCCGGACAATCACTATGAAAAGATAACATTCAAGGAGATGCGCGAGCATAAGCTCGACCAGGAGATAACCGGGGGCTGGTCGGCGATGCTACAACAATATTTTATTACTGCCCTGGTGCCGGATTCGACAAAGCAGGCACACCATTATTATACCCGGGTTCTCCCGGACGGTAACTATGCTATCGGAATCATGTCGCCTGGAGTGACCATAGCTCCCGGTGCCACGGGCACAATTAAAGAACAGATCTATGTTGGCCCGAAAATACAAAAGAAACTGCGGCAGGTGGCCGACAGGCTGGATCTAACAGTGGATTATGGCTGGCTTTGGTTCATTGCCAAACCTCTGTTCAAAGGCCTGGACGGCGTGCATACGCTTACCGGTAATTGGGGTTGGGCAATTATCCTGGTAACGATGTTCCTTAAGCTCATGTTCTACCCATTATCTGCCGCGGGCTACCGCTCCATGGCAAATATGCGCCGTGTACAACCCCGTATCCTGTCTATCAGGGACCGCTACAAGAACGACAAAACACGCCTTAATCAAGCCATGATGCAGATCTATAAAGAGGAGAAGATTAATCCATTCGGGGGATGCCTGCCTATTTTGATCCAGATACCGGTATTTATTGCACTGTATTGGGTGTTGCTGGGAAGCGTCGAGATGCGCCAGGCCGGATTCATGCTGTGGATACACGACTTGTCAAGGCCGGACCCCTTTTATATTTTACCCGTACTCATGGGTATTACGATGTTTATTCAGCAAAAACTCAATCCTGCCCCCCTGGACCCCGTGCAGGCGAAGGTCATGATGGCCCTGCCCGTTGTGTTCACAGTATTTTTTGCTACCTTTCCCTCCGGCCTGGTGCTCTACTGGGTGGTGAATAATACACTGTCTATCATTCAGCAATGGCGCATTACCCAAAACCTGGAGCGTGCCGGTCTGTCACAAAAATCACACTAATATTCTGTTAACGCCACTATGGCCGACACACAGGATACCATCGCAGCTGTTGCCACCCCATCGGGCCGTGGCGGTATCGGCATCGTCAGGGTATCCGGCGGGAAAAGTCTCAATATTGCCAGGAACCTGACCGGCGCCACACCGCCTCCCCGGCAGGCCTGTTACAGCGCCTTCAGGGATTGTGCCAATGGAATTATTGACAAAGGGGTATTGCTCTATTTCCAGGGGCCCGGCTCTTTTACGGGGGAAGATGTCATTGAATTACAAGGTCATGGCGGGCAGTTAGTCCTGAACATGTTGTTGCAACGGGTAATTGATCTGGGCGCCCGGCATGCACGTCCCGGTGAATTTACGGAACGCGCGTTTCTTAACGGGAAAATTGATCTGTTACAGGCCGAAGCAGTTGCCGATCTTATTGACAGCAGCTCGGAACAGGCGGCACGCAGCGCCATGCGGTCGCTCGAGGGGGAATTCTCTTCCAGTATAAGCGGGTTGCGTGAGCAGCTGGTTGATATCCGGGTGCAGGTAGAGGGATCACTGGATTTTTCCGTAGAAGAGCTTGATCTGCTTGATGCTGCCGGCATCCGTGACAGGCTGCATGGAGCTGTTCAGGCACTGGAACAGCTTTTAAAGCGGGCGCGTCAAGGCAGAAGATTGAGGCGGGGGATGCGGGCGGTTATTGTCGGCCGGCCAAATGTCGGCAAGTCCAGCCTGTTAAACAGACTGGCCCAATCAGAGCGGGCAATTGTAACGGCCGTGCCGGGAACCACCCGGGATATTATTGAAGATCATCTCCTAATCAAAGGAGTCCCCATCACGATTACGGATACAGCCGGTATTCATGAGGCACAGGATATTGTTGAACAGGAGGGGGTCAGGCGCGCCCTGGCCGAGACCGAACGTGCGGACGTGGTATTAGTCGTAACGGAGTACAGACTGGATAACCGGGAAGACATCAGTGGGCTGTTAAATACTCTGCCATCCGGCAGACACATCATCCTGATTCATAACAAGATCGATCTCGAAAACAGGGCGCCAGGCATCTCTTCCGCCGAGTGTCCGCCAGCGCAGGTTTATGTCTCCGCGAAAACCGGTGCAGGGATAGATCTGTTGGAAACCCTCTTAAGAGAGACGGCGGGAATTGAGAATAGCGGCGAAGACGTGCTACTAGCCAGGTCCAGGCATATTAACGCACTGGAGCAGGCAAAACGGTGCCTGGAAAGCGGGATGCTGGCCCATGAGGAGGGCGGTGCCGTTGAACTATTGGCGGAGGAGTTGCGCAAGGCCCAGCAGATGCTTGCTAAAATAACAGGCGAATATACGACCGATGATTTATTGGGTGAAATTTTTTCCCGCTTCTGTGTAGGGAAATAATATCATAATGGCTAATTCACTATTTTTGCCATGGGCGGGGGACTGGCCCCGCCCATGTAATCAAGAGAGAATAGATTGAGCATCCGGACAGAAGTCTCCATCGGCGAGTTTCTGGATAAACTCACCATCCTGCAGATAAAAGCCGAACGTATCACCGATCCGGAAAAACTGGAGAACATCAACAAGGAACTCCACTCACTGCTTGGGATCTGGGCGCGTTCCCCTTTTGCCGACATGGATGTCGACCGGGAGTTGCAGGAGTTGAAGGAGATCAATCAGAAGCTGTGGGATCTGGAAGACGCGATTCGGAAGATGGAGGCAAAAAAAACTTTCGACGAAAATTTTGTTAAGACGGCACGAACCGTCTACATTACCAATGACCGGCGCGCAGCAGTGAAAAAAAGGTTAAACATGAAATTGGGATCCGGCCTGGTAGAGGAAAAGTCGTACGCAGATTATACAGAATGACCGGGCACAACCAGCAACCGCGGCTTCTGGTCTATGTGGGCGGCGACCGTCTGGGCGACGCCCTGTTTAAATTGCCGGCCATTACCACTCTGCGCTCACTGTTTCCCGGGTACCGGATAACCTGGATTGCCGGATTGAACGAGAGTATATTCTGTGGGGCGTTAAGCCCGCTGGTGTCCGGGGCCATCGATGAAATTATCGATAACGTGGAGCTGGGTGCTAGCTGGTGGGAACTGTTTGGTCCGGCGCCCCTGCACGGCAGGCATTATCATACGATCATCGATACCCAGACCATCATCCGAAAAACCCTCTGTCTACGCCGAATCAGCCATGATGTGTTTGTCTCTGCAGCCGCGTCGTTTATGTTTTCTGATAGGGTCCCTGATGAACGGGACAACGTATTCATCTCCGTACAAGAACGACTGTTGCAACTGTTTAACCTGGCTTCGGGGAAACAGACCAAGCCGGACCAAACGTTGCCCCTGCCCCCGCCATACCGCACCATGGCCCGGGAACTCCTGCCTGCCGGACCTGTATACGTAGGTCTGGCCCCCGGCGCCGGGGACAGGCGGCGTTGCTGGCCCTTGTCCGGTTATATAGAGATTGCCAGGCAGCAACAGAAAATGGGCAGAATTCCGGTTTTCTTTTTAGGGCCCAAAGAGGAGGATATGCAAAGCCGGATCGTGTCAGAACTCACGGATGTTCTCTTGCCGGAGCAAGAAGCCATCCGCGACGTACACGGCCAGCACGGGCCGTTGTTGTCTCTGGCACTGGCTGAGCGCATCCATGTTGGAGTCGCCAATGACTCCGGTCCCGGGCATATTCTCGCTGCGGCGGGCCGGCCACTGGTATCGTTGTTCGGACCATCGAATCCGGACAAGTTTTTTGGTGCGTCAGAAAGACGTGTTTTGATTCGCTCGCAGGACTTCGGCGGAAACGCCATGCAGGACATCCCCGTACGGGCGGTGCAGGATGCGATTGAAAGACTTGTTTATCGCTTTCATTCGGGCCACTAATTTCAGTAACCGGCAGCGGCACAAACTCTATATATGTCAGACAAGGTGGAGCGTATTTTAGTTATTTCTCTTAGTTGCGTGGGCGACGCCGTGATGACTACGCCAGTGCTACAGTCCCTGCATCAACACTATCCCGGAGCGCTGCTTGATATTGTCGGTGATCGACGATCCAGCGTCCTGTTTTCCCGTTGTCCCTACCGGGGCGAGATTGTTCATAAAGACAAAAACAGGATTTTCCGGGGCGCCTTCGCGTTGCTGAAAACCTTGCGTGGCAGGGTGTATGATTTGATTGTTGACCTGCGCACGGACGGTATTGCCTATCTGCTGCGCGGTAAGAAGCGTTATACAAAATGGCGCTCTGTGGCCTACGGACCGCACTCGGTTGAACAGCTTATGGGGGTGATCCGGGACATACATGGCAACCGGCCCATTCCTCCCGCCTGTATCTGGCTGGACGGGGAACATGATACATTCGCCGGCGAGATATTATCGGAGTTGCCCGGCGGCAACTGGCTTGCGTGCGCCCCGGGGGTCGGGGGGGCGATAGAAAAAACCTGGCTTCCCCGGAATTATGCGATTCTCGCCAATAAAATGACTGATCTTTTCTCCGGGGTCATCCTGGTAGGGGACGCCTGTGAACGCAGGTTTACGGCCGCCGTAAGGAGAGAGTTGTCGGTACCCTGTATGGACATGGCCGGAGAGACTGATCTGCTTCAGGTGGCGGCCTTGTTAAAACAGGCGGCAATGTTTGTTGGCAGCGATTCCGGTCTGGGACATGTTGCCGGCGCCGTTGCCACGCCGACCCTGTCGTTCTTCAGTGTCGATCGCCCCGAACGCTGTCTGCCCTGGGGAAACAGGGCCGTGTGGCTGTCCGGCTCCAACCGGGATGCGCGCACTATTCCGGTCGCTGCCGCGGAAAGCAAGATCAGGCAGATTATGCAGGCGCATCAGATATCCAGCAGGCGTTCGTAGTCTTTGATGATATTTGGCCAAAGCAGGGCGTGGACGCGCTCCCTGGCGTTGTTCCCCAGGCGGTGGCGGAGATCTTCGTCAGCCAGCAGCCGCGCCAGGCCGGCCGCCAGGGCGGTGTCATCCCCGGCCCGGCAGATCAATCCGGTCTCTTTGTCAAGCACTGCCTCGGCTGCCCCGCCACTATGGCCAGCTATGGCTGGAACACCGAAACAGGCCGCTTCCATATAGGCAATACCAAAACCCTCGACATCATTCTTTTCCATACTGCCGGGCATGAGGAAGAGGTCACTCTGCTCCAGGTAAGCATTACGCTCCTGTTCTCCCACGACTCCGGCAAACAGAACATGTTGCTCCAGGCCCAGCTTTGTTGTAAGTCCCTGTAGCGCAGTATACTCGGGGCCATCCCCGATGATTACATAGAGCAGGGCCGGGTAGTTTTTTATGAATTGTGGCAGCAGCGACAAAACCTTATGGTGACCCTTGCGCCGCTCCAGCCGGGCAACAGTGATCAGCACAGGAGTGCGGCCGTTCAGCCGGATTTTAATCCGTTCCGCCTGAAGTAGGTCCGGCCTCTGCGGCGGCATAATCCCCGGGTTAATGATATGCAGACGCTCTGGGTCTTGAATATAACGCCTGACCCGGTTAGCGGTGAAACGGGAGTTGGCGATAATGGCGGTCGCCTTGTCCAGGGAGGCTTGAATGCGGCGGCCTTTTGGTCGGGAGGTATGCTCCGGAATCTCCATCCCGTGTGCCAGGCAGAGTCGTAGCGGCGACAGGCCTGGCGGCAGATGCTCAAGGCTTTTCCATGAGTCGGCAATAATGCCGTCCGCTTTGTGGCGCCGCAGCCATTGGCCGATATTTCGGGCCTTTTTTCGCCGCCGCAATGGTTTTAATCCGGCATGACGCCTGATGGCGAACGATTGGGCGCGGTCAAAGGATGTTTCATTGTGTGAGTTGTCGCCATCGGCAAACACCGTCACCTCATGGCCCCGCTCGGACAGGGCCATGCACAGGCCGTATATCAGGCCCTCAATACCTCCGATCCTTGGAGGGAAACACTGCGTGGTGATGATGATCATAACGGTTTATGGGGGCGCAGTGATCTCT
This sequence comes from Gammaproteobacteria bacterium, assembly GCA_046757565.1. Taxonomy (GTDB): domain Bacteria; phylum Pseudomonadota; class Gammaproteobacteria; order Eutrophobiales; family Eutrophobiaceae; genus JBHHYN01. The sequence goes on along the minus strand of JBHHYN010000017.1, from coordinate 17,152 downwards.
GGCCGAGTGGCCCGTTTATGCAACATGCGCAGTGGCAGATCATAGCTGTCCGTCTTGCCGCAGCCTGTTTATTACCATTGCCGCCGAGATACCAGCCAGGTCATGGGGAACAAACCCGGTCTCATCGTCACCGCTCCGGCCTGGGCTGATCACATGATGTCTCTGGCCGAGGGCGTGTGTGCGGCGCCAGTTACTGGGGCCGAACAGGCCGTATACCGGGATCCCGGAACAGGAAAGGATGTGCATCGGGGCGGAATCGTTAGCAACGGCGAACGCTGCCCATTTCCCCAATTCAGCCAGTTCGGGCACACTGAACACGCCTGTTGCATCAATCCCCGCTTCTCTGGCCAGGGTGTGATTGATATCACGATCATCCTCTGCGCCCACCCAGACAACCTTCAGGCCTTCTCTTTCAAGTTCCTTCGCCAGGCCTAAATAGTTTGGCCAGCGTTTAGCAGGGTGCTGGCGGCTGGCACCTGCATGCAACAGGACAAACGGAGTCTTGTGCAGGGCATGTTGTTCGATCCAATGCTTCACATGGGCCTTGGAACGAGGCGACACAGGCAGGAGGGGTGTTTCGTTTGCGGCCCCGATGCCGGCGCTGATGAGAATTTGATTGAGGCGTTCGTAAGCATGACACTGGCCCGTGTAGGGCCCCTGAGGATGAAAATGATAAGGAAAGTGCGGATGATTGCCCGCCCTTTCGGGCACGCCCGATAGGGCACACAACAGGCCGGTGCGATCATTGGATTGCAGGTCATAGATTCTCCGGAAACCCTGTTGCCGCAGCCAGCACAGGGTGCGGCAAGTTGCCAAAAACCCTTTTCGGGGAAAGGCCTTAACCGTCAAGTCCGGCCAGTCCTGGAAGAGGCCGGTAAACATGGGTGTCGTCAGTAGATAGCAGCTGTCATTATGGTGATACTGCTGGAGTTGGCGAATGACGGGCGTGGCCATGATCATGTCCCCCAGTGCGCCCAGTTTAATGATCAATATTTTCATGTACAGGCAGCGTTTTTCACCGCTGGCGGCAAGATGACAGCGCTTCGTTTTGCCCCTGCAGATGAGTTGCCGCTGCGGCAAAGGTCAGCGCCAGCAGCCACCAAATCATCGAGGACCAGTAGGAGCCATAAAAGGCCATCAGGGAATTAATGGGAAAAGTCACGGTCAGCACGGACAACCACCAGGGACACAGGGGCATACCAAGGCGGCCTTTTTTTACGAAGCGGTAAAACACCAGAGCAAAGAGCAGCAGTCCCGCAAACCCAATGGCGCCGGTTTCCGCCAGCACCTCCAACAGCAGTTGGTGGGGGTGCGTTGAACCGTCTTTGTGCCAGAAGTCATCGGCGGAACTGTATTGTTGATAGACATATCGGAAGCCACGCGGGCCTATACCGTTTATCCAGTTGTCTTTAAAAATAGTGATGGCCGTTTGCCACAGGGGCAGGCGTCGTGCAGTGGCCTTGTCTGTGGCTTCATAATTACCGCTGAAAAGCCCCATGGTGACATGGATGCGGGATTGTAGTGGTTTGTTTGTCGCAATAACGATGCCCATGGCGCCAATCAGGACCGCACCCCACAGACCGAGCTTCATCAGCAACCGCCTGTTGAAGGCGGTTTGTTTCAGCAGATAGTACACATAACCACTGATACTTACTGCCAGCATGATCCATGCGGCGCGGCGGCCGCTTAGCAGGATCACCAGAAACAGCGGAACAAGCAACAACCATAACCAGCGATATCTTCTGGAGTATGCCCGGATGGATTCGAAATAGAGCGGGGAGACTGCGGCAGTCACGTGGGCAATGGTGTTTTTCGGATAAAACATCCCGGTAATATGGCCGGGTTCGTAGGGATAGCCGAACAGATCCATCTGAAACAGATACTGGATGACTGCGTCGATGCACCAGAAGGCCGTAATACAGAAGATACCAAGGTGCAGCCGGGACAGCGCCCCGGGCCGTTGCAGCGAACAGATCACGTAAATGCCGATGAACAGAAAACGCAGATAACCGCTAACCGTTTGTGCCGAACGGGCGCTGTTGACGGCGTCAGGTAACGACAGGAGTAACGGCAGCCACAGGCACAGAAACATAACCGTATAAATCCGGATGACCGGATGCCGCCAGAGTAACGCCGGGCTGCGCAGGCAATAGTAAAAGCCAATGATGGCCATTATGCCCATCGGCACATTGTACAGGGACTTGCTGATAAACAGCACGAATGCTGACAGGATCAAGACATCGGCCAGATTGGCCATGGCCCCCTTAAGTGACCATTTTTTCATACAATGAAATGGTGCTGTCAAGCATACGTTGCAGGGTAAACGGGTTCTTGTTCGGCACAACAGGCCTTTTTTGGCAATACTTTTTTAGCTGGCGTATCACGGCGCCGGGGTTGTTGGCGGCAACGAGTCCTTCCGGGAAGATCGCCTGTAACACTTCGCGAGCCCCACCGTGATCATAGGCTATCACCGGCACCCCCATGCTCAAAGCCTCGAGTGCCGTCCTGCCAAAACCCTCCGGCTCCCTGGCGAGAGACAGTACCATTCCGGAGAGGCTCATGATCTCCCTGACGTCGTCTCGATGGCCGGTAAAGCTGATGTCACTGTGAAGCTTCATCGCAACAGCCCGGCTCTTTATCTCATTAAAAAAAGCCTGACGGCCGGGATCGGGCCCCCCAACCATAATTCCATGCACATCGATCCCGTCATGCTTCAGTGAGGAGATGATCTGCAGAAAATCTTCCTGGCCTTTCCAACGGGTGATGCGCGCCGGCAGTGTGATCAGGAATTTCCCCCGGAGTACCGGGTGTTGTTCAAACCAGTGGCGGCGCCAGGGGGCGGGAGGTTGGTAGTTGTACGGAAATTTATCGGCACTGACGCCACGTGGGATAACGGTTATTCTGGCAGGATCGGTGTTGGGGTAGTTGGTAAGAATATAGTCGCGGATAAATTCCGATATGGCGATGACTTGTTCCCCGTAGGTCATGACTTTGCTGTAAGGGGTTACTGTATAGGGTCCGTGTACACTGGTAACGAAGCGCGGCCGCCGGGCACGATTCATGCCGCGCCAGGCCAGATAGGCCAACCAGCCGGGAAACCGGGAGCGGACGTGCAGCAGACTCGCTTCCCTGCTGCGCATAATCTGCCGCAGTGCCGGTATGTGCCTCAAGCTCAGCGGCGATTTATTACCGATGCCCAGGCAGATATGCTCGCTTCCTGTCCCCGTCAGTTCCTGAACCAGCCTGCCTCCGGCAGAGATCACTATGGATCGATGTCCGCGGCCAACCAGTTCCCTCGCAACGTCAACAGTTCCGCGTTCAACTCCTCCGTGATCCAGGGCAGGCAGGGCTTGAATAACCGTCAACGTCATGGGCCCATTTCACCCCGCCGCAGTAGAATTATCCATTGTCCGACAGGTCCCCAGACAGGGCCAGACGCCCCAATAACAGTTTGGCGCAGCGTTCCGCTTCATTCAATGGCGGAGTTGGCGCCGCCAGATCCGCCCCTGTTTTCCAGTTCTCGAACGGGGTGATCATCTGCTTGCCGACCAGATCCTCGATGGCGCGTGAAAGCCGCCCCCGTTTTTTCAGGGGCATACGAAAAATACCAACGGCAGCGCCCGCCGTGAGCGCTTCGTAGATCATGGAGATGCTGTCCTCGGTCACCCATACTGTTGCCGTTTGTTGCAGCTGCCCGGGCAGCCATTCCGGTGCGCAGGATTGAAACGGCACAAAATGTATCGTGTCAGCAGTGAACGCCTGCAGTGATCGACGGGTCACTGCCGGGGTGCGTGTCGAATCGGTGATCTGCCATTGAAGCGTAGAGCCGTTGAGCACGGCCGTGATCTGTCTGAGCAGCGCCGCATTACTCCAGCGGAAGTAACGGGACCCCCCCCCGACCAGGATCATGCCCCGGCAAGTGTCCTGCTGCAGCGATGGCGTGACGGTATTCAGCGCCCCCTGGGTGACAATTGTTCTCGCTCTCTTACGGGGGCCATCGTGAGCGGGGATCAGACAGTAGTCGAACCAGGACACCGGCAGGCCGGGTTTCATCAGGACTACGGTTTTCCCGCTCCTTGCCCGGCCGGCGCAAAGCATCGGCAAGTGTGTGTCGTGCCCTGCCCCGATAATGAGATCTGGATCAGGCAGATCTCTGCCTGCAGGAAAGCGGCCTGACAAATAGTCGACAAGATTCAGCCGGCACGGCTTACAGTGGATATCGTAACAGTCGCTCTGTGTTAATCCGGCAATCGCCCGCACCAGTCCTCTGCTCTGCGCATCATGGCCCGCGCGGCCGTCGCTAAGACGCCAGATTACTGTCCGTCTGTGATGGTGGCCTGCCGCACTCAATCTGAATCTATTGCTTGAGGGTGTATTCGGCCCCGCAATAGGGACATTTTGCGTGGCCGCTTGCCTCGATGGGCAGGTAAACCCGGGGATGGGAGTTCCACAGGCTCATCTGCGGGGTGGGGCAATGCAGGGGCAGGTCGTTGGCGCCGATCTCATACTCCCGCTTGTCATTGGGGATACCCGTGCCCGTTTCAGTTGCCTTGCTGTGTTCGTCAGTCATCATTATCTGCAATATACGCCAGCCAGTCCGGGTGACTGTTGCGGCGACCGTAGGCCTGGTCAAAGAACAATCCTTGCAACTGTGCCGTGATCGGTCCACGCTTGCCGTTGCCGATGGCACGGCCGTCCAGTTCGCGAACAGGAGTGACCTCTGCCGCCGTGCCGGTAAAGAAGGCCTCGTCTGCAATATAGACCTCATCACGGGTGATGCGTTTTTCGACTACTTCCAGCCCGTCCTCACGGGCAAGAGCGATCACCGTGTCTCGCGTGATCCCTTCCAGGACAGACGTTAGATCCGGCGTATACATAACTTTATCACGGACGATGAAGAAATTCTCACCACTGCCTTCCGCAACGTACCCTTCATTATCGAGTAACAGGGCCTCGTCATAGCCGCAGGCCACGGCCTCCTGCAATGCCAGCATGGAATTAATGTAATTGCCGGAGGCCTTGGCCTTGCACATGGCGGAATTCACGTGGTGGCGGGTAAAGGAGGAGGTTTTAATCCGTATCCCGTTCTCCAGGCCGTCGCTGCCCAGATAGGCGCCCCATTCCCATGCGGCCACGGCGATGTGGGTTCTCAGGTTATCGGCACGCAGGCCCATGCCTTCCGATCCATAGAAACAGACAGGGCGGATATAGGCGGATTCCAGTCCGTTTCTACCGGTCACTTCACGGCATACCCTGCTCAGGGCCGCTTTGTCGCAGGCGAGGGGCATGCCCAGAATATGTGCTGATCGAAACAGCCGTTGAATATGTTCCTGCAAACGGAAGATTGCGCCACCGCGATCCGTTTTGTAGGCACGGATGCCTTCGAACACACCCATTCCATAATGCAGGGTATGGGTTAACACGTGTATCCTGGCCTCGCGCCAGGGAACGAAATCGCCGTCCAGCCAGATAACGCCATCGCGGTCATCAAATGTCATCGATATTACTCCCGGTAATAGTTGGAGCGTCCTGGGTTATTCAGAGGCCCCTTCAGCGGTCGCTGTATTATTGTCTAGAACCTATTCCACCATATTTTCGGTATTGATGACAAACCAAACCGGGGGGGGCAGATTAGAAGAACAAATCTGTCCGGGCTTACCGGGCCCATTGTCAACTTCGAAAAGCGGAGGCGTTACAGGGATAAATTTTTGAGAGAATTTTGACCGGATGACATAAAATTACCATGGTGTAACCATGGTCTTATGAGCATTACGACATTTCCGAGAAGAGATGATTAAAGAGATATCGCCACTGCAGGCATGGGAAATCCTGCAGTCTGATCCCAAAGCCGTCTTACTGGATGTGCGCTCGAGCATGGAATATGAGTATGTGGGACACCCGCCCAATGCCATCAACATCCCCTGGAAAGAGCCCCCGGAATGGAACGTTGATCCGGATTTTACAGACAAGGTGCGTGATGCTTTGCAGCAATCCTGTTTGCATGATGGCCCTATAGAGGGTCTTCCGGTGTTGGCGATTTGCCGGAGTGGCCAACGTTCGCGTGCCGCCGGGGAGGCGCTGCTAGCGCAGGGATTTACGCGGGTCTATAACATTGTAGAAGGATTTGAAGGCGATCGTAATGGCGACAAGCAACGCGGCGCCCTGAATGGCTGGCGGTTTCACAATCTACCCTGGGAACAATCCTGATAGGCGGATTTGGACGGCTGTTTTCCTTCGGACTGACACGATCCAGGAAGCTTCCATCCGATTATTTCGAACAGTTGCTGCGATGATAACCGGCCTGGTCAGGAACCTCTGGGCAGGTTGCCGCCTGTCGCTGTTTGTTCCTGTCCGGGCATGGGATTTTCGCATTTCATTGGCGCAAGCGTTTCTGTTGCTGTTTGTATCGTTTGCCCTGAATTTTACTTATGATTTCGTCAACTCCCGCCCGGATAATCACTTCAATGTCTACGGCCTGAGTTACCAGGCGACGCTTTATTTACTGTTTCTCTTCAGTATTCTCATTATTGCGGGCCTTAAACGAAATTACGTCCCGGTCTTGAAGCTGGTGGTGATGATTCTGTCTATCAGCCCCACCACATTTGTTGTCTATACCTTGCTGTTGTTGTCGCTTGCGAGGCAGGACCTGGTGCCCCAGCAAAAGGGAAGTTGGTTTCTGTTTCTGGCCTATCTGCTCTGGTACCTGGCTGTTGTTGCCCGCGCACTGAACAGGACTTATAAGTCCCCGCTGCGGCAAGCAGCGTTGTATCTCGCGATTTATATTGTGTTTAATGTCTTGCCCTATTTTTATTTGCCGAATTCGCCGTTGTGGTATACGCAGCATCCTGCCACTGAAAAACAGTCCAGACCCGCGTTCGCGAAACTGGAAGACGTCTTCTATGCGCAACGGGAATTGATCGAAAAGAACAGCAAACGATTACTGCAGCAACGGCCCGGCATTACGGATTTGTATTTCCTGGGGTTTGGCGCCTATGCGGATGAAGATGTGTTTATGAACGAGGCCAGGCTGGCGCGCCGCCTTTTAGACGAGCGTTTTGACACGAAAGGCCGTTCCATGTTGCTGGTTAATAACGAAAAAACCCTGTCCGATTTGCCCTTGGCCAATTCCCATAATCTGAAAATAACATTGCGGCAGATCGGGCAACGCATGGACCCTGAAGAAGATGTCCTGTTTCTGTTTCTGACTTCTCACGGGATAGAGGGCAAGGGGCTTAATGTCAGCCTGGGCCCCTATGACCTCAATATTCTGACGCCAAAGGTGTTGAAACAGGCCCTGGGCGAGGCCGGCATTAAATGGCGCGTGATCGTTATCTCCGCCTGTTACTCCGGCGGGTTTATTGAGATATTAAAGGACAGGTACAGCCTCATTATAACTGCGGCAGACAAGGACAGGAGTTCCTTTGGTTGCGGGCATGACGGTGATTTCACCTACTTTGGCAACGCCTATTTTGGCAGGCGATTAAAGCAGGAATATTCATTTATCAGGGCCTTTGAGAAAGCGCGTGTGGATATCGAAAGGCGTGAGCGTGGCGAGGGACGCATCCCCTCAAAGCCACAGATCGAAACCGGCGAAGAGATCCTGACTGTCCTGCAGAGGTTAATGGAACGGCTTAAGGAAAGCGGGGGGGGTCCGGACACACTGGCGCTGGATGACGCTTATGCGATTCTTGAACAGCGATCAGCGTTTTCGGTCGTTGCGCCGCACACCGGTTACTTTGACTCCCCGATTCTGTTGCCGTTCAAGCCGTCGTCGCTGCGGACAAAATAACGGCTGAGATACAGTCCCAACTCGAACAGGAGCCAGATAGGCATGGCCAGCAGGATCTGCGAGACAACATCCGGTGGGGTCAACAGCATGCCGGCGGCAAATGCGCCGACGATGATATACGGGCGTTTCTGTGCCATGGAAGCGGTGGTGGTAATGCCTGTTTTTACCAACAGGATGGTGGCGATGGGGACCTCGAAGGCCATGCCAAAGGCGAAAAACAGCTTGAGAATGAAATCGAGGTAGTGACCAATATCGGTCATGATCATTACCCCTTGAGGCGTTACTTTGGTGAAAAAGGCGAACAGCAACGGGAACACAACAAAAAAAGCAAACCCTACACCGATATAGAAAAGCAGGACGCTTGTTACCAGTAAGGGCAGGGCAAAACCCCTTTCATTTTCATACAGACCCGGGGTAATGAAGGCCCATGCCTGGTAAAGGAGATACGGCATTGAAATAAACAGCGCCACAAACAGGGTAAGCTTGAATGGGACCAGGAAGGGTGACGCCACCTCTGTGGCGATCATGGAGCTGTTTTCCGGCAGCTTGGCAAGCAAGGGGGTTGCAACAGCGGTATAGATCTCGTTCGAAAAGAACGCCAGTCCGAGGAAAACAAGCAGCACACAGCCGATGCCATGCAGTAGCCGTGTACGAAGCTCCGTTAGATGAGATAGCAGGGATTGTTCCTGAGGGCTGTCACCCTGCTTTGTACTGTCTGGCATGGGAATTTGCGGCGGTGTAAAGAGAAACCGTCAGCCGGGTTTCTGGCTGTCTTTTTCGCTGGTTTGTTGTTTGTCCGGCGCGTACTGCATAAGGTCGTCCAGTTCGGTGATCCGGGAGGAAAGGTCCTTTCCCGGATCAAATTGAAGCTCCCTCTCAATCTCCCGTTTGGTATTGCTGACGAAGCGGCGAATGCTCCCGGACCATCTGCCGGCATCGCGGGCCAGCCCCGGCAGCCTGTCCGGTCCGACGACCAGCAGCGCAACAACCCCAATGACGGCGATTTCCCAAAAACCGATATCAAACATATCAGCCCGGCATGCTGCTTAGTTGATGCATAACAATTGAGGGTCGGGTGAACGGTTCACGACCCGTCGCGCGGCGTATTTTCGTCCCTGCTCTCTACTTCACCGTCGATCACCCGGCCAGGCGTATTGCCCGCGGCATCATTACCGAGACTTTCCTTATCGTCATCTTTCATGGCGGAACGGAACCCCTTGACGGCACTGCCAAAATCAGCGCCGATGGTGCGCAATTTTTTGGTGCCGAACAGAAGCGCCACAATAATTAAAATAACCAGTAATTCCCATATACCAAAGCTCATGATTTTTCTCCGGTTATCTCTAACATTAGCCTATTTAATAGAGAAATATTACCTAAATTGCAAAGATTATTAGAGGATACGGGAAAACCCGGCAGGATCCTCAAGGTTGATTACGTCTGGTTTCCCACGGACGGCTGTTGACATTACTGTTCGCGGCCGGCCTTTTCTTCCAGCCCCGGGCGCCCAAAGCGCCTCTCCAACTCCGACAGAATATCATTGGGTCCCAGCCCCAGTTGTGCCAAAAGCACCAGCGAGTGAAACCAGAGATCGGCCGCTTCATGGATGACTGCCTTTTTATCCTCTATTTTTCCCGCCATTACCAGCTCTGTTGCCTCTTCGCCGATTTTTTTCAGGACAGCATCCGTCCCTCCTGTATAGAGCGAGGCGACATAAGAGGTGGACGGATCCGCGTGTTTGCGATCCTCCAGTATGTTGGCCAGATCGGTTAGCACATCCGGCATCGGTTTCTGCCTGTTTTGTTGCCGTCCAGTTTCATTTATCTTTCTGCCTGCGCCCCGTAGCGTGCACCACCGGGGCGCCGTTCTGGTCGTTTATGTTGGTTGCGTAGATCTGTTCCGGTTCTTTAATGACCGGATCGACACTTTTCCAGCCGTCTTTGTCAAGTTTCTCATAAAAACAGCTATGGCGTCCTGTGTGACAGGCGATACCGCCTTCCTGCGTGACCCGCAGCAGAAGCGTATCTCTATCGCAATCCAGCCGGATCTCTTCAATCCATTGCACATGGCCAGATTGCTCGCCCTTGCGCCATAAACGCTGCCGTGAGCGGGACCAGTATACCGCACGGCCTTCGGCCACGCTCAAAGCCAGTGACTCGCGGTTCATCCATGCCAGGGTCAATACCTTGCCGGATCCCTGTTCCTGAGCAATCGCCGGGACCAGCCCATCGTGGTTCCAGTTGATCTCATCCAGCCACTTCGGCGATTCGGTCATCGTCTACAACCGGACTTCAATATTATGCTGCGCCAACATCTGCTTGGCCTCTTGCACGGTATGCTCGCCAAAATGGAAGATGCTGGCTGCCAGTACTGCATCAGCCCTGCCTTCTGTCACCCCTTCAAGCAGATGGCGTAATGACCCCACGCCGCCGGAAGCAATGACCGGTACGAACACGGCGTCACTGATGGTTCGGGTAAGCGCCAGGTCAAACCCGTCCCGGGTGCCGTCCCGATCCATACTGGTAAGCAGGATTTCCCCGGCGCCTCGCGACGCCATTTCTCTGGCCCATTGAACGGCATCGATGCCGGTGGCTTGACGGCCGCCATGGGTAAATACCTCCCAACGCAGTACGCCTGTATCGGTATAAACCCGCTTGGCATCAATGGCCACAACGATGCATTGGCGGCCAAAACATTGTGCGGCTTCAGCGACAAACCCCGGATCATTCACTGCGGCGGTATTGATGCTGACCTTGTCAGCACCGGCATTCAGCATGCGGCGGATATCCTCCAGTGTCCGGATACCGCCGCCTACGGTAAGTGGGATAAAAACCTGATTGGCGACAGCTTCGACCACTTGGACCAGAGTTTCTCTTTCATCGCTGCTGGCGGTAATGTCGAGAAAGGTCAATTCGTCTGCGCCTTGTGCGTCATAACGCCGGGCAATCTCGACCGGGTCTCCGGCATCCTTGATATCAATAAAGCGCACACCCTTCACCACCCGTCCGGCATCGACATCCAGGCACGGGATAATGCGTTTTGCCAGGGTCATGGTGTTGGCGTCAAGGGGCGCATAACTCCCCTACTATTTTCTGCGCCTGCTGGAAGTCGAGCGTGCCCTCATAAATGGCCCGACCCGTAATAGCACCTTCAATACCTTCATGCGCCACCTGGCACAGTGCCTTGATGTCATCGAGGTTGCTGATGCCGCCGGAGGCAATAACGGGAATATTTATATGCTTGCACAACTCGACCGTAGCATCGATATTAACCATTGTCAGCATCCCGTCCCGGCTGATGTCCGTGAAAACGATCGCTGAGACGCCGTCATCCTCGAATCGCCGGGCCATATCCTTGGCGTCGTGATGAGACAATTTGGACCAGCCTTCAATGGCCAGTTTCCCGTTTCTCGCATCGAGGCTGACGATAATATGTCCTGGAAATTCCAGGCATACATCGGAGACAAAATGTGGTGTTGTGACGGCCCGTGTACCGATGATTACATAGTTTACCCCTGCATCGAGGTAGGTTTGTATGGTTTCTTCGCTGCGTATGCCGCCGCCGACCTGGATAGTAATATCCGGATGCGCTTCAACGATATTATGAATGATATCTGCGTTGCCTGGCTCCCCCGACATGGCCCCGTTCAAGTCGACAATATGCAGGCGTTTTGCTCCGGCGCCACACCATCTACCAGCGACCTCCATGGGATCTTCGCTGTAGATGGTCTCATCGTCCATGCGGCCCTGACGCAGGCGTACACATTTCCCCTCTTTGATATCGATTGCCGGGATCAGAAGCATGAAATATTTTGTACCAATCGCGAATAGAGATTATTGAGAATGGTTTGTACGAATAGTGAGGGAGGTTTATCTATATCCTTTCGAGTCGTTTAATAAAGTCAAATTAAATGTTAGCACAAGGGAAACATTGATCCATTACATCCTAGTCTCCGTAAATGCTGCATTCAGGCGCCACGCTTCAGTGCTTCCCGGGTCTTTATAAAAGATATATTAGGTGTTCTGCAAATGCCAGGCTACATGAGAAATAATACAGGAAATTATGCCCGATATAGGGTTAATTTTAATTATCTGAATGACACACATCATTAATGCGCCTGGTCCCAACTAACGCCTGTCCCAATTTCGACCTCAAGGGGTACAGCGAGTTCAGCCGCACCCTCCATCAGCCGCTTGATTTCCGCTTTTATTTCTTCGATCATGTCATTTGCCACCTCAAACACGAGTTCGTCATGCACCTGCATGATCATTCTGACCCCGTCGTTGTTGTGCAGGATTTCTTCATGAATGGCGATCATTGCCCGTTTGATGATATCAGCGGCCGTGCCCTGCATGGGGGCATTGATGGCTGTACGCTCCGCGTATTGCCGGCGTGGCGCGTTGCGGGAATTTATCTCCGGTAAATACAGGCGGCGTTGAAACAGGGTTTCGACATAACCGGTCTGTTTCGCTTCCGCCTTAATTCTGTCCATGTAGCCCTTGACGCCGGGATAGCGGGCAAAATATCTGTCTACATAATTTTGTGCTGCAGTGCGGTTGATATCCAGTTGTTTCGCCAGGCCAAAGGCCGACATGCCATAAATCAAGCCAAAGTTGATGGCCTTGGCGGCTCGCCGCTGTTCCGTGCTGACCTGGTCCTGTGTTGTCCCGAACACCTCAGCGGCAGTTGCTCTATGTACGTCTTCGTGCCGGGCGAATGCCTCCAGCAACCCGGTGTCTGCTGACAGGTGGGCCATGATGCGTAATTCTATTTGTGAATAATCGGCGGCCAGCAGGGCACACCCGGGTGCGGCGATAAAGGCCTGGCGGATCCTTCTTCCCTGTGGTGTGCGCACCGGGATATTCTGCAGGTTGGGATCGGAGGAAGACAACCTGCCGGTTGCGGCGACCGCCTGGTGAAAGGAGGCGTGAATGCGGCCGGTGTGTTCATTAATCTGCTGTGGCAGCCGGTCCGTGTAGGTGGACTTGAGCTTGCTTAATCCCCGGTGCTCTAGAATGAGACCGGGCAACTCATGGTCACGGGCCAGTTCCTGGAGTACCGATTCTGCGGTAGATGGCTGCCCCTTGGGGGTCTTTGCCCGCACCGGCAGCTGCAACTGTTCATACAGAATCGACTGGATCTGTTTAGGCGAGCCGATATTGAATGACCGACCTGCCAGTTCATGGGCCTTCTGTTCGATGAAGTGCATCTGCTCTTGTAACTCGATGCTCTGCTGCCGGAGCAGGTCCGCATCGATCCGGACACCATTTCGCTCCATCTCCGAAAGCACCTCAAGCAGTGGCATCTCGATGGTTTCATAAAGTGTTTTCAGTGCTTCATTTGTGGTCAGCCGGTGCCAGAATTCATGGTGTAAGCGCAGAGTGATATCTGCATCTTCAGCGGCATAAGGGGCGGCGGTCTCCACAGTCACCTGATTAAAGGGTATCTGCTTTGCCCCTTTGCCGGCGACATCTTCATAGTGCAAGGTGGTGATATTGAGGAACTTAAGGGCCAGTGAGTCCATATCGTGGCGGGACGCTACGCTGTCCAGCACATAGGATTGCAGCATAGTGTCGTGCTGAATGCCCTGGAGTCCAATGCCGTGATTGGCCAGTACACTCATATCATATTTCAGGTTGTGCCCGACCTTTGCCTTGTTAGGCGACTCAAGCAGCGGTTTCAGGCGTTGGAGAACATGTTCCCGGGAAAGTTGTTGTGGCGCCCCGGTGTAATCATGGGCCAGGGGAACATAGGCGGCCTGTCCCGGTTTGACCGAGAACGAGATGCCGACGATCTGCGCCTGCATGGTATCGAGGCTGGTGGTTTCCGTGTCGACAGCAACCAGATCGGCTTCCTGTAACCGGGAAATCCAGTCATCCAGCACCTGTTCCGAGAAGATCGTTTCATATTGGATCGGCACATCAACATGGCCGGTTTCATTCTCTCCAGGGGATGATGCTTCTGTTTCCCCGGTTTGCAGCCCGGCAAGCCAGCTTCTGAACTCCCAGCGTTGATAGTGTCTCCTGAGAGAACCGATATCCGGCTCGTTGCGAACCAGATCCGCCGGTGTGACAGGCAATACCAGATCCGGTTTAAGGGTGACCAGCTGTTTTGAGAGGTACAATTGCGCCAGGTTGTCGCGCAGGTTTTCGCCCACCTTGCCAGGAATATCGGTTGCATGGTTGATAATTTTGTCCAGTGTGCCGTACTCGGCCAGCCATTTAGCCGCGGTTTTTGGGCCGACTCTGGGGACGCCCGGAACATTGTCTACGCTGTCGCCGGTTAAAGCCAGATAGTCGACGATCTGTTTCGGCATCACCCCGTATTTCTTGTGCACACCCTCCGCATCAAGCACCACGCCGTTCCTGGTGTTAAGGAGCCGGATATCGGCATCCACAATCTGGGCCAAGTCCTTGTCTCCGCTGGAGATAAGCGTCTGCATGCCCTGTCTCTTTGCCTGACTTGCCAGGGTGGCAATGACATCGTCGGCCTCGACGCCGTCAATAACTATCAACGGCAGGCCCAGGCCCCGTATAATGTCATGCAGTGGCGCGATTTGGCAGACCAGCTCCTCCGGGGCCGGAGGTCGGTTGGCCTTGTACTCCGGGTATATATCATTTCGGAAGCTTTTTCCCTTGGCATCAAATATGATGGCGAAGAAATCCGGCTCATGCTCAGCAAGCAATTTCCGGAGCATATTAATTACGCCGTAGATGGCGCCAGTCGGTTCGCCTGCGGAATTATTGAACTCCGGCATCCCGTGATAGGCTCGGAACAGGTAATAGGAACCGTCAACCAGGATCAGGGATTTATTTGCCATTATGATGGAGATAAAAAAAACAGGGTAAGCGTGCATTATGAATGAAAAGCGGAATTCTTCCCAACACATGATCGATGATTCGAATCTGACCCGTGAATCGTGGAAGATATTCCAGATCATGGCGGAATTTGTCGAAGGATTTCAAAAGCTGGCCAATATCAAACCTTCTGTCAGCATGTTCGGTTCAGCCCGCCTCGGTCCGGAACACCCGTATTATAAGCTGGCAGAGGAGATCGCAAGGACCCTGTCAGATGCGGGCTTCAGTGTGGTGTCCGGGGGCGGGCCGGGGATGATGGAGGCCTTCAATAAAGGCGCCTATGCGGGCAAGTCGAGCAGCGTCGGTTTGAACATTCAACTTCCCCATGAGCAGGTGACCAACGACTATCAGGATGTGTCCCTGTTTTTCAGACATTTTTTCTCAAGGAAAGTGATGTTCGTAAAATATGCCTCGGCCTATATCGTCCTCCCCGGCGGCTTCGGGACGCTGGACGAACTGGCTGAAATACTGACCCTGATAGAGACGGGCAAGAGCCGGCGTATACCCATTATCCTGGTGCAGTCGTCGTTCTGGAAAGGATTGATCGGCTGGTTCAGGCAAACTCTGGTTGCGGAAGGCACCATAAGCGAGCAAGATCTGGACTTGTTTCAGATTGTAGACAAGCCGGAGCAGGTCCTTGATGCAATTATCGGTCATTATAAGGGCAAGGACCCGGGTCTCTCCCACGACGACCGGGAAAGACAGTTGGAATTATGAATCCGTGTCTGCTAATAATGTAATAGAATTGTTATGGCGTGACCATGGGGTTGATGGGTGACGGGTTGCAGTGAGACGGAATGATGATGATGAAACAGATATTATGGTTATTGGCCGGCTGTTTTTTATTGATGGCGCAAGCCTCCGCGGATACGGAAGCCGATGAGGAATTTGCGCCGGTGCCGGCGCCACCCGAGATCCCGGACCCGCTGGAAAACGGCCAGCCTATTGAGCCTGAAGTAACGATTATTCATCGCGAAAAGGCCGTAGTTGAGGAATACCGCCTGAATGGACGCCTCTACATGGTAAAGGTCACCCCCTCGGTAGGCAAGCCCTATTACCTTGTCGACAAGGACGGCAACGGCACCCTGGAATCGCGTATGAGCGATATCTATAATAACAACATGGTGCCACAGTGGGTACTGTTTAGCTGGTAGTTCCCCGCCTTTCCGCAAGGATTGTTACAACTCTACGGCCCTGTTATATACGCTGATGTTATTATTGGTTGATGCCGTATTTTTTTATCTTGTACCACAGGGAGCGTTCGCTAATTTCAAGTAATCTTGAGGCCTTTGCCTTATTCCCCTCGCTTGTTTCAAGGGCTGCTCCAATTAGTTGTTTTTCCAGTGCGTTGATATGAGCTTGAAGAGCAAGAGTTTCCTGGGGTGGTGTTACTGATTGTCTCTTTTCAGCAGGGGAAAGTGATATCTCTCGCAATAACCCATAGCTGATGTCTTCATCCTTACAGAGAACAAGAGCGCGTTCAACCAGGTTTTCCAGTTCCCGCACGTTGCCAGGCCAGGTATACGCGCACAGTTTTTCCATGGTTGGCCCATCCAGGCCAAGCGAATAATTCCTGTTAGCCTGCCCGTGTTTAGAAATAAAATATTCAATCATAAGAGGAATATCTTGCGGTCGTTCACGCAATGGCGGGACATTGATACGGATTACATTAAGTCGGTAATACAGATCTTCCCGTAACCTGCGTTCGGATATGGCATCTTGTGGATCGCAATTCATTGCACTAATGATTCTTAAATCCATTTCTATAGAATGGTTGCTGCCCAGACGTTCCACGCTGTTTCCCTGGATAACACGCAGTAATTTAGCTTGTAGATCGAAAGGCATGCCGTTTATTTCATCAAGGAACAGCGTCCCACCATCGGAAACCCCGAACTTTCCGATCCGTTCAGTATGTGCACCTGTAAAGGCCCCTTTTACATGACCGAATAATTCGCTTTCCAGCATGCTTTCGGGAATTGCCGCACAATTAATCGGCACAAACAACCCTTTCCGTTCAGATCCATTATGTATCGCACGCGCAACCAACTCCTTACCTGTCCCGGTTTCTCCTGTTATTAACACTGATGAATTACTCGTGCTGATTTTTGAAATTAACCGGTAAAGTTCCTGCATCTTTGGGCTTGTGCCGATGAATTCCTGCCAGCCTTGAGCAATCTCAGCTTTGAGAAAGCGGTTTTCGCGTTCTACTTTTCCAAGGGTCAACGCGCGGGTTACGGCCAGTTCTACAGTTTTCATCTCAAACGGCCGGATAATGTAATCAACTGCTCCATTCTTCATGGCTTCGACAGCGGTTTCAATTGTCCCGTGGGCCGTTATCACAATTGTAGGCAGAACATGGTCTCGTTCCTTCAACGCCTTTAACAGCGCTATCCCGCTCATAACAGGCATCTGCATGTCAGTGATAACAAGATCAACAGGCTCCTTTTCTATAATTGTGGCTCTTCAGCAGAATCTGTGGGTTAACAAGAAAGACTTTTGAATAAAA
>JBHHYN010000016.1:0-37507 GCA_046757565.1 Gammaproteobacteria bacterium | reverse complement strand
TGTCCAAGGAAAAATTCGAACGAACGAAGCCGCATGTCAATGTGGGAACGATTGGTCATGTAGATCATGGGAAGACGACGCTGACGGCGGCGATCACGAAGATCATGAGCGGCAAGCATGGGGGGGAGGTGAAGGAATACGATCAGATAGACAATGCGCCGGAGGAGCGGGAGCGGGGCATCACCATTGCGACGGCGCACGTAGAATACGAGAGTGAGGCGCGGCACTACGCACACGTAGACTGTCCGGGGCATGCGGACTATGTAAAGAACATGATCACGGGGGCGGCGCAGATGGACGGAGCGGTGCTGGTAGTGAGTGCGGCGGACGGACCGATGCCGCAGACGCGGGAGCATATACTGCTGGCGCGGCAGGTAGGGGTGCCGTATATCGTGGTGTATCTGAACAAGGCGGATCAGGTAGACGATGCGGAGTTACTGGAGTTGGTGGAGCTGGAGGTGCGGGAATTACTGGATTCGTATGAATTTCCGGGAGACGACACGCCGGTGGTGACGGGGAGTGCGTTGAAGGCGCTGGAAGGGGACGGCAGCGACATCGGGGTGGCGTCGATCGGGAAGCTGGTCACGGCGATGGATGAATATATCCCGGTGCCGGAGCGGCCGGTGGAGCAGCCGTTTTTGATGCCGATTGAAGATGTATTCTCGATTTCGGGACGGGGGACGGTGGTAACGGGGCGAATTGATCGGGGCGTTATCAAGGTGGGAGAAGAAGTGGAGATCGTGGGGATCAAGGAGACGGCGAAGACGGTGTGCACGGGTGTAGAGATGTTCCGCAAGTTGCTGGACGAGGGTCAGGCGGGGGACAATGTCGGGGTATTGTTGCGCGGGACGAAGCGGGACGAGGTAGAGCGGGGACAGGTGTTGTGTAAGCCTGGGAGCATCAACCCGCACACGAAGTTCGAATGCGAAGTGTACATATTGAGCAAGGACGAGGGGGGGCGGCATACGCCGTTTTTCAGCAATTACCGGCCGCAGTTTTATTTTCGGACGACGGACGTAACGGGGGCGGTGGAGTTGCCGGAGGGGACGGAGATGGTGATGCCGGGAGACAATATCCAGATGAAGGTGGATTTAATCTCGCCGATAGCGATGGAAGAGGGGCTGCGGTTTGCGATCCGTGAAGGCGGCCGGACGGTGGGCGCCGGGGTCGTCTCCAAGGTGATTGAGTAATAGCTAATGGCCGGGCAACAGGTCATACGTATACGTCTGAAGTCCTTCGATCACAGGCTGATCGATCAGTCGACCCGTGAAATTGTGGAAACGGCGCAACGTACCGGTGCCCAGATCAGGGGACCGATACCCCTGCCGACCAAGAAAGAGCGCTACACCGTATTGATCTCGCCACATGTTAACAAGGATGCGAGAGACCAGTATGAAATACGCACACACAAACGGTTATTGGACATCGTCAACCCGACGGACAAGACCGTTGACGCGCTGATGAAGCTGGATCTGGCTGCCGGCGTGGATGTCCAGATTAAATTGAATTAGAAACTTTAACTATTTGAAAGAAAATGGCAATCGGTATTGTTGGACGAAAGCGCGGCATGACCCGGGTCTTCACAGAAGAGGGCCGGTCTATACCTGTTACTGTTATCGAAGCCACACCTAACCGGGTAACGCAGCTGACGACGCCCGACGCGCATGGCTATCGTGCTATACAGGTTGCCTGGGGAACAAAGCGCCGGAATCTGATCAACAAGCCGGCCGCAGGTGTTTTATCCAGGGCGGAAATCGAGTCTGCGGCAGGGCTGATCGAATTTCGTCTCGGTAATGACGAAGGTAACGATATTGCAGCCGGTGCGGAAATCAAAGTCGATATCTTCGCGACAGGTCAGAAGGTGGATATCAGCGGCACTACCATTGGCAAGGGTTATGCCGGGGTCATCAAGCGGCATAATTTCAGTTCTCAAAGGAATACCCACGGTAATTCACTGGCCCACCGGGCACCTGGATCGATTGGCCAGTGTCAGACACCCGGCCGGGTGTTCAAAGGTAAAAAGATGGCGGGACAGCACGGTAATGTGCGCCGCACGGCCCAGAGTCTCGAGATAGTGCGTGTCGATACGGATCGGCATCTGCTGCTGATCAAGGGGGCTGTGCCGGGGCCCAGGGGAGGCAGGGTGATCGTGAAGCGTTCGGTTAAATCAAAGTCCTGAGGTGGCAGTGATGGATCTGACACTGCATCAGGCGGGGAAAAAGAGACAGGGAAAGATGGCTGTTTCCGATGCTGTTTTTGCGGCCCGGTTTAATGAGCCCCTGATACATCAGGTTTTGACGGCTTTTATGGCCACTGCCCGATCAGGATCCAAGGCGAATAAAAGCCGTTCCGAGGTCAGTGGCGGAGGTAAAAAACCGTGGCGGCAAAAGGGATTGGGACGTGCACGTGCAGGCACGATCCGCAGTCCGATCTGGCGCGGAGGCGGTACAACATTCGCTGCCAAGCCGCGGGATTTCTCAAAGAAGGTCAATAAGAAGATGTATCGTAGCGCTATTTGCTCGATTTTGTCCGAACTTGTCAGGCAGGAACGGTTGAGTTGCATTGATGAATTTAAACTGGATGAGGCAAAAACCGGACAGGCGCTGGAAAAGTTGTCTGCATTGGGTCTGGATGAGGTACTGATTATTACTGACGAAGTCACAGAGAACCTTTGTCTCTCAACAAGAAATCTGCCACACGTCGATGTCATTGACACAGCGGAAATAAATCCCTACTCGCTGGTAGGTTTTGAGAAGGTGTTAATAACACGGGCGGCTGTTGAAAAAGTGGAGGCCTGGTTGTCATGAACAGGGAGCGATTAATGAAGGTCTTGCTTGAGCCACGTATTACTGAAAAAAGCACGTTTGTGGCCGACAAGTACAGGCAGTTTGTATTCAAAGTGTTAAAGACTGCAAGCAAACCCGAGATTAAACAAGCGGTTGAACTACTGTTCGAAGTGGAAGTGGAGTCTATTCAGGTCAGTAACGTCAAGGGCAAGCAAAAGCATTCCAGGCAGATAAAGGGGCGGCGCTCGGACTGGAAAAAGGCGTTCGTCAAGTTAAAGCCTGGTTTTGATATCGATTTCACGGGCGCCTGAGGGGTTGTAGGGAACGATGCCATTAGTAAAACCAAAACCGACATCGCCGGGCCGACGCGGGGTTGTCAAGGTCATCAGCCCGGAACTGCATAAGGGGGTGCCGTACGAACCCTTGTTGGAGAAACAATCGAAGAACTCAGGGCGGAATAACAGAGGACGGATAACAGTCCGTCATCGAGGTGGCGGCTCCAAGCAGCGTTACCGGATTATAGATTTTAAACGGGAAAAAGACGGAGTTCCTGCCAGGGTAGAGCGGATTGAATATGATCCGAACCGTAGCGCCCATATCGCCTTATTATTGTATGCCGACGGTGAGCGGCGCTATATCATAGCCCCAAACAGGGTGGCGCAGGGTGAACAGTTGATGTCTGGTAGCGAAGCTGCGATCAAAGCGGGTAATTGTTTGCCGTTACGTAATATTCCGCTGGGGTCAACGCTGCATTGTATTGAATTAAAACCGGGTCGGGGCGCGCAAATGGCGCGTAGTGCGGGCACAAGCGCACAACTTGTGGCTCGTGAAGGCGTGTATGCCACGCTGCGTTTACGTTCCGGCGAAATGCGCAAGGTGCCTGTTGAATGCCGGGCGGTGTTGGGCGAAGTCAGTAACGTGGAGCATTCTCTGAGTCACCTTGGTAAGGCGGGGGCAAAACGCTGGAGGGGTATACGTCCGACTGTTCGTGGTGTTGCCATGAACCCGGTTGACCACCCACATGGGGGCGGTGAAGGCAGGACATCCGGTGGCCGGCATCCGGTCAGTCCATGGGGTATGCCGACAAAAGGCCATAAAACACGCAGTAATAAACGCACCAGCAATATGATTGTGCGCAAGCGCAAGAGTTAACGGAGGAAAGCAGTGCCACGTTCAGTCAAAAAAGGGCCTTTTGTCGATTACCATTTGATTAAAAAGGTGGAAGCGGCCAAATCATCCAATGATAAACGGCCGATCAAGACATGGTCGCGGCGTTCGATGGTTGTGCCCGATATGGTTGGTTTGACTATTGCCGTACATAATGGCCGGGATCATTTACCGATTTTCATTACAGAAAATATGGTCGGACACAAGCTGGGTGAATTTGCAATAACAAGGACATTCAGAGGTCATGCGGCGGACCGAAAGAGCAAGTAGAGTGTCTGCAAGAGGAATAGATCAGGAATCATGGCGACGTCGGCAACATTAAAGTATGCACGTACAGCACCGCAAAAGGTGCGGTTGCTGGCCGATCAGATACGGGGTCTGCCGGTTGAACGTGCCTTGAACGTACTGACGTTCAGTAACAAAAAAGCGGCGCTGACTATCAAGAAGGTGCTTGAATCCGCTATTGCAAATGCCGAACACAATGATGGTGCGGATATCGATGAACTGAAAGTGGAATCAGTTTTTATCAATCAGGGACCGATATTGAAGCGCCTTCGTCCCAGGGCACGGGGCAGAGCGGATAGAATACTTAAACGCATGAGTCACATAACAGTGACTGTAGCGGAACCTGAAGAGTGAGTTGATATGGGACAAAAAGTACATCCGGTTGGTATGCGACTGGGCATTGTTAAAGACTGGACATCAACATGGTATGCCGATTCCAGAAACTATTCCGGTTTCCTGCATACCGATATGCAGGTGCGTGAATACCTGCGGAAGAAACTTGCCAATGCATCGGTGAGCCGCATACAGATCGAGCGTCCTGCAAACAATGCACGCATCATTATCCATACGGCAAGACCGGGTATTGTTATCGGCAAGAAAGGTGAGGATATCGAACAGCTCAGATTAAATATATCAAAGATGATGGGTGTGCCGGCCATGGTTAGTGTAGAAGAGATACGAAAACCGGAACTCGATGCCTATCTGGTTGCAGAAAGCGTCGCCCAGCAAATCGAGCGCCGTATTATGTTCCGCCGGGCAATGAAACGTGCGGTCTCCAATTCCATGCGTCTTGGCGCACAGGGAATAAAGATAAACGTGAGTGGCCGCTTGAATGGCGCTGAAATTGCCCGCTCGGAATGGTACCGCGAAGGGCGGGTTCCCTTACATACCTTAAGGGCGGATATCGATTACGGCCTGGTCGAGTCAAATACCACTTATGGCGTGATCGGCGTTAAAGTCTGGATCTTCAAGGGTGAGGTCCTTGGCGCAAACGGGGATCGTGATGATGAAACGGTTAATCAAGGTGCAGTGGCATCAAGTTAATGGCAGATAGAAAGTGTTACAACCAAAAAAGACGAAATTCAGGAAGCAGAGTAAAGGCCGCAACCGCGGACTTGCTACGGTTGGTAACAAGGTCAGTTTTGGCGAATACGGACTGCAGGCGGTGACACGTGGCCGCATTTCGGCACGCCAGATCGAAGCGGCGCGCCGGACCATAACCCGGAAAGTGAAACGTGGCGGGAAACTCTGGATCCGGATATTCCCCGACAAGCCAATCACGGCAAAACCACTGGAAGTCCGGCAGGGAAAGGGTAAGGGAAATGTGGAATACTGGGTATCGTTGGTGCAACCCGGAAGAATGCTGTATGAAATCGAGGGAATATCGGAACAACTGGCGCGGGAGGCATTTACTCTGGCGGCGGCGAAGCTGCCGATAAAGACTGCATTTGTCAGCAGGACAGTACTCTGATGGATGCTGCGGAACTGAGAAAGAAGAATCCTGAGGATCTGGATGCATTACTCATGGATCTCCTCCGTGAACAATTTAATCTGCGTATGCAAAAGGGATCGGGGCAGTTGAGTAAACCAAATCAGATGAAAGTGGTCCGCCGTGATATTGCCCGGATCAAAACTGTGTTAAAGGAGATGTCGGCAGGTAAAAGCACATGAGTGACAATCAGAAGAAGCCTAAGACTATGACCGGTAGCGTGGTAAGCAACAAGATGGATAAAACCATATCGGTGCGGATACAACGGGCGGTAAAACATCCCCTTTATGGGAAGTATTTGAGGCGTTCGACAAAAGTACTCGCCCATGATGAAAATAACGAATGCAATGAGAACGATGTCGTCATTATTGAACCATCACGACCTCGATCCAAAAACAAAGCCTGGACGCTGCAGAAAATTATTCGCAAGGCACAGAATGTCTAGCTGCATGCAATTATTACTGGATATTAGAATAGAAGAATACGCATGATACAGATGCAATCCATGCTGGATTCCGCTGATAACAGCGGTGCGCGCCGATTGATGTGCGTTAAGGTGTTGGGTGGTTCCAAACGCCGCTACGCCAATATCGGTGATGTGATCAAAGTCAGCGTTAAGGAAGCAATACCAAGGGGCAAGGTAAAGAAAGGCGAGTTGTTTAATGCTGTTGTTGTACGTACCAGAAAAGGCGTGCGTCGTCCGGATGGGTCACTTATCCGGTTTGACGGCAATGCGGCTGTATTGCTGAACAACCAGTTCCAGCCGATTGGCACCCGTATTTTCGGGCCAGTAACGCGTGAACTGCGTAGCGAACGGTTTATGAAGATTATATCACTGGCGCCTGAAGTATTGTAAAAGGGCTTATCCCTGACGGTAAACAGTCACGATGAAGATACGTAAAGGCGATGAGGTAGTAGTCCTGACAGGCAAGAATAAGGGCAGGCGTGGTGTTGTGTTGCGCGTGTTAGGAGAGCAGGGCAAGGTCATTGTTGAAAACGTCAATATGGCTAAACGGCACACGAAGGGTAATCCACAGCTTGGTACTGCCGGAGGCATTCTGGAAAAGGAAATGCCGATGGATGTATCGAATGTGGCGGTATGGAACCCGGTTACCAATAAACCTGATCGTGTCGGATACAGATTTTTGGAAGATGGCCGTAAGGTACGCTATTTCAAATCGAATGATGAAGTTGTAGATATCTGAACATGCAACAAGTAGAAAACATAAAGTGAAAGGTATTCTGAAAAAAATAATTTTGCGGATATTTTGCAGAACTGCACCTGCAATCCCGGCGCTTTATGTTTTGGGTTCTAACTGAAATGGCACGGCTACAAGAGTATTATACAGAGAGCGTTGTTAAGCAATTGTCCGATAAGTTCGGGTATAAATCACCGATGCAGATCCCTCATCTTGTCAAGATAACGCTCAACATGGGGGTAGGGGAAGCAGTTGCGGATCGAAAGCTTATTGACCATGCAGTGGCTGATTTAAGCAAGATCGCGGGACAGAAGCCCATTGTTACGAAAGCGCGCAAGTCTGTGGCCAACTTTAAAGTACGTGCCGGTTGGCCGGTGGGGTGCAAGGTTACCTTGAGAAAGGGACGCATGTATGAGTTTTTCGATCGGCTTATTACGATCGCCATCCCGCGTATTCGGGATTTTCGCGGCCTGAGCCCGAGATCCTTTGATGGCCGCGGTAATTACAGTCTGGGTGTCAAGGAACAGATGATTTTTCCGGAAATCGATTATGACAAGATTGACACAATCCGCGGACTTGATATCACTATTACGACCTCTGCAAGAACGGATGAAGAGTGCCGGGCGTTATTGAGTGCATTCAATTTCCCTCTACGGAGTTAAAAAGAGGAACTAACATGGCCAAAATGTCAATGGTTAATCGTGAAATCAAGCGCGCCAGGCTGGTGAAGAAATTCGCTGACAAGCGCACAAAATTAAGGACGATCATCAAGGATATATCGAAGAGCGAAGAGGAGCGTAAACAGGCCCGGCGGCAATTGAATATGATGCCACGTGATTCGAGTCCTTCAAGATTGCGAAACCGCTGTGCCCTTACCGGGCGTCCACATGGCTTTTACCGGAAGTTTGGATTGGGGCGTAATAAATTACGTGAAGCGGCCATGCAAGGGGATATCCCGGGCCTTGTCAAAGCCAGTTGGTAATAACAGAGGAGAGTAGAAAGCGTGACAGGATTTATTAATGACTTTACTTTCGACGCTATAGTTATAACTTTGGATTAATTATATATGAGTATGCAAGACCCCATTGCTGATATGTTGACCCGGATCCGCAACGGACAGGCGAGGCATAAGCGTGAAGTGAGTATGCCATCATCGAAGCTTAAGGCCGCCCTTGCCGGTATTCTCAAGGATGAGGGATATATAACCGATTTTAAACTCAGTGAACAGGACAAGAAAGGTGTACTCGAGATCGAGTTAAAATATTTCGAGGGAAAGCCGGTTATCGAGACCCTGAAACGATATAGCAGTCCGGGACTGCGTAGATACCGTTCTAAATCGGACTTGCCCCATATTCTTGGCGGCCTGGGTACGGCGATCATATCAACCCCAAAAGGGGTAATGACCGATAAATCAGCCAGAGAGCAGGGTGTTGGCGGCGAAGTACTCTGTATTGTGGCCTGACGGAACAGAAGATGTCGCGCATAGCTAATAATCCGATTTCGATCCCGGCCGGTGTTGAAGTGAACATTGCCGGTGATACCCTCACGGTCAAAGGCAAGAATGGTGAGTTGTCCCATCAGCTGCATTCGCTGGTGTCTGTCACCAAGGATGAGAACATACTGAAATTTGCGGCAAACGATAGATCAAGGGCGGCCCATATGTTAGCCGGCACGAACCGCGCACTGGTGCAGAATATCGTAATCGGCGTATCGGAAGGGTTTGAACGTAAACTGGTTATCGTGGGAGTAGGTTATCGCGCCCAGGTACAGGGCAAGTCGCTCAACCTGTTATTGGGGTTTTCACACCCGGTAAACATTGAAATACCGGAAGGTATTGTCATTGAGACACCAACTCAGACAGAGATTGTCGTCAAGGGAATTGACAAACAGAAAGTAGGGCAGGTGGCCGCTGAAATCCGTGCTTTCCGGCCCCCGGAACCCTACAAGGGTAAGGGTGTCCGGTATGCCGATGAACATATCCTGCGCAAGGAAGCCAAGAAGAGTTAATCCGTATCAGCTGGGTATGGGTTCATCATGAAATTTATACATCGATCATGAATAAAAAAGAGTCAAGAATACGGCGTTCTCGGAGGACCCGATCGCGGATCAAACTGCTCGGTGTCAGCCGGCTGTGTGTCCACAAGACGCCGCGGCATATTTATGCACAAATCATTGCCCCCAGTGGATCCGAGGTCATTGCTTGCGCATCGACGCTTGATAAAGAGGTCAGGAAGAAGATTAAATACAGTGGCAATATTGAAGCTGCCGCGGTGGTCGGCAAGATACTCGCCAAGCGAGCGAAGAAAGCGGGTATCAGCAACGTTGCTTTTGATCGTTCCGGGTATAAGTATCATGGACGGATCAAGGCCCTGGCGGATGCAGGACGTAAAAATGGAATGGAGTTCTAAAATATGTTGGAAAAAATACATCCTCTGCTCGTTGCTTCCTCTATTGGGCCAACGGCACAACACTGTGTTGCTTCGCATTTCAGTAAACACGGCAGGAATAATTAAGATATGGCATTAACAGATTCAATAACAGGTAATGAAAATCTGCTTGAAAAGCTGGTCGCCGTAAACCGTGTAGCAAAGGTTGTCAAGGGCGGGCGTATATTCGGTTTTGCTGCACTGGCGGTGGTTGGCGATGGTGACGGAAAAATTGGTTTTGGCCGTGGCAAAGCCAGGGAAGTTCCTGTAGCGATCCAGAAGGCGATGGAGAAGGCACGGCAAAACATGATTACGGTACCTCTCAAGGGAAATACGCTGCATTATGCGGTAACTGCCAATCACGGCGCCGCCAAGGTCCATATGGAACCCGCGTCAGAAGGCACAGGCATTATTGCCGGCGGTCCCATGCGTGCTGTGTTTGAAGTAGTCGGGATTCATAATATCCTGGCGAAATCGATTGGTTCAACAAATGCTGTAAACGTGGTGCACGCCACGATAAAAGGATTGCAGTCAATGTCGTCACCGGAATATATGGCAGCCAAGCGTGGCAAATCGGTTGAAGAGATCACGGATTAATAATGGCGAAAACAGTCGGAAAATTGAAAGTTACTCTAAAGCGTAGCACCAATCGCAGGATTAAGTCGCATAAGGCCTGCGTTAGCGGTCTTGGCCTGCGCCGTATTAACCATTCAGTGATCGTTGATGACACGTCTGCAAACCGCGGCATGATTAATAAGGTGTCCTATTTGCTGGCCGTTGAGGAAGTCTGATATGCGCTTAAATTCATTGAAACCGGCGCCCGGTTCAAAGCAGCCAAGGAAAAGAGTGGGACGTGGAACAGGTTCCGGTACCGGCAAGACGGCCGGGCGGGGACACAAGGGCCAGAAGTCGCGTTCCGGCGGCTATACAAAAGCTGGTTTTGAAGGCGGTCAGATGCCGTTGCAACGGCGCCTGCCAAAGGTAGGATTCAGTTCCCGCCGGGGACGCGTTACTGCAGAAATACGTTTGCACGAAATTAATGCTATCGAAGCGGAAGTTATCGATTTGAATATCCTGAAAAAAGCCAATGTTGTGTCGAAAGAGATTAAATATGCAAAGATCATTGCCTCCGGCGAGATTAAAAAAGCAGTTACGATCAAGGGTCTTGGGGTAAGTAAAGGCGCCCTGGCAGCCATTCAAGCCGCAGGAGGCAGGATAGAGGAATAAGATGGCGGTATCGAACCCTGCAATCCCCGGTGGTCTGGCGAGTCTGGGCAAATTAAAAGAACTCAGACAGCGTCTGCTGTTTGTCCTGTTCGCACTGTTTGTCTACCGGGTTTGCACCCATATACCGGTACCGGGAATCAACCCCGTTGCGCTTGGCGAGTTATTCAGACAACAGAGTGGCACGATTCTCGATATGTTCAATATGTTTTCCGGAGGCGCCTTGCGGCGATTTTCAGTCGTCGCATTGGGTATTATGCCCTATATTTCCGCGTCTATTATTTTACAGTTATTGAGTTATATCGATCCCAAATTGAAACAGTTACGCAAGGAGGGCGAATCGGGCAGGCGTAAAATCACGCAATACACGCGCTATGGTACAGTGGTGCTTGCCGTATTTCAGGCCATTGGTGTATCCATAGCCCTGGAGAGACAGCAAGCGGCCGGTTTACCTGTCGTGATCGATCCGGGAATGGGTTTCCGGATCATTTCCGTGACCAGCCTGGTCACCGGTACACTTTTCCTGATGTGGCTGGGGGAGCAGATCACCGAACGCGGTGTCGGCAACGGAATTTCCATGATTATTTTTGCCGGAATTGTTGCAGGGCTGCCCAGGGCTGTGGGTGGTACACTGGAGTTATCCCGTACCGGCGAGATGAATGTGTTGATGGTTTTCATACTATTTTCACTGGCGGTCATCGTTACCGGTTTTGTCGTGTTTGTAGAACGTGGCCAGCGCAGGATCACGGTTAACTATGCAAAACGGCAGGTTGGGCGCAAACTCTACGCTGGCCAGTCGAGTCATTTGCCTCTTAAGTTGAATATGTCAGGCGTTATCCCCCCCATCTTCGCCTCCAGTATCATTCTCTTTCCCGCGACTCTGGCTGGTTGGTTCGGGCAGAGCGAAAGCATGCGCTGGTTACAGGATATTTCTTCGGCGATATCTCCCGGACAACCGCTATATGTACTGATGTATGCTGCCGGTATTGTGTTTTTCTGTTATTTCTACACAGCCATAGTGTTTGATCCGAAAGAAACGGCGGATAATCTGAAGAAATCGGGGGCATTCGTTCCGGGGATGCGACCCGGAGAGCAGACAGCACACTATCTGGATTTAATACTGAGCAGGCTGACACTGGCGGGAGCAATATACATCACGTTTGTTTGTCTGCTTCCTGAATTCCTGATCCTGAAATTCAATGTTCCATTTTATTTTGGTGGTACTTCACTGCTCATAATCGTGGTGGTTGTAATGGACTTCATGTCGCAGGTCCAGGCTCATCTTATGTCGCATCAATACGAGGGGCTTCTGAAAAAAGCCAATCTCAAGAGCCATGGCAGGCGAAGTTAAAAGGAGTCGCAAATGAAAGTCAGGGCATCTGTAAAAAAGATCTGCCGGAACTGCCGGGTCATCCGGCGCAAGAGAGTCGTCCGGGTCATATGCAGCGATCCGCGTCATAAGCAGCGTCAAGGTTAATCATGTATTTTATTGGAGAAAAACAGTAAATGGCCCGTATAGCCGGTATCAATATACCTGACAACAAGCATTTGCATATTGCACTGAAATATATTTATGGCATTGGCAGTAGCCGTGCAAACGATATCTGTAAAGCGACGGGTCTTAAGCCGGATGTTAAGGTGCGGGATTTGAATGAAGGAGATCTGGATAAAATAAGAAGTGAGGTTGGCAATTACGAACTGGAGGGGGACCTGCGGCGTGAAGTATACATGAATATAAAACGTCTGATAGATCTTGGTACGTGTCGTGGGATCCGCCATCGTCGCGGACTCCCTGTTCGTGGGCAGCGAACTCAAACCAATGCACGCACGCGCAAGGGACCGCGACGTATAATCAAGAGGTAATCTGCGGGAATATATTATGGCAAAGACGAGTAGTCGTGGTAAAAAGAAAGTAAAAAAAACCGTTATCGATGGAATGGCGCATATCCATGCATCATTTAATAATACTGTCATTACGATTAGTGATCGGCAGGGTAATGCCCTGGCTTGGGCGACAGCCGGTGGCAGTGGATTCCGCGGATCGCGTAAAAGTACACCATTTGCGGCTCAGATCGCTGCACAAAAAGCAGGTGAAGTCGCACTGGAGTTTGGCATGAAGAACCTGGAAGTTTTTATCAAGGGGCCGGGTCCCGGTCGCGAATCCGCCGTCAGGGCGCTGAATGCAGTCGGTTTTAATATTACCAATATCACCGATGTCACGCCTACACCACATAATGGTTGTCGTCCGCCGAAACGGCGCCGGGTATAAACAGGAGCTGATTGATGGCACGTTACCTTGGACCAAAATGTAAATTAAGCCGCCGTGAGGGTACGGATCTGTTCCTGAAGAGCAGGGCACGGCCTCTTGAATCCAAATGCAAGATTGACAAGATCCCGGGAGATCAGGGGACCCGGTCGAAACGCCTGTCGGATTATGCCCTGCAACTTCGTGAAAAGCAGAAATTGCGCCGCATATACGGGGTGCTGGAAAGGCAGTTTCGCCGGTATTATAAGGAGGCGAATCGTGCGAAGGGTTCAACCGGTGAAAATTTACTGCAACTGCTGGAGTGCCGGCTGGATAATGTTGTTTATAGAATGGGCTTTGGCTCCACCCGCAATGAAGCAAGGCAACTTGTCAGCCATAAGGCCGTCCTGGTAAACGATAAAAGCGTAAATATCCCGTCTTATCAGGTAAATCCACTGGACAAGATCAGCATTCGTGAAAAGAGCAAAAAGCAATTGCGTATACGGGATGCACTCAATGTTTCCGAGCAATATGGGTTGCCTCCATGGGTCGATGTGAATACGGAAAAAATGGAGGGTGTATTCAAAGCGATTCCTGATCGCTCCGAATTACCGCAGGAAATTAATGAACAACTCGTCGTCGAACTCTATTCCAAATAAGTAGAAACAGGACAAAAATATGCCATCAACATTCAGTGAATTGCTAAAACCACGCCGGGTCGATGTTGAGACAATCAACAACACTTGTTCAAAGATCACTATCGAACCCTTGAACCGGGGCTTTGGACACACTTTAGGTAATGCCCTGCGCCGGGTCCTCCTTTCATCCATGGCCGGATGTGCCGTGACAGAAGTTGAGATTGAAGGGGTATTGCATGAGTACACCACCATGGAAGGTGTTCAGGAGGACATTATCGATATCCTTCTGAACCTGAAAGGTCTCGCCATAAAAATGCATGCCAAGGATGAGGCGGTCCTTAGCCTGAAGAAAAATGGTCCTGGAGAAGTGCGTGCAAGCGATATCAGTGTCGATCATGATATTGAAATCGCCAATCCGGATCATTTTATTGCAAGTCTGACCAAGGCAGGTGAGTTGAATATGACCATAAAGATTGAACGTGGACGAGGTTACCGTCCTGTAATCGTTGATGGTTATGAAGAGGAAACGCAGGCCATTGGACGCCTGAAACTGGACGCATCATTCAGCCCAATCAAACGTGTGGCTTATGATATACAGAGTGCTCGTGTAGAGCAGCAGACCGACCTGGACAAACTGATTATGGAGATAGAAACCAACGGTACTATTGATCCGGAGGATGCTGTGAGAGAGGCCGCCAGAATCCTGCGTAATCAGCTTTCTATTTTTGTGGATCTGGAAGCAGAGGAATCAATTGAAGCGGTTGCCAATAACGAACCGGAAATCGATCCTATCCTGCTACGACCGGTAGACGACCTGGAACTTACTGTCCGTTCGGCCAATTGCCTCAAGGCTGAAAGTATTTATTACATTGGCGATTTGATTCAACGCACGGAAGTTGAACTGCTGAAAACCCCGAATCTGGGGAAAAAATCCCTTACCGAAATCAAGGATGTCCTGGCGTCGCGTGGATTATCGTTGGGCATGCGACTGGAGAACTGGCCCCCGCCTGGATTATATGAAGACAGGGACAAGATCACTGCCAGGTAGTATCAGGTAACATTTCAAAAAATTAAAAGTAGACAAGCAAATGCGTCATAAAGACAGTGGCAGAAAACTGAATCGCAATAGTTCTCACCGCAAAGCGATGTTCCGTAATATGACGGTATCATTGATGCAGCATGAATTGATCAGGACAACCTTGCCGAAAGCGAAGGAACTGCGCCGTGTTGCCGAACCCTTGATTACCCTGGCCAGGAATGATTCCGTAGCCAAACGCCGGCTTGCCTTTTCACGGCTGCGGGACCGCGCTGTCGTAACCAAGTTATTTAATGAGCTCGGTCCACGTTACAAGGAGCGTCCCGGCGGTTATCTCCGTATCCTGAAGTGTGGTTTCCGTACTGGTGACAGAGCGCCAATGGCCATTGTTGAGCTGATCGACAGGCCATCGGAGGTTTCGGAAGAAAAAAACTGAAGCATGGAAGCGCGATAACAAGTATTTAATAATTGAATGGTACTTACTTAAGCTTGTGAATTATAAATACCCTCTTTTCGTCGTCTCCGCGAAAGCGGAGATCCAGTGGATAAAGTACATTTTGTTTAACTGGGTTCCCGCCTTCGCGGGAACGACGGGCTAAGTAAGTGCCATTCATTTAATAATTATCTCTTTAATATATTTGCCGGGCCAGCCCCGGCTTTTTGTTTTATAATTCAGGTATATATACCAGTGGCATAACATCCTGTCCGTGAAATGTATCATTCAGTTTTTGATTTCAACCTTTTTCCATGATTGTTCTGTTTACTGACTATGGTATAGAAGGACCGTACATCGGTCAGGTTCAGGCAGTGTTGTTACAATCTGCACCGGGGACAGGGATAATCAATCTTTTTCTGGATGCGCCACGGCAAAATCCTATGGCCAGCGCCTATTTACTGTCGGCTTGTAGCGGAGGCTTTCCGGAAGGGACGATATTTTTTTGTGTGGTTGACCCGGGTGTGGGCAGTGATGCGGATAAACCGGTTGTCCTGAAGATCGATGGCAACTGGTTCGTTGGACCGGACAACGGTCTGTTCGATTTGGTGATCAGGAGGAGTAAACAGGTTGAATGCTGGAAGATCGCCTGGCGGCCGGAACGGTTATCCAGTAGTTTTTACGGACGTGATCTTTACGCACCCGTGTGCGCAGGATTAGCGAATGGCGCGGGACCACCAGGCGATAAAATTGAATGGCAAGATCAACACGATTGGCCCGATGATATTCCAGAGATTATTTATTTCGATCATTTTGGCAATGCCATGACCGGCATGCGCGCCGGTAAACTGGATAAAGGCTCGGTCATCAATATTGCAGGAAATACGATAAATAACGCCGTGACCTTTGCAGAGGTACCGGCAGGACAGGTCTTCTGGTATGAGAATTCAAATGGCCTGGTGGAGATTGCCGTCAATCAGGGCAGCGCTCAGGATGTATTGCAATTACATATCGGGGATTTGGTCAGCCAATTATAGTTACGCAACTGGAAATGATGCAGGATGCGGAATACGAATCGATAAAATGGCGTAGCTTTATTTAGGGAGAGAGCTTGTTTTGAATTTAAATGAGGCATTTACCATTAATCCTGGAAAAATCAATATGCTCCGCCTGTTATCAGGGTTGACAATTCTTTCTCTTTTATTGCTAACGGGGTGCAGCAAAAAGGAACGGACAAATGTACTGGTCCCGGATGGTTCGCCTTCATTTGCGGTAATGGATTTCAGTAAACCATTACCGTTAGATCCGCTGCCGGAAGGTTGGTATCACCGTAAATTCCTGCGTCACCCGCCAATGGGGATCTCTTTCGTTACTAAGGAAGGTTATCCATCCATCCGCTTGAGCACCAATGACAGTGCTTCGATGCTGTTTCGATATGTGGATATTGAACTGAATGCGTACCCATTGCTGAGCTGGGACTGGTTTATTGAACAGGGAATCGTCAGCGATTTGGATGAAATGACGGCCTCCGGCGATGATCACCCCGCCCGTATTTATCTTGGATTCAGATCTGCCGGTGGCAAGTCACACAATATGGAAATTATCTGGGGGAACCGAAAGTTACATCGCGGAGACTGGAAATTCCTCAAGTTCCTGCACCTGTTTTCCTTTCCACATTATGTGGCTGACGGCGGCAATGAGAATATTGGCCGTTGGCGCCACGAGCGTGAAGATCTTACTGCGCTCTACTCTACACTTTGGGGTGATGCCGCCGGCGCCAGACTGATGGAAATAGCGCTGTTTTGTGACACAGATGAAACGGGCACAAAAAGCATTGCTTATTTTTCGAATATCAGGGTAGAAAAGCGACAGCCTTGATTTCAGGTGGATTTTAATTTGTCCCTGAGCAGTTGGTTAACCTGTTGTGGGTTGGCCTTGCCCCGGGTCTTTTTCATTATCCGGCCGACGAAGAATCCCAGTACTTTATCCTTGCCGGCACGGAATTGTTCCACCTGATCGGGGTTTGCAGCAATCACTTCATCCACCAGCTTTTCTATCAAGCCGCTGTCGCTGACCTGCTTAATCCCCCTGGCCTCAATAATGGCGTCCGCTTCTCCCTCACCGTTCCACATGGCCTCAAATACCTGTTTTGCGATCTTTCCGGAAATGGTTTCATCCTCGATACGCTTGATCATGCCGCCCAGCATCCCCGCCGTGACAGGTGATTCGGTAATCTGCCTGTTTTCTCTGTTCAATGCGGCGGCCAGGTCACCCATTATCCAGTTAACGCTCTGTTTTACTGCACCGCCCGATGCCTGGACCGTTGCCTCGAAATAATCCGCCAGTTCCAGGTTGTTGCTGAGATGACTGCTTTCATTTCCGGAGAGGGCGTACTCATTGATAAAACGTTGCCGTTTGGCGTCCGGCAGTTCCGGCAATTCAGCGCGGATCGCCTCGATCTCTTCCTTGCCTAACTCTACCGGAAGCAGATCCGGTTCCGGGAAGTAACGGTAGTCGTTGGCCTCTTCCTTGTTGCGCATGGGACGGGTTTCATTCCTGTCGGCATCATACAGCCGCGTTTCCTGAATTACTTTACCGCCTGATTCGATAACATCGATCTGACGGTCGATCTCATACAGGATAGCCTGCTCCACAAAACGGAATGAGTTCAGGTTCTTGGTTTCCGTGCGGGTCCCAAAGGTTGTTTCTCCTCTGGGGCGTATCGATACATTAGCGTCGCAACGGAATGATCCCTCCTGCATGTTACCGTCGGAGATGCCCAGGTAGCGCACCAGGGTATGGATCTTTCGCATGTATGCGGTGGCTTCCTGCGCCGAACGGAGATCCGGTTCGGAGACGATCTCTATAAGTGGTGTGCCGGCCCGGTTCAGATCGATACCGGTCATATCATGAAAGCCTTCATGCAGGGATTTGCCGGCATCTTCTTCCAGGTGGGCGCGGGTAATGCCAATCGTTTTCATCGTCCCGTCTCGCAGCTGGATGTCAATTCGGCCATTCCTTACTATGGGTAATTCGTACTGGCTTATCTGGTAGCCCTTCGGCAGATCCGGGTAAAAGTAGTTCTTGCGTGCAAACACCGAGTGCCCGGCGATTGTTGCGTTAATGGCAAGACCAAATTTGATGGCTCTGTGAATGGCTTCCGCATTGATAACGGGTAAAACACCCGGTAATCCAAGATCGATGGCACAGGCCTGTTTGTTGGCATCGGCGCCGTAGGCAGTCGCTGCGCCTGAGAATATCTTGCTCTTTGTCGAGAGTTGTACGTGGATTTCCAGTCCGACGACCGTTTCCCATTCCATGTTTAGTTGTATCCTTGTGGCGAGATCTTGTGCCAATCTGTCATCTGTTGAAAGCGGTGCGCAATATTCAGTAACCGGGATTCAGAAAAGTAATTACCAATGATTTGCATGCCTACCGGCAAACCATCGGCAAATCCTGCGGGGATGGATATAGCAGGCAATCCGGCCAGGTTGACCGATACCGTATAGATATCGGACAGGTACATGCTGATTGGATCATCGAGCCGTTCATTCAGTTTGAAGGCCGTTGTCGGTGAGGTGGGCCCGATGATGACATCAATATCCTGAAAGGCCCGTTGAAAGTCATCGCGGATCAGGCGCCTGATTTTCTGTGCCTTCAGGTAATAGGCGTCATAGTAACCGGCTGACAGGACATAGGTGCCGATCATGATGCGGCGTTTGACTTCCTTGCCGAAACCCTCAGCGCGTGAGCGGCAGTAGAGATCTGACAGGTTTTTCGGCTCTCTACAGCGGTGACCGTATCTGACCCCGTCATAACGGGCCAGGTTGGAAGAACATTCCGCGGGCGCTACCACATAATAGGCCGGTATGGAGAGATGGCTATTGCCCAGTTCGATCTCCCGAATAGTGGCCCCGGCCCGTTCCAGTTGTTGAACGGCTGCATGTATCCGGTCCCCGATTTCGCTATCCAGACTGTCATCAAAATATTCCCTGGGCAGGCCGATACTCAGATCTGAAATCGTGCCATTCAAACCCTCTCGGTAATCTTCCACGGTCCGATCAACGCAGGTGGAATCCCGTTCATCGAAGCCGGCCATAGCCGTGAGCAGCAGGGCTGCATCTTCCGCTGTCTGCGTCATTGGCCCGCCTTGATCGAGGCTGGAGGCAAAGGCGATCATGCCATAGCGGGAGACTCGTCCGTAAGTGGGTTTTAACCCGGTTATGCCACACAGGGCGGCAGGTTGCCGGATGGAGCCACCTGTGTCAGTTCCGGTGGCAGCGGGGCTGATCCGTGCCGCCACCGCAGCAGCAGAGCCTCCGGATGAACCGCCCGGTACTCGTGACTTGTCCCAGGGGTTGATGGCCGTCTCATAGAAGCTGGTCTCATTCGATGAACCCATGGCGAATTCGTCCATGTTGGTTTTCCCGATAGTCACCATCCCGGCATCGTTGAGTTTTTCGACGACCGTTGCGTTATAGGGAGCGAGGAAGTTGTCCAGCATCCGGGATCCGCAGGAGGTCTTGATCCCCTCGGTACAGAAAATATCTTTATGGGAAATGGGCAGGCCGGTAAGTGGTCCGCCATCACCCTGTTGCAACCTTTTGTCCGCCACACGGGCCTGTTCGAGCGCCAGATCCGGGGTTAACGAGATATAACAGTTTAGCTCGTGATTGAATTTTCCGGCCCGCTCCAAATAAGTCCGGGTTAACTCCTCGCTGCTGATTGCGCGTTGATGCAGTAGCTTAGACAGTTCGGCGAGTGTATGCTGGTGCATGTAGGCGATTACCGGGGTATCAAATCAATGCCAGGAAGCATTTGGTGTCAATCGATTACTTTGGGAACCAGATAATGTCCGTTTCCCACGGCCGGAGCAATGGCCTGAAACCTTTCCCGTTGATCGTCTTCGGTGACTGTGTCGTGACGCAGCCGCGCTTTAATCTCCATCGGATGGGCCAGCGGTTCAATCCCTGCGGTATCAACGCTATTCATCTGTTCTATCAGGGCCAGAATGTTGGCCAGATCGCGGGAGTAATTCGGTATGTCGTCCTCATCCAGTGCGAGCCGCGCCAGCCAGGCGATTTTTTCGATTTCCGTTTTATCGAGTGACATACTTAATTTCTTATTGAAAATTGAAAAGTTATCATAACACACGGCTTGCTCAAAACCTTCCTCATTGATAGAGTTACGCTTGTGAATCAGCCATTTACTCGGTGATCTTGCAGGAGTTTGAAAAACGCTCGTGAAAATCGGTTTACAGACCATATCCGGCCGGTTCCAGGGTGGTGTTTCCCTGTATGTATTTGTTAACCCATCACTAACCGGAAACTGTTATCTTTAATGATATTAAGCAGAATACGTGGTCTTTTTTCAAATGATTTATCCATTGATCTGGGTACTGCCAACACGCTTATTTATGTACGCAACAAGGGTATTGTTCTGAACGAACCCTCGGTTGTGGCCATCCGTAAGGATGGTGATTCGGTAAATGCCAAGTCGATACGGGCCGTAGGCACCGAGGCCAAGCGTATGCTGGGACGGACCCCTGGTCATATCACGGCGATCCGTCCCCTTAAGGACGGCGTGATTGCAGACTTCGTCATTACCGAAAAGATGTTGCAATACTTTATCCATGCCGTACATGGAGGCACCCTGTTCAAGCCAAGCCCCAGAGTCCTGGTTTGCGTTCCCTGTGGCTCCACCCAGGTTGAGCAACGTGCCATCCGGGAATCGGCTTTAGGTGCTGGGGCCAGGAGGGTCCATTTGATTATGG
The DNA here is from genome assembly GCA_046757565.1 of Gammaproteobacteria bacterium. GTDB lineage: Bacteria > Pseudomonadota > Gammaproteobacteria > Eutrophobiales > Eutrophobiaceae > JBHHYN01. Next base: position 16,806 of record JBHHYN010000016.1, on the reverse strand, counting down.
AACCGATGGCAGCCGCGATCGGCGCCGGCATGCCGGTCAGTGATGCCAGGGGCTCGATGGTTCTCGACATTGGTGGTGGTACGACCGAAGTAGCCGTCATTTCACTCAATGGCATTGTCTACTCCGAATCGGTTCGGATCGGCGGTGACCGGTTTGACGAGGCGATTATCAACTATGTCCGGCGCAACTACGGTACGCTCATCGGAGACGCAACCGCTGAACGGATCAAGGAGGAAATCGGGTGTGCCTATCCAGGTCATGAGGTGCGTGAAATGGAAGTCAGGGGACGCAATCTTGCAGAAGGTATTCCACGCAGTTTTACGCTGAACAGCAATGAAATACTTGAAGCACTGCAAGAGCCGCTGACAGGCATTGTAGATGCCGTCAAGAATGCTCTTGAGAAAACACCACCGGAACTGGGTGCAGATGTTGCTGAACGTGGCATGGTGCTTACGGGTGGTGGGGCGCTATTGCGTGATATTGATCGTTTGATGATGGAAGAAACCGGCCTGCCGGTGATAGTTGCCGAGGACCCCATGACATGTGTTGCCCGGGGCGGTGGGCGCTACATGGAAATGATCGATGAGTATGGCGACGATATCCTGGCGCTCGATTAATATAAACATTCAAGTTAGAGGCGAGTTATCAAGACACTTTTCCTGAAGAGTCCCTCAGCCAATGTAAGGATAATTTTCTTTATATTGATGTCGATCATTCTTATGTCTGTAGACCACCGGCAAGGCCATTTGCAGCTGGTCAGGGCTGCGTTATCCACACTGGTCTATCCACTCCAGATTGCCGTCAACCTCCCGGTCGAAATGGGGCGCTGGATGTCGGAAACATTTGTAACGCGCAGGACATTGATGGAAGAAAACAGCCATTTGCGTGAAGAATACCAGTTATTAAATTCCAAATTGCAACGGTTCGCCGTATTAAAGGAGGAAAATAAGCGTCTGCGCCGGTTGTTGGGTGGATCAGTAAAATTCAGAGAACGGGTGCTGATTGCAGAATTAGTGGCGGTTGAACTGGACCCGTTCAGGCACCTGATCGAGATTAACAAGGGGAGTCGTGAAGGCGCCTACGACGGGCAACCGGTGGTTGATGCCAACGGCGTCATAGGTCAGATATTCCACGTCGGGCCTTTTGCCAGCAAGGTATTATTGATTACTGATCCCAGCCATGCGTTGCCGGTTCAGGTGAATCGCAATGGTCTGCGTGCTATTGCAGTCGGTACGGGCCGGTATAACTCGCTATTGTTGGAAAACCTGCCGACCAATGCAGACATTCGCAAAGGTGATTTAATCATCTCTTCCGGCCTGGGACACCGTTTTCCGAGGGGTTACCCGGTGGGGACGATATCAACGATTACCCTGGAACCGGGTGTACCTTTTGCCAAGGTGAACGTAACACCGAGTGCAAAGCTGGCACAAAGTCGCGAAGTACTTCTGGTGTGGCCATACGAAAATGACGGGACCAAGGCGCAAAAAGCCGGAGTAGTGATGAATCCATGATCCACATAAAACATCATAACAGCGGTGCCTGGGTGATCGTTCTGAGCCTGGTTATTGCTTTCATGCTCACTGCCATGCCATTACCTGAATGGGCGATAAACTGGCGGCCGGCATGGATCGCAATGGTCCTAATCTACTGGTGCATGGCGCTGCCGGGCAGGGTAGGGATAGGGATCGCCTGGTTGCTGGGCTTGTTACTTGATGTACAGCAAGGGACAGTGCTTGGCCAGAATGCTCTCGGTCTTGCGGTTATTGCCTATATTACTATCAAGTCTTATCAGAGAATCCGCGTGTATCCTCTGGTGCAGCAGGCGCTTCTGGTTTGTTGCTATATCCTGATATTTCAATTTATAGTGCTATGGATAAAAGGCATGATGGGAATTCCCCCACAGCATTGGACATTCTGGCTACCCGCCTTCAGCAGCATGTTGCTATGGCCCTGGCTATTTATTATTCTGCGGGATGTTCGCCGTAGATACCACGTTAATTAAATAAATTTAATCAGTCACACCCATATCTCTTTCATCAGTTATTTAACTATATGATTCACCACAGAGGTACAGAGTACACGGAGATAAAAAAAGTTAAAAAATAACTAATGAAAATCTCAGAAGGCTTGCTCCCGGATTGTCCACCAATTAACACTTGCTCTTACCAGTGATCCATCCGAAGGTTGTTGAAAACCGAATTTATCAGCACCTGGCGATGCGATCGGGGCATCTGTATGCTTCAAAAATTTTCTGTTAAAGATCTCAAGCGCGAAACCAGTTTGATTCGCAGCCGTATCTATATTGCCGGTTTTTTTATGTTATTACTCGGATCGGTCGTGGTTGCCAGGATATTTTACCTGCAGGTGATCATGCATGATCATTTTACGACACTGTCCCGGCACAACCGCGTGAAGATACTGCCGATACCACCGACTCGTGGTTTGATTTTCAGCAGGGATAAAGTGTTACTCGCTGACAACCGGCCATCATTCAGCCTGGAAGTAATCCCGGAACAGGTCGACGACCTGGACCAGTTAATCAAGCGGCTTGGTGTGATTATTAAAATCGAAGGATCCGATATAAAACGCTTCAAAGATCAGCTTCGGAAAAAACGGCGTTTTGAGAATGTCCCGATAAGGTTTAACCTGAGTGATGAGGAGGTTGCCAGAATATCCGTTAACCGTCACCTTTTACCGGGCATCGATGTGGTCGCGCGTCTGAACCGGTATTACCCATTAGGGCCGAATACTTCCCATGCCATTGGTTATGTCGGCATGATAGATGAAGACGAATTCAGAAATCTTAACGCATCGAATTACCGGGGGACCAGCTATATCGGTAAGGTAGGGGTTGAGAAGGCATATGAAAAACTGTTACATGGTTCTGTTGGCTATCAACAGGTTGAAGTCAATGCCCAGGGCCGTATCATCCGTGTCCTCGATCGGACGCCACCAGTCCCCGGGAAAAATATTTATCTTACTCTGGATGTCTCTTTACAAAATCTTGCCGTCGATGCACTCGGTGATAAACGTGGAGCTATCGTCGCGATCGATCCACGTGATGGCAGTATTCTCGCACTGGTCAGTACGCCCGGCTACGATCCGAACCTTTTTGTCAACGGTATTGATTCTTTCTCATACCGAAAAATATTAAATTCAAAAGATACCCCCCTTTTAAACCGTGCTTTACAGGGAAAATACCCCCCCGGGTCTACCATCAAGCCATTTATCGGGTTTGCCGCCCTTAACTATGGTTTGCGGACTCCCTATGAAGAGACTTTTTGCCAGGGCTGGTTTTCCATACCCGGAAGGAGCCATAGATACCGTGACTGGAAAAAGTACGGGCATGGCTATGTTAATCTTGACAATGCAATTGCCCAGTCATGTGATGTGTACTTTTATACACTGGCTTTCGAGATGGGAATTGATCGTTTATATCCGGCCTTGCAACAGTTTGGTTTTGGAAAGAAAACCGGTATCGATATTGGTGGTGAGGATGCCGGGTTGCTACCCTCGAGGGAATGGAAACGCAGGGTATTCGGTCAAATCTGGTTCCCGGGAGAGACGGTAATTATGGGTATCGGCCAGGGCTCGATATCCGTGACGCCAATACAATTGGCAACGGCAACCGCAGCAATGGCAAACCGTGGTAAGACCATCATACCGCATCTGCTGGCCGAGGTGCGAGACCCGGTTACCGGCGAAACGGTCAGGCATGTAGGTAGTCGCGGCAGGCAGGCGATAACTGCGGCACAAGATACATACTGGGATGAGATAATCACAGCCATGGTTGATGTCGTCCATGGGGCGCATGGCACTGCAAGACGCAGCGGATTAGGTGCCGCTTACCGATTTGCCGGAAAAACCGGAACAGCACAGATAGTAGGTATGCCGCAGGATGAAGAAGAACAGATAGAAGATCTTCCCGAGGAACTCCTGGATCATGCATTGTTTATTGCGTTTGCGCCTGTGGAAGCGCCAAGGATCGCTGTCGCCATTATAGTAGAAAACGGGGGACATGGGTCAAGGAGCGCTGCTCCCATTGCCCGCCGCCTGTTCGATCATTATTTTAATGAAAAACCACCGCAACAGGGGTGAACAGGATGGATGGAAAGTTACTTTTACAGCGTTTACACCTGGACCTGTCCTTGCTATTGGGTCTTTTGATTTTATGCGGTATGGGTGTTGTCGTTTTATACAGTGCCGGGGGAGGGCAGGAGGGGAGTGTTCTGTACCGGCAGGCAATCCGCCTGGGTCTGGCTTTTCTGTTGATGATTGCTTTTGCCCAGTTACCACCGGCACAACTGTCGCGCTGGTCTTTAGCGACATATTTACTTGGGATCTTGTTGCTGTTACTGGTGTTGTTTATTGGAGACGTGGGGAAAGGCGCACAGAGATGGATTGATCTGCGTATCTTTCGTTTCCAACCATCTGAATTAATGAAACTTGCCGTGCCCATGGTATTGGCATGGTATTTTTCGGAGAGATCATTGCCCCCGACTTTTTCCCAGCTGGTGGTCGCCTGTTTCATGATCATCGCTCCGGTGATCCTGATCGGCAAGCAACCTGATCTCGGAACGGCCTTATTGGTTGCCGCCGCCGGTTTTTCTGTATTGTTTATAACCGGTATCAGCTGGAAGCTTATTGCAGGTTTTTTTTCCATGGCTGCGCTGTCTACGCCGATACTCTGGTATTTTATGCACGACTACCAAAAACAGAGGCTATTAACTTTCCTTAATCCGGAACAGGATCCATTGGGAGCAGGCTATCACATTATCCAGTCAAAGATTGCGATAGGATCAGGCGGCATATATGGCAAAGGTTGGCTCAATGGTACGCAATCACATCTTGAGTTTCTGCCGGAGCGGTCAACGGATTTTATTTTTTCAGTTTTCTGCGAGGAATTCGGGTTTATGGGAGTGTTGGTGCTTATTTGTGTTTATATGTTTATTATTGCGCGTGGTTTGCATATTGCGATGAATGCACAGCAGACATATGGCCGTTTACTTGGGGCCGGACTGGTTTTGACTTTCTTTGTCTATATTATTGTTAACATGGGAATGGTTACCGGACAACTGCCGGTGGTCGGTGTTCCATTACCATTAATAAGTCAGGGTGGAACGTCCATGGTTACCCTGATGACAGGGTTTGGTATATTGATGGCAATACAGTCGCACCGGCGGTTCCTTTCTGGATGATTGTTTAACATGAAATATTTTATCGATGCGGTCATCACATTCTTGTTGGCATTGTCCACCTGCGACATACAAGCAACGATAGTCGACCGTGATGATGTCAAGGCTTTTCTCGATAACATGGTTGTTGAATACGGGTTTGACAATGAAGAACTCAGTTCCGTATTCAGTCGTATCAAGTTATCCAGGAGTGTTTTGCAGGCGATTGAGCGGCCGGCGGAAATCCTGCCCTGGTATAAATACAGATCACTGTTTCTACAACCTGGACGTATCCGGCTTGGGGTTGAATTTTGGAAAAAAAACAGGACCAGTCTCCAGAAAGCCGAGGATATTTATGGTGTACCTGCTGAAATCCTGGTTGCCATCATCGGGGTAGAAACGCGATATGGGAAGAATACAGGGAAATTCAAAGTAATCGATTCACTTGCAACACTGGCATTTGATTATCCTAAAAGGGCGGCATTTTTTAGGGATGAATTGGTGCAGTATCTGTTGCTTACCAGAGAACAGGGGCTTGAACCCCATAGTATTAAAGGCTCCTATGCCGGCGCCATGGGTCTGCCACAATTTATAGCCAGTAGTTACCGGCATTATGCCATTGATTTTGATAATGATGGGCACGTAGATATCTGGCATAACCCGGCTGACGCGATTGGCAGTATTGGCAACTACTTTAAGGAACATGGCTGGAAACCTGGCGAGTTGGTAGTAGTGCCGGCCCGGATAGAGGGCGAAAAATATATCAATGCGGTGGATGACAACCTGAAGCCGGATCTGCCGGCTGGTGAGTTGACGAGATATGGGATATATACGGGGTCTGTATTATCTCCAGCTACCAAGGTAAAGTTACTGGATCTGGAGACCATGAATGGTAATGAGTATTGGCTTGGATTTGATAATTTCTATGCAATCACCCGATATAACCACAGCGTGCTTTATGCCATGGCGGTTTACCAGCTTGCCATGGAAATCCATGCAAAATATACCGGGAATAATGACGGTCCCCCGTGAAAAAACGCCATTAACGATATAGAGGTACTGTCAATATATGTTTTTTTTCGCCAGTACGGTGAGACTATGGAGCAGAATCGGCAATAAGGCAGTCGTATTGGTGCTTTGTTGCGGGCTACTGCAGGCCTGCTCCGTAAGCATTTCTCGGGATACAGGGCCTCCTCCGGGATCCATTGATGTATCGTCCATACCGGATGCCGTACCACGCGTTGAGCCAAGAAGTAAATATGGGAACCCCGGCTCCTACGTCGTGAACGGGAAACGTTATTATGTAAAGAAAAGCAGTAAAGACTTTGTGCAGCGTGGGATCGCTTCATGGTACGGTAATAAATTCCATGGCAGAAGGACCTCGAACGGGGAGACTTATGATATGTATGCAATGTCTGCGGCACATAAGACATTGCCCCTGCCAACCTATCTGGAGGTGGTGAACCTGAAAAATGGAAGGAAAGTGATTGTGAGGGTAAACGACCGGGGCCCGTTCCATGAGAATCGAATCATCGATCTTTCTTATACCGCTGCGGCAAAACTCGGTATAGTTAAAACAGGGACCGGCCTGGTCGAGATCCGTGCAATCAATCCCGGGACCTATAAAAAGGGCGGCGCTCCGGTACGAACCGCCGCCATCGATACGGTCTCATCAGGGTTTTACATACAGGTTGGCTCATTCTCAAGTATCCTGAATGCAAAAAATCTCCGTAAAAAACTGGGACCACTGGGCTCCGGACTTATTCATATCAGTAAGGCCGTGCTCCATGGCAGCACGGTTTATCGTGTACGTATCGGGCCGATTCAGGACATTGATTTTGCGGACAGGATTGTTACCGGTCTGGGGCGTTACGGGATTACTGAACACCATATTGTTTTCGATTAATAATTATCAAGAATAGGATAGAAGTGATGTCTCGATATATAAATCCTGCAGTTGTGTTGTTTTTATTTTATATTTTTATTCCCGGCAGGTCAGCGGCAACAATTGTTCCGGCGCCTCCCATGATCAAGGCATCTTCCTATCTGGTCATGGACTATTATAGTCATAAAATGCTGGTTTCGGAAAATATTGATGAGCGGGTGGAGCCTGCCAGTCTTACCAAAATGATGACGGTCTATGTTGCCGCCGGAGAGCTTGCCGCCGGTAATATCAGTCTTGACGACATGGTGGAAGTGAGTGAGAAAGCATGGCGCATGCCGGGTTCCAGGATGTTCATTGAAGTCGATAAAAAGGTGTCTGTCGATAATTTGCTGAAAGGGATCATTGTCCAGTCCGGTAATGATGCAAGTGTCGCCCTGGCCGAACATATTGCCGGCAGCGAGGACGCATTTACAGATATGATGAACCATCAGGCCGCCGGCCTGGGAATGACGGGCAGCCATTTTATGAACAGTACCGGTCTCCCTCATGAAAACCATTATACGACGGCAAGGGATATGGCCATCCTGGCAAGTGCTTTAATCAGGGATCATCCGGAAATATATGCTTACCATTCAATGAAGGAGTTTACATTTAACGGGATTAAACAACATAATCGAAACAGATTGTTATGGAATGGCGATGGTGTGGATGGCGTCAAGACAGGACATACGGAAAGTGCCGGATTTTGTCTGGTAGCCTCTGCCAGGCGCGGCAATATGCGCCTGATATCGGTCGTCATGGGTACTGATGGAGAGCAGGCACGCGTCAGATCCAGCCGATCAATTCTGAATTTTGGATTTCGATTCTACGAGACGCACAAGCTTTACAATGCCAATGAAACCATCACTACCGGCAAGATCTGGAAGGGACTGACGGATTCTCTGGATTTGGGAATCGTGGATGACCTGTATATAACAATACCCAGGGGAAAATATAAAAAGCTGGATGCCTCTGTTGAACTTGATTCAACCATTATTGCGCCTGTCGCCAGGGGTGATGTGCGGGGAAAGCTCAGGGTGATTCTGGAGGGTAAAGAGCTGGTTAACAAACCGCTGATTGCCTTGCATTCCGTTGCTGAAGGAAGCCTGTTCAATCGCCTCAAAGATGAGGTGGAGCTGTTTTTCGAGTGACAATGCCGGTTGTCTATCTGAATGGGGCTTTCTTGCCTGTAGAAGAGGCATTTGTCTCTGTGATGGACCGTGGTTTTACCTTTGGTGACGGGGTATATGAAATGATCCCGGTATTCGGCCATAACATTTTCAGGCTAAGTGAGCATCTCTCCCGCCTGGGCGACAGCCTTGCCGCTATTGCTGTAGAAAATCCCCATAGCAGGGATGAATGGAGAGCGCTAATGATTGGGCTGTTGAACAGGAATCCCACTGAACAGTGTCAATCAATCTATCTACAGGTAACACGGGGAGCGGGAGTACGGGAGCATATATACAATGGTGAGTCGGTTCCTACTGTCTTTGCAATGTGTAAAGCTGTGCCGGACAGGGATTTCAGTGACGGTGTCAGTGCAGTGACACATGAAGATATACGTTGGCACTACTGTCATATCAAGTCCACCTCGCTATTACCGGGTGTAATGCTGAAAAACCATGCAAAACAGGTAGATGGTTCGTTCGAAACCATCTTGATAAGGGATGGTACCATTACAGAGGGGGCAGCGAGTAATGTTTTTATTGTAAAGGACAAGGTCGTAAAAACACCGGGAAAGGACGGAAGGGTGTTGCCGGGCATAACGCGGGACCTGGTCATTGAGTTAATGCATAGCGCCGGCCTGCCGTATATGGAGACGACTTTGACCGAGCTGGAACTAAGGCAAGCAGATGAGGTATGGATAACAAGTTCAACAATGGGGATTGTCCCCGTGGTGAGACTGGATGGAGAAGATGTGGGTAATGGCAGGCCGGGTGATGTATGGAAACAGACAACTTCACTCTATGAGCAGTTTAAAGTGAATGGCGTCGAGAATTAACAGCCATCAGTCTTGAACACTGAATAATTGATCCCGCTTCCTTCCCATTGAGAGTCCATGCGTATTTATAAGGAATTTCAGATAGAAGCGGCACATCTGTTACCGAATCTTCCAGAAGACCATAAATGCCGCCGACTGCATGGCCACTCATTCCGTATTGTGGTTTGTGTGGACGGGGAGGTAAATGAGAAAACGGGCTGGGTGATGGATTTTGCTGATGTCGGTCTGGCATTCCGGCCGCTATTCGAAATGCTTGACCACCGCTTCCTGAATGAAATAGAGGGTCTGGAAAATCCGACCAGCGAGAACCTGGCGCGTTGGGTATGGAAGAGGTTAAGGCCGGTCCTGCCCGGATTAACTGCCGTTCATATCAAGGAAACCTGCACATCGGGTTGTATTTATGAAGGTGATGACGAAGAGTAATCCATCTATGTGGAGTAATTGACATGAGTGCAATAGAGATAATTGAACTGCTGGGTGACGGTATAGGGCCTGAGCTGAGAGAATCGGTTTACGCGGTAGCCGAGGTGCTGCCCATTGATTTTAACTTTGTCCCTTATGATCTGTCCTTGGAAAATCGTGAATCGGGTGAACGATTGCTTTTCGATAAACTTGAAGGGCTGATGAAGGAGACCAGGCTGGCCATCAAATATCCGACCATTACCAGGACCACCAGTCCTAACGCTATCATCAGGCGCATGTGCAATTTCAGTGTCATTCTAAGACCGGTGATTTCAATAAAAGGAATTGAGTCCAATTTTACCGAGGATGTATTTCTGAACATTGTCAGGGTGGCTACCGGCGGCACCTATGATGATCCGGGCAGGATGGTTGGCGATGATGCGGCAATCTCGATCAGGCTGGTGGAGAGAAGGCCTTGCCGGCATGCAGCACGGTTCGCCTTCGAGTTAGCCAGGAAGAAAGGACTGCGGGTGACGTCTTCTTCAAAACATACTATCCAGCGTGCCACTGACGGGTTGTTCCAGTCAGTCGTTGAAGAAGTGCATGCCGATTACCGGAATATACCCCATAATGTGGAACTGTTCGATGCCCTGCTCGCCAAGATTATTTTGAAACCGGAGGATTATCAGGTCGTATTGGTATTGAATGAGTATGGTGATTTTCTTTCTGATATGGCCAGCGGATTGATTGGCAGTGTCGGCACCGGGGCAAGCGGGAATTTCAGTTTTGGAGATGATGATCAGGTTGATATCGCCATGTTCGATCCGGCTGGTGGCACCGCACCGGATATAGCAGGTCAAAACAGATGTAATCCTACTGCCATGTTACTCGCTTTCGGTATGTTGCTTGATCACATTGATCGCTATGATATCGGTCATGAACTGAGATTGGCGATATTATCAGCTATTGCGGATAAGGAATGTACGCAGGATATTGGCGGATCGCTTGGAACCAAGGAGTATACGCAGGTTATCATCGATCGCATGAAGGGAAAATTCCAGGAGTAACTCTATCTCTATGTCTTGATGCCGGTGCCCCTGTGTAGTAGATAGAGTGAGAAAATTGTCAGGAGCAATATAAAGACGAGTATTATGGAGAAGGCGACTGTTATGTCGATATCGGATACCCCCAGCAACCCAAACCGGAAGGCATTGACCATATAGAGAATAGGGTTGAATCTTGAAACTGTTTGCCAGAATTCCGGTAATAACTCGATCGAATAAAAAATACCACCCAGGTAAATCAAGGGAGTTAATATGAACGTCGGAATAATAGATATATCGTCGAATTTTTTAGCGTAGATACCGTTTATCAGTCCTGCCAGGGAAAATAGTACCGCTGTCAACAAGACAACAGAAAAAACGACCACATAGCTGTGCACGTGCAGGTCAGTGAAGAACAGGGCGATTATCGTGACGACAACTCCGACCAGTAATCCTCTCGCTGCTCCACCGGTAATGTAACCGGCCAGTATTATTGCATAGGGGACAGGCGCAACCAGCATCTCTTCAATATGTCTCTGGAATTTGGCGCCAAAAAAGGAGGATACAACATTGGCATAGGCATTATTGATGATAGACATCATGATAATGCCCGGACTGATAAATGCCATATAATCGAACCCATCCATCTTCCCGATACGCGGGCCTATAAGATTCCCGAATATAATAAAATAGAGGGTCATGCTGACCGCCGGCGGCAGGATGGTCTGGACCCATATACGGGTAAATCTGCTGACTTCCTTGATAACGATCGTCTTATAAGCAATTAATTGTTGTTCTGTATTCATCGGTGTACAGGCGCTGTTAGTTAAGATTGTTATTTTCGAGCATTCTGATGAATAACTCTTCAAGCCGGTTCGACTTGTTGCGCATACTGCTTACATAGATTTTTTTTTCAGTCAAATGGGAAAACAGCTCATTAATTCTTTGTCTCTTTTTCAGATCAATTTCAATGGTTAAGGGATCAATTAATCTTAAATTAAAATTTTTAATAGAAGGGAGTTCGCTTATGGGAGCATTCAGATCGAGTACAAATGTCTGGATGTCAAGCTTGCCAAGCAAGCGTTTCATGGAAGAGTGCTCAATGATTGTGCCTTTATCTATGATGGCAATTGTCTTGCATAGTTTCTCCGCCTCTTCAAGATAATGGGTTGTTAGCAGAATGGTAGTACCGTTACGATTGGTCTCCACCAAAAAATTCCACATCGAGCGGCGCAATTCAACATCGACGCCCGCGGTTGGTTCGTCCAGAATCAGCATTTTCGGTTCATTCATGAGTGCCCGTGCAATCATGAGACGTCTTTTCAGACCACCGGATAGATTTCGTGAAATGTCGTGACGCTTCTCCCAGAGCCCCAGGTCTTTTAAATATTTTTCAGCACGCTGCAAGGCAACTGAACGCCTGATTCCATAATAACCAGCCTGGTTCAAGACGATTTCCAGGGATGTTTCAAATTGTGAAAAATTGACTTCCTGCGGGACAATACCAAGATATGATTTTACTTCGGACATATGTATATCGAGATCGAGACCGAAAATGGAAACCTTTCCCCCGGTTTTTTTCACCAGTGTAGAGATGATCCCGATGGTTGTCGATTTGCCGGCGCCATTCGGGCCGAGCAGCGCAAAGAAATCGCCTGATTCAATATGCAGGTCTATTCCTTTCAGGGCATGCAGGCCATTGGGATAGGTTTTTTTGAGACTCGTTATTTCAAGGGCATTCATTATCAAAATAACTGTCTTTTAGTTCAGTATAAAGGATGCATTGAAGCGGTTCCGGCCATTACCGGGTGTTTACGAAGGCGCAAGCAGAGAGTTGTCAGAATATGAAAATGATCGTCATTGATCTTTATCCATCTGGTCATGTTCTTTTTTCTGCGCATCTCCCACTTTTTCCAGGGCTTGTGCCAGAATACTGTCCCTGTTCAGGATCAATTTGAAATACTCTTTCGGGATCTTTATCAATCTTGCCACATCGTTGGATCTTGCATAGGCATTTCTTGTGCCGTCGCTACCGGGCATCAGGGCCTGTTCCCCAAAAAAACTACCGCGCTCCAGCGTTGCTAAAATAAGGATCTTTCCATCATCGTCGAAGGTGAATATTTCAACAGTTCCGCCAAGCACAACATATAAACAATCGCCCTTTTCGGATTCCTTTAACACAAAATCACCAGGTCCCGCCGATATCACTTCAGTCCAGCTTCCTATTGAGCCAAGCTCGCGCTCATTCAAACTCTGAAAAAGCCGCATACCTCCTATGAGATCACGAACTTCCCTGTCCTGGGGCGTCATGACAGGGACGGTAATGTCCTCCGAATCGACCGTATCGTTATGTAGACTCAGCAGGATGTGCCGTTTATCGATCCTGAATAATTTGGTCGGATGCAGGGCACGGACAGTCGCATTGCGCCGGCCTGTCGTATCGGTATCAAGGGACTGTTCCCCGAAGAAGTCACCCGCCCGTAAGGTAGCAATGGTTATTTCCCTGCCCAATGCATCAGCGCCACGGATAGAGACTTCAACGGTACCCTCGATAATCACGTACATACACTCCCCAATCTCCGATTCCCTGATGATCATCTGCTTTGCATCATACTCCTCAATACCGTTATCCGGAGATTGGATAATCCGCATCAGCTCATCATCGGTAAGCGAATCGAAGACAGGGATTTTACGCAAGTAACCGGGATCGGTAAGTAGTTCTGCCATTGTCATGGAACTCCATCAAAATTCATCGGATTATTATCGGCCAGTATAGATGGACCCATCATCCGGAACAGTCGTAAACCCGAATCGGTTGGGTCCGTGTTAACCAGGCCAAAAAACCGCCGTTTTCTATAATTCACTTTATAAACAGTATGTTATTGATTTCCAATACCGTACTATTTGCATTCGTTTCATAAATAAACCGGGGCTGACGTGCTATCACGCCGCCCATCGGCCCTGACAGGCCGCGTCAATGCTTACCTTTAAATGCCCTGACTGCTGAATTAAACAGCTGTGCCACTTCGTTCATATCGTCAACGACCCTGTTGTGGAACATGATGACAATGGGCCTTTTCTCCTTGGCTTCCTCTTCACTCCAGCTACTCTCAATCTTGTCAATACAGGTGATAAAACCGTCCCCTTGTGCAAGGTACGCCTTCATGCCCTTCTGGGCGGTCAGTAACTCCTCCTCGGTAGCCTCCCTGCCATTGGGTACGGCAGGTTGTTTTGGGTACTGACACTTTTCGAGCAGCTGTCCGGACACCGATTCCGCAACAGAAGATTCCGCCATGCAGATCATGGGAAGGGCCAGACCAAGCACAATCCCGGCAAACAGAGTTGAAATTTTCATCAGGTTTCCCCTCTCTTGAATAGTTATAATGTCCGCTCACAGACACATGACCGATGCTGCGTACTGCGTGTGTCATAACGGCGGGGCCATGCCTTATGCCCCAGAATGATTTATATTAACCTTTTTATGGGCTGATTTGAACTCTGGTGACTTCTAAATGACCCCCAACAAGACAGAGATCAATGATTCTATATTTGCTTTCCCCTGCGATTTCCCGATCAAGGCAATGGGCAAGGCAGCTGACGATTTCGATGCCCTGATTGTCGGTATCGTGCGCAAATACGCTTCTGATTTAATGGAAGGGGCGGTGACAACCCGGTTTAGTCAAGGCGGCAGGTTCGTCTCGGTTAGCGTGACGATACGGGCCCGGAACCGCCGTCAGCTCGATGATATCTACCGGGAACTGAGTGCCCATGAGCGCGTGTTGGTGGCTTTATGAAGCACGGCAATCGGCTGCTTATCCGGCATTTTGGTCAGTGTGATTATGCCGCTACACAGCGTGCCATGGCGGGTTTTACGGATGAACGGGATACGTCATCGCAGGATGAAATCTGGTGCCTCGAACATCCTCCGGTATATACGCTAGGTTTGGCCGGCAAAGCCAAACACGTGTTGTGTGCCGGCGCCATCCCCGTTATTCAGTCAGATAGAGGTGGCCAGGTGACCTACCACGGTCCGGGACAGTTAGTCGGTTACCTGCTTATCGACCTGAAACGCCAGGGATTGTCGATTAAGGGGCTGGTCAATCAGATCGAACAATCCATTATCGATATGCTCGACGAACTCGGCCTGGAGGCCGGCAGAAAACCGGGGGCACCGGGTGTTTACATCCAAAACAGAAAAATCGCGGCCCTGGGTCTCCGCGTGCGGCGGGGATGCAGTTATCACGGACTGGCCCTGAACGTCGATATGGATACCACCCCTTATGAGGGAATTAACCCCTGCGGCTATCCTGGACTGGAGGTGACCCAGTTGGCGGATTATGGCATTAAAATGACACGAAGACAGGCGGCCGAGTGTTTACTGCCATGTTTGATAAGAAATCTGGGTTACGAACGCTATAATGCCCAGGTTGAAACAGTGCCGGAGGATTTGTTTGCGCCCAGCCATGAATCCGTTTATACCTGAAACAGGCTTGAAATAGAAATGGAGAATAATTCACAAAGACCCGGCCCCTCACGAGAGCAACGCGGCCGGCTCAAGACCGCACGTATTCCCATCAAGGTGGTACCGGCAGCAGGACCCTTACCACGCAAGCCGCCATGGATCCGGGCGAAAGCCCCTATTGGCCATCGCGTCCAGTCGCTGAAGAAGCTGCTGCGTGAACATAAGCTACATAGTGTGTGTGAAGAAGCGGCATGTCCGAATCTGGGCGAGTGTTTTTCTCACGGCACCGCGACCTTCATGATCATGGGGGATTTGTGCACCCGCCGCTGCCCATTCTGTGATGTGGCCCATGGCCGGCCTCGGCCCCTGGACAAGGCTGAACCGGAGAATCTGGCCAGAGCGGTTGCCCTGATGGGTCTCGATTACGTCGTCATTACCTCCGTTGACCGGGATGATCTGCGCGATGGCGGGGCGGGCCATTTTGCCGAGTGCATTCAGGCGCTGAGAGTGCGTTCCGCAAAGACCCGTATCGAAATTTTAACCCCCGATTTCCGTAATCGCATGGAGAGGGCACTGGAAAAATTGAAAGCAGCGCCACCGGATGTGTTTAACCATAACCTTGAAACCGTCCCGCGGTTATATAAAAAGGCCAGACCGGGCGCCGATTATGGCTGGTCACTGGATCTGATCCGGCGGTTCAAGGCACAGCACCCGGATATTACAACCAAGTCCGGGCTGATGCTGGGTCTCGGAGAAGAGATAGATGAGGTAAAACAGGTTTTGCGGGACCTGCGCGAACATGATTGCGACATGCTGACACTGGGCCAATATCTGCAACCGAGCCGTTATCATCTGCGGGTCGAGCGCTTTGTTCATCCTGATGAGTTCGATGAACTGGGTGAGTTTGCCAGATCACTGGGTTTTATCCATACCGCCAGTGCGCCGATGGTGCGCTCGTCCTACCATGCGGATCAACAGGCCAGCGGTGAAACCCTCACAGTCACGGCCGGCAACTGAACAGTACACCGATCCGGATTCCGGGTTTATGCCTATAATAGCGGGCCTTGTTATGGAGCAGCGCGGCCCTGTAAGAATATCTGGGCGCTGTCTGATATCGAATTTGAAATCAATACGGTCTATTATCAATGTGATGAAGGAATATGTATCAACTTAATCCGGGAGACCACGAATGAATCGCATGATTAAATTTCTCTCTATTTCAATTCTATCATCGGGGATGATGTTTATGTCAGCGACATCCCTTGCCGATGAAAAAGCATCCGATCAGCCACAGGCAGAGGCAGTAAAGGAGGGAATGAATAATGAAAAACTGCAGGAAATTATTCAGCGTATCGATCCGGAATTTACCGGCAGGCTGGGTTACTGGCAAATAAGGGTGGCAAATATTGGTATCCGCATCATCACGGATCAGAGAGCGGATCGGATGCGTATTATTATACCGATACGCAAGGCTGAAGAGATGGAGCCGAAAGAGCTTTATCGGATTCTTCAGGCCAACTTCGATACCGCCCTCGATGCCCGTTATGCCATCGGCAAGGGGATTTTGTGGAGCACGTTCATCCATCCCCTGTCATCGCTGAGCAGCGACGATTTTCTTTCAGGTCTCGGCCAGACTATCAACATCGTTACCACCTATGGCAAGACCTATTCATCCGGCGCATTGACGTTTGGAGGGGGGGACAGCAAGGACCTGATACAGAAGAAATTGATTGAGGAATTGAAAAAGAAAGGGCAGGTTATCTAGTGACAAGTGACAAGTGACAAGTGACAAGTGACAA
>JBHHYN010000015.1:0-38898 GCA_046757565.1 Gammaproteobacteria bacterium | reverse complement strand
TTATTCAAAAGTCTTTCTTGTTAACCCACAGATTCTGCTGAAGAGCCTTGTTTTAAAACGTGGAACCTTCTCGCTTTGAGTTCGAAGCGTGGCAAGGCGCCTGCATCGACAATTTCAATATTGGGGCGCAAACCCAGTGTGGTTTTTATCACGTCCAGCAGTTTTTCCTGTACGGCAGTCTGATCGACCGAATCCGCGATTTCGATCTCTATGGTTAATTCGTCCATTGAACCCTGTTTGTTGACGGTTGTTCTGTATTCAATTATTTCATCAAATTTACGGATAAAATTATCGATGGCACTCGGGAAAATATTCACCCCGCGCACCGTGGTCATATCATCCGAGCGTCCAATAATCCCACCATCCAGATACAGGAAGGTGCGATCACTCTCCTGCGTGGCAACGGGTCTGACTATGTCACCGGTGCGGTAGCGGATAACCGGGAACCCCCAGCGGCCCAGGTTGGTCAGTACCAGTTCCCCCTCTTCGCCAAATGCGACGGGGGCCCCGTTTTCAGGGTTGATAATCTCGGCAATAAATTCACTCTCGATGATATACAGTCCGTTCGGCCGTTCCCGTGTTTCGAAGCCATAGGCGCCTATCTCCGATGCTCCGGAGTGATCGTGGCATTTTGCGCCCCAGGAGGATTCGATGCGTTGCTTAACGGCGGGAATGTTGGCGCCGGGTTCACCGGCGTGAATCGTGGTATGAATCTTCAGATCCCCCAGGTCGAAGTCATGTTCATTGGCCACCTCAAGCAGATGCAAGGCGTAACTGGGGGTTGAGCACAGAACGGTGCATTGTGTCTCACGCATGAGGTGCAGGCGATCGATGGAAGAGCGTCCACCACCGGGGACCAGCAGGGCGCCAATCAGGCGGGCCCCACCCACGGCTGCCCAGAATCCTATGAATGGCCCGAAGGAGAAAGCGCAAAAAACACGATCATCCGCCGTGACGCCGGCACCTGCGAAGACATGGGCCCAGCAACGTCCCCACCAGTCCCAGCTGTCAGCGGTATCGAACACTCTTAGTGGTGCACCGGTAGTACCGGATGTTTGATGTAAACGGGTGTAGGCGGACATGGGGTAGGTGAGGTTACAGGCAAAGCCGTCCGCTTCCTGTGCCTCGGCAAATTCTGTTTTTATTGTGAAAGGAAGCAGGGAGATATCCTCTTTGCTGCGCAAATCCTCCGGTTTGAATCCGGCTTGCCTGAATTTTTTGGTATAAAAAGCGTTCTTCCCGTCGATTTCAGCGAGCATTTTTTGCAGCTTGGCCAGCTGTAATTGTTGCAATTGCTGCCGGGGCAGGGTTTCTGTTTTTTGATCGTAATACACGGTTATCTCAGTATTTTTTGTTGCATTGACACTATTACACTATTTGCTATGAAGCTCTTACCCCTCTATTCGGATACAGCCTGTCCTTGACCTGCCCTGTGTGATTTTTCTTTTTTTACCACGGTTAGTGTACCATCCAGTACAGTTACTATTCTACATTGTCCTGAAAAGTTTTTTGCGGTTAGAATGCCTGATTCGATTTCATCCATGATAATTTTTTCAATTTACCGGCCGCAGGGGATTTACGCTTGTTAATTCATGAACGGGGCAAGCACCGACCCTATCATTATGGGTTGTTTCCACTGGAAACACTACCCAGAAAACCGGCCATTGCTGCAGAGGAAGCAGACCGGCCCAGACTCAGCGGACCTCCAAAACGAAAAGCGCCTGCATGCGAGTTGGCACAGGCTGCACGCAAGTATACTGAACTCTTTATGAAATTTCGCCAGGGTGAGGTTATGCCGGCACGCGCCCCTGTACCGGACGATCTGCAACGGCGCAGTATGGATATCAAGGGCGGGATCTATTTTCTCAATGCCGCCCATGCCGGTATCTGCCGTTTACCGGAAAATGCCTGGATCGAAGACAGGAGTATTGAGGGCCATGGGTATGCCGTGGTAATCGTTGTTGAGAAAGGACGGATTCCTGAACCCGGAAATCTGGCCCATGCCTGGGTCGTGGATGCGGTAGAAGAGACGACGCTGTCCCGCGCCGCCGGGATTGCCGTAAACGTAGCTAACTATTTTGGCCAGTTGGGCTATGCGGCAACGGCCCATGCTGCTGATATAACGGATGTAGACATTGAACGCCTGGCGGTAATGGCCGGCGTCGCTTGCCGTAGCGGGGATGGTGTGGTGAGTCCCTATCTGGATGACCGCATTGTGCTGGCTGCCGTCACAACGGAATATGAGATGGCGACGGACATGCCCCTGGCCCCGACGCGGTACAGGGACAGGGGCATTCGCTACTGGCTGGGCATTAATGGGGCCCAATCCGGACGCGAACGGAATCGCCGCGCCAGGCGTGCTACACATATGAGTGCTTATCCCATGGAGGAGGTGCGACGTATCGAGCGGCCCACTACCTTGATTCTCGATGACGAGGTGCCCAGGGTGCCCAAACGCGCCGCTTTTTTTGAAAGAGGTTTGAAGGGGGACCTCGGCGTCAAGACCCAGATTGAGCGCTGGCGGTTTGCCTACAAACACCCGTCGGCCGCAGCCTTTATGCACATGATCCGGGGTATGGTCCCTTTCCAGGACGGTGAGGTGAAGCAGGTAGACACCTCCCGCTACGCTGATGCGGCGGCCAATTCCCGCGCCATCAAGTCCCTTGCTAATGCATTGGGCGCTGATCTGACCGGGATATGCGAGGTGCCCCGCTATGCCTGGTTTTCACATAAAGAAGATGGCACGCCTATCGAACCCTATCATAAATATGCCGTTGTCATGTTAATCGACCAGGAGTACGACACCATGGAGGCGGCCAGTGGCGATGACTGGATCTCCGGCTCCCAGTCCATGCGGGCCTACATGCGCGGTGGTGAGATCGCCGGCGTGATGGGAGAATTCTTGCGCAACATCGGTTTCCCTGCCCGTTCACAGACCAATCTCGACAGCGATGTACTGCATATTCCCCTTATCCTCTGGGCGGGTCTGGGCGAGTTGAGCCGTATTGGGGAACTGGTGCTGAGTCCGTTGTTCTGACGACGGACATGCCGTTGGAAGTCGACAAGCCCATCGACTTTGGCCTACAGTATTTCTGCAGTCATTGCCTGAAGTGTGCGAGGGAGTGCCCCTGTGATGCCATACCCGTTACCAACAAGGTCATGTTTAATGGTTACGAGATGTGGAAGATCGATGCGGAGCGATGCGCGCGCTACCGCATGACCAACTGGAAGGGTGCGGGCTGCGGCCGCTGTATGAAGACCTGTCCACTGAATAAAGTACCGACCATGGATGGACCGTTATTGCACCGGATTGGCAGTTGGCTGGGTGTCCATGCCTTCTGGTTGAAACCGTTGATGGTCCCCATTGCCGTGTTTCTGGATGATCGATTGGGGTATGGTATGCGTAACCCCGCAAAGAAATGGTGGCTGGATCTGGAAATCGTTGATGGCGTCTCGGTAAAACCCAAAGGGATCAATCAACGGGACATCGATTGCAGGCGTAAACTCAATACTACTCGTGAAAAGATTGCCTATTATCATGCCAACATGATGCCTCCGCCGGACCAGATGGATCCGTTTCCGGTCGATCGCAAGGCAGCCAGGGCGGCCGCGGCGCTACTGGAAACGCCGGAGCAGGCAAAAGCAAGGAAAGCGGCCGGAGGGCCCATGCCCTTGCATTATATTCCCACACCGCCTCTCAGGAGAGATAAACAGTCGGCTTCAAACTGAACACGGGTTGGGGACAACAGCCTTTGGGTTGCCACTGAATTTGCGCCGATAACCACTGAAAATGTGCACCATGTGATCCCTGCTTTAATTGCTGTTATCCTTGTCTATTATTCACGCAAGAGACAATCACAAGGGGATGGCACCGCGTTACCGCGTTGTATCAGGACGGATTAACAATGGCCGGGAGACTGTTTGACAGAATCTGAAGGTTTGGAGTAATTACTGAAGATGCGAAAATATTTTCACATTAAGCTTGACGATCAATCTATCAAAGAGGAGGTGTTCGAGGGCGACAAGCTCGCGATGGCAGGGCGCTATTTTATCGCCAGGACGCTGCTGGAAAATGGTATTGCAAGCGTCGATCCCATGTCTCCCGATAATCCCCTTATCTTCTCCGCCGGTCCCTTTGCAGGCAGTAATTTTTCAAACGCCAACCGTACCAGTGTGGGTTGCAAAAGCCCGTTGACGGGCGGGATCAAGGAGTCCAACGGTGGCGGGTCGTTCAGCCTGGCCCTTGGCCAGCTGCATATTGCCGGGTTTACCCTGCACAACGTCTCGCCGGATTGGGTCATTATCCACATGGCGAAGGACGGCTCGATCAGTTTTGATCCGGCCGGCGCCTTTATGGGCAAGGGTAATTTTGAATGTGCCGGATTATTGCACGAGAAATACGGGAAAAAAGTCAGCCTGGCCCTGTGCGGTCCGGTAGGTGAATATGAAGGCCTGTTGGCCGGAATTGCCTTCAGCGATACGGACCGGCGGCCGACACGCCTGGCCGCACGGGGCGGCGTTGGCGCCGTAATGGGCAACAAGCGGGTCAAGGCAATTGTTGTCGATATGCACAAGATGCCTTCCTTCCACGAACGCAAGAAGGTTATTGGCGCTATCCGGGAGTATGCAGCCAAACTGCAAGTGGATGAATTTGTCGACAACTACCGGCAAAATGGCACGGCCAGCATGGCTGACTATACCAATCATGTGGGTGGTTTACCGGTCAGGAATTTCAGCGCCGGCCGACTGGTCGATACCAATAACGGGCCTTTAAAAATGGGCGGCGCATTTATCAGGCAGCAGAACCTGGAACGGGGCGGTGAAATATCCCATGCCTGCATGCCGGGCTGTGTCATCCAGTGCAGCAACGTCTACGCCGATGCCAACGGCAATGAAATCGCCTCACCGGTTGAGTATGAAACCCTGGGACTGATGGGCACCAACTGCGGTATCGACGATCCGGATGATCTGGCCAGATTAAACCACACCGCCAACGACCTGGGGATTGACAGCATTGAGACCGGAGCAACGCTGGGTTTGTTGATGGAAGCCGGTCTCGCCAAATTTGGTGATGTGGCGTTTATGATGCGTGCGCTTGAAGAGATCCGGCAAGGGAGCGAGGAGGGACGTATCTGGTCCCAGGGAACTGCCCGTGCAGGCCGGCATTACCGGCTTGATCGCATCCCGGTGATCAAAAAACAGGCGATCAGCGCCTACGACCCGCGCGTCATTGAGGTGACCGGGATTTCAATGATGGTTACCGCACAGGGAGCGGATCATACCACCGGCAATGTCCCGACCATGGACTGCCGTGACAAGGATTTAGAAGAACTCGTTGAAGCCAGTCTTGAGTGCCAGATAGCCTTTGCCGCGACTGATTCTCTGGGTCTGTGCCTGTTTGGCCGAACGGTAACGAATACGAATGTTCCATTCATTACGGATGCCGTCAACAATGCCCTGGGCACCAATCTTGAACCCTCTTTCTTTCAAAAGCTCGGTCGTGATACGCTGAGATATGAGAATGAATTCAACAAAGCGGCGGGTTTTACGGAAGACGATGATGAACTGCCTTCATTCTTCTACGAGGAACCCCTTGCGCCGAGTAACAAGGTAGCCCGTTTCCATAGCCGTGAGGTCAATCACTGCATCAGCGAGTGGTGGGAGAAAAACCCTGACTGATACGGCTGTTGCTGATTACTCGATCTCCAATTGATTGTAACCTGGTGGATGCCGATCTATCCTTGATACCGGAAAACCCGCTGCAATTTTCGGCAGGTCCAACTCGTCAGCCGCACGTGGCTACGGTTTCTTTTGCTCTTCCAGAAGTTTTTTCCCGGTCCAGTCGCGCGCAAACTGCCAGGCAGTGCGGCCGCTGCGGGAGCCGTGTTCAAGCGCCCATCTCAGGGCCAATTTGTGCAGAGTCTTCCTGTCATCTATCGGTGCATTCAGTTTGTTCAGCCAGTGATCAGTAATGATCAGGTATTGGTCCTGATTGAAAGGGTGGAAGGATAACCATAAGCCGAACCGCTCCGATAACGATATCTTCTCTTCTGTCGCTTCATTAAGATGAAGTTCGCCCTCCACCATCTGTGCGCGCTGATTTTCATTCATGTATTCAGGGATCAGGTGGCGGCGGTTGGAGGTTGTATAGATGAGAATATTGTCCGGCGTTGTACTGAGCGAACCGTCCAGAATTACTTTTAGTGCCTTATAGCTTGGATCATCGGCTTCAAAGGAGAGATCATCGCAGAAAATAATAAAACGGCCGTCCAGATTTTGGAGCAAGTCACAGATATCCAGTAGATCCACCAGGTATTGCCGCTCAACCTCTATCAGGCGTAGCCCGTCATTCTTGTATTCATCCAAAATTGCCTTGATTAAAGAAGATTTACCCGTCCCGCGCGGCCCCCACAACAAAACATTGTTGGCGGGCAAACCCTGGATGAATTGCCGTGTATTTTGCACAATCACCGATTTTTGACGGTCGATACATTTAAGATCTTCCAGTTGAACCTTGCTGGTATTCTCGATCGGCTCCAACCAGGAATCATTCCCCTTACAGCGCCAGCGAATGGCGGGTGAAGCATTTAATTCCACGGTTTTCCGCGCATCGGGCAACAATGATTCCAGCCTGTCAATCAGGCCATTGGCACGACTGAAAAATTGATCGATATCGGACATAAATATCAATTTTGATAGTGTTGCGAAAGGGTCGATTATACAGAATCCGGAAAATTATTCACGTTGAAATAATTATAAAAAACCCTTCATTTTAAGGCGGGTTTTTCCGGCAAACGCAGTGTGCTACTGATTATTATGCAGGGCTTCGTTGAGTCGGGCTTCGATGCGTTTTTTGTACTCAAGAAAATGAATGGATTGCAGGTTTTTCAAATTAGATTCGAAAAACAGGCTGCGCGAGAGATCAATATCAGTGATATAGATGGGATAAGTCTTTCCGCCCTGGCGTTGTTCCAATACGTGTTCGGCAACTGTGGTGAAGAGGCTATCACCGAATTCCGTGGTTGAAAATTCAAAATCCTGACAATAGATTATCAGTCTGGAATACTCACTGTCATCAAGATCGCCCAGTACCTGGATATTGAAAAAATTTCTGTAATCCGGTTCCGGTGTCACATCAATGATTTTTTCTGAAAAAGTTTTATCTTTGTTTTTGTTAAGCAGATAGTACTCCGTTGATATTTCTTCGGCCGGCAAGCTGTCTCCACTTAATAAAACATTTCTTCTGTTTCTTATGGATGCGAAAAATAAAATGAAGTGATTGATCAACGGCCTGCTTTCAAAAAAGGGCATTGTCTGACAAAATAACGAGCCTCTTTCATCAACGATATAAATATAAACTTCTTTGTTTTTAATATAAAAAAATGTCTGTATCGCTAATGGCTTGTTTAACCGGTAAATTAGTGGTATTGGTGAATGCCAGAGTATTGCCTTATCGAATATCACCGGACTGAATTCCGCTCTGGGTTCAGCCAAGCGTTTTATCAGAGCTTGATGGGAGTTCAGATTCAGGTATTCCGGATTCCCTTCCTGGTATTCGATTATAAAAAAATCGTTCTCGATCATTATTACGTATCGTGTCTGTTCAGCATAAGAGTGACCGTAATAGGTATCAATAACAGATGTGAACAGATCCTCTATGCGGCGTGCAATGGTCCCGGCGTGATTTGAAACAAAACTGAATGCATTTATCCGGGACGGCGTGATCTTGTTTTGCAGCGGGGCCCAGCGAAGATAATCGCATAAACATTGCATCAGACTGTCTTTACCGGTAAATCTGTAGATCAGGATTTCTTCCCAACTGGATGCGACAATCAGATCAAATGTCTTAACTAGATTCTCATGGAATCCACCATAGCTTAATGCATCGATGCGGCTGCTTGCCAGGTGATGGCCTTGTCTCTCTGTCCCCTGCTTTTGCCTGACGCCGACATTAATAAACAGGCAGGCGGTATTGATCCTGGCAGGATGATTGAGGTCATTAAGACTGGCTTTCCGGATTTTGCCTCCGGGAAATAATTCTTCCATCGCTGCCAGAATATCCTTGATTTCCTTATTGGATAATTTGCGGTTATATGAATGCAGGGATATAGCAGTTGTAACACCGATTATCCGATTAAAAAAGCCCCATGCCAGTAATTCTATAACGCTTTCCGCCCGTTTAAGCGGTTTGATTTTACTTGCACCATTCTGATCGATTAACCCGCTGTAAAGCAGCCATCTGTCTTGTCCGTTATTATGTTTAGTCTGGTAGACTGTGATCTCGGGTTCCAGCAGGTCAGGTGCGATACCTCGATTGATAATCTCGACTTTTCCCGCCTTGCGTTCAAAGGCTGCATACAACTTGCGGCCAAGCACGTTCAGTTCAGACTGGCTTACCCGCGATACTTCGGTATGCTTTCTGGCGAAATCGGAGAGAAATTGGTAACTTTGCGTAAATGCCTTAATCAGGGCATGCCGTTCCTCAATAACATTATTGATCCGCCATGATTCCTTTGCATCCATAATTGCCAGATTTTTCCTGTCCCAGCCCCAGTCAAGTACCATTTCACTCAGTAATTCCCGCCGCCAGTTAATGTTTGCTTGTTTAGGCCGTTGGCTTATGCGCAGATTAATCTTGAAATAAAAACACTTCCTGAATAGATCAAGACGCTCTTTTTCAAAACGGCCCATCAGGTATTCCTCTATCTTTTTGTACATCATGATATAGGGATCGAGATATACAAAATCGGTGGCATTATTGTAGACCGCCTTTTTGTATTGCATGCTTAACAGGTCGATATCCGGATGTTCTCTGGCATAAACTTCCATCAATAACAGCTTGAGGACAGATTTATACGGGGAATCGATGCCTTTATACAGTTGCCAGACGGCCGCACCAAAAAACTCATCCGCAGGTATGCCTGCTACATCACCAAAATCCACTACATCATCTTCGTCGATCAGATGGTTATCTATTAGCGCTGTTACATATGCCTGATAATCATGCTCCTGTTCAGGAGGGACCAGCCACCAGACCGGAAGGCGGCCTGCGATAAGTAGACCGGATCGATAAAACTCGTCGAGGAGTAGATAATGTTGTGCGGAACCACTGCTCTCTGAAGAGAGATTATCATGTTGACCCTGTTTGAAGGTTAAATCATCGAAAACAAAAAAATGTACCTCGAGAC
Source organism: Gammaproteobacteria bacterium (assembly GCA_046757565.1). Taxonomy (GTDB): domain Bacteria; phylum Pseudomonadota; class Gammaproteobacteria; order Eutrophobiales; family Eutrophobiaceae; genus JBHHYN01. The sequence continues at coordinate 29,710 of JBHHYN010000015.1, read as the reverse complement.
GCAACCCCTTTGACCACTCTTCGATCAGCCTGGCCTTTTCATTTAACTCTTCCAGTCCCTCTGTGGACAACCCGGAAGAATGGATCAGCCAGATATCGAAATCACTCTTGGTCGTGTAGGCAATGGTGCCACTGCTGCCCATGCAGAACAAGGCATGGATATCCATCTGATGGCGGGCGCGCCGTTTCATATCAAATCCTGGAAAGAGTTTTGCCACTGCCATGAGTGCCCCATGGGATGGCGAATAATGTGACAACCCTGCTGGTGTAGACTGTGTGATATAGCCGGGCAGATCCGGATGATTGATATGGAAAAGCAATGGCAATATTTCAAGAAAATCCCGTTGGTTATATGACAAACATTCCTGGGTTCGTCTGATCCGCCCACGATTTATCTTGAGAAATTTATCCCGGACATTCCGGAGGTGACTTGATGCCGGGTGTTGTAGTGCCGTGTCTGCCATTTTGTAATATCTATCAGATTTGAATACATTCAAGAGCCGGGTTACACAGTAGTAAGGACGGTAGAAACTCCCGGGTAGTGATTATGCAGATAACGTGTTGACAGGTTTTCTGACTGGGTCGGTTTCGGCCATCCTGTTTTCTATATATCGACAGGATGGCAAAAAAACTTCAACGGGGGCCTGACAAGCCGGACGTCACCGCTGTGGTGGTTTGCCTGTATATGTAACATAATATTTCATGCAGGTTTTGCACTCTAAGTTTCATTCTGAATAAGCGGGGTTTGCGGACGTGCGTTTTCATTAAATATCGACAGCTAAGCGTATTCCCAGGTGGCTGATATGGTAATCTTCTATGATGTGTTGCCGTCTTAGCGTTGCATGAGCTATGTCTTAGCGTTGCATGAGCTATATTTAATAAAATACTTAAAAATCAGTGAGATATATCATGTTACGAATTATTGCCGGTATTTCGCTACTGATGCTGAGCACCACTCCGGTTAACGCTGAGACACAGGGAACGGCTCTCGTGCTCACGGTGAAAGACGCCATTGGTCCGGCCATCAGTGACTATATTCATACTGGCCTGGAGAAAGCCCGGGAACGCCATTCACACCTCGTCGTTTTACAGCTAGATACTCCGGGTGGCCTGGATATGGCTATGCGGGACATTATCCGCGATATCATCGCCTCACCCGTTGCCGTCGTTATCTATGTCTCACCATCCGGCGCCAGGGCAGCCAGCGCCGGCACCTATATGTTGTATGCTGCCCATATCGCCGCGATGGCACCCGCTACCAATCTGGGTGCGGCAACTCCCATCCGCATCGGTGGGCTGCCGGGGATAAATCCCCCAAACATGGGAAAAAATAAGGATAAAAATAAGGGTAAAGATGACGCATCAGAAGATAAGGAAGATAAGGAGTCTGTTCCTGAAGATGCCATGACACACAAAATGGTTAATGATGCCGTCGCCTATATCCGCAGCCTGGCGGAGATGCGTGGGCGTAATGCCGATTGGGGGGAACAGGCCGTACGTGAAGCCGCCAGTCTGTCGTCGGAACAGGCGCTGGAACAGGGGGTGATCGATTTGATTGCGAAGGACCTTCGGGATCTGTTTGCCCAAATAGATGGCTGGGTGGTGGATATTAAAGGGGAACGGCAGACATTACATACATCGGGACTGGTTATGGAAGAGCTTGCCCCTGACTGGCGTAACAAGATCCTGGCTGTTATCACCAACCCTAATATTGCCTATATCCTCATGTTGCTGGGTATCTATGGTCTCTTCTTTGAACTTGCCAATCCCGGTTATGTAATACCAGGCGTCATTGGCGGCATCAGTCTGCTGTTGGCGCTTTACTCGATGCAGCTACTGCCGGTCAATTATGCAGGATTGGGTCTGATCCTTCTTGGCATCGCCTTTATGGTGGCGGAGCTGTTCATGCCGAGTTTTGGTGCGTTGGGGATTGGTGGAATAATTGCATTCATTATTGGTTCGATTATTCTGTTTGATGTGGAAGGCGGGAATATGACAATATCCATCCCTCTAATCATTGCGGTATCGGCACTGACTGCAGGTTTTTTTCTGATTGTCATCCGCATTGCTTTCAGGGCGCACCGCAAGCCGGTAGTGTCCGGTATCGAAGAGATGCTGGGTAGCATCGGTGAGGTGCTGGAAGATTTCGAGACCCACGGCCAGATCCATATTCATGGTGAAAACTGGCAGGCGGTGTCAGATACACCGATGCGGTGCGGTGACAAGGTCAAGGTAACTAAAGTCGCCGGGTTGGTTTTAACAGTTGAACCGGTACAGGAGGAAGCACAATGATGACAATAATCTATATACTTATTGGAGTATTTATCGTTGCCCCGATGTTTATCAAGATACTCCGGGAATATGAGCGGGCTGTTGTATTTACCCTGGGGCGCTTCACCTCGGTAAAAGGACCGGGGTTCATCATCATTATCCCCATTTTCCAGCAGATTGAGCGCGTAGAACTGCGCACGGTGGTCATGGATGTGCCGAGTCAGGATGTCATTTCCCGGGATAATGTCTCCGTCAAGGTCAATGCTGTGATTTACTTCAGGGTCATTGATCCGGAACGCGCCATTATTCAGGTGGAGAATTTTCATGCCGCGACCAGCCAGCTTGCCCAGACAACACTCCGGGCGGTGCTGGGTAAACACGAACTGGATGATATGCTTTCGCAAAGAGAGAAACTGAATAATGATATACGTGCGGACCTTGACAAACAGACCGATGCGTGGGGAATAAAAGTTGCCAATGTCGAGATTAAACATGTAGACATCGATGAGAGCATGATCCGGGCGATAGCAAAACAGGCTGAGGCGGAAAGGGAAAGACGTGCAAAAGTCATCCATGCTGAAGGTGAGCTGCAGGCATCCCAGAAGTTGCTCGAAGCAGCAGATGTTCTCTCCCGCAATTCAAATGCCATACAGCTGCGTTATCTGCAAACCCTGGTCGAGATTGCCGGGGAGAATAGTTCCACAATTGCCTTTCCGATCCCGATCGATTTGATGCAGTCATTTGTGGGGATGAACAGCAGGAAATCTACTGATTGATCAAAAAAACAGGGGTCTGTGGCGTACAGGGAATAGTTATCCAAGGGTGACGCCGGCTCAATCTCGAGTCCGGGAATCCTGGTCCGGACCGGAGCGCTATCCATACAGTTATATAAATAATACAAGAGGGTAATCAGATGTTTAGCAAAGACATGAAAATCTCCGGGTTCGATGATGAAATCTGGGCGGCGATGGATGGTGAGAGGCGCCGCCAGGAAGAGCACATTGAACTGATTGCATCAGAGAATAATGTCAGTCCACGTGTGTTGGAGGCACAGGGCTCGGTGTTGACCAACAAGTATGCCGAAGGGTATCCGGGCAAGCGCTATTATGGCGGCTGTGAATTTGTTGATATTGCGGAACAACTGGCGATTGACCGCGTGAAGAAACTGTTTGGGGCGGATTATGCCAATGTGCAGCCGCACTCCGGTTCGCAGGCCAACGGCGCCGTCTATCTGGCCCTGATTAACCCGGGCGATGCGGTAATGGGTATGAGTCTGGCTGATGGGGGTCACCTCACTCACGGCGCCCCCGTCAATGTCTCCGGCAGGATATATAATTCGGTCCAGTATGGTCTGGATCCGGAGAGTGGCGAGATCGATTACGATGAGGCAGAGAGACTGTCCCTGAAGCATAAACCAAAACTGATCATGACGGGGTTTTCCGCCTATTCGCGTGTTGTTGATTGGCAACGCTTTCGCGACATTGCCGATAAGGTAGGGGCTTACCTGGTGGCGGACATTGCCCATGTCGCCGGTTTGATCGCCGCCGGTCTCTATCCCAGCCCGGTGCAGATCGCCGATGTCACCACCAGCACCACTCATAAGACCCTGCGTGGTCCACGATCAGGGCTCATCATGGCAAAGGCCAATGAAGAGATAGAGAAGAAAATCAACTTCATGGTATTCCCGGCCTATCAGGGAGGCCCCTTGATGCATGTTATTGCAGCAAAAGCCGTGGCCTTCAAGGAAGCCATGCAACCGGAGTTTAAACAGTACCAGCAGCAAATTCTGAATAACTCCCGCGCCATGGCACAGGTTTTTATGGATAATGATATCAAAGTAGTTTCCGGCGGTACGGATAATCACCTGTTTCTGGTGGACCTTATAGACAAGGGATTAACCGGAAAGGACGTTGATGCGGCGCTGGGGCGTGCACACATTACGGTCAACAAAAATGCAGTGCCGAATGACCCACAATCACCTTTCGTGACCAGTGGGATACGCATCGGGACACCGTCTGTGACGACCCGTGGTTTTAAGGAAAAGGAGTGTACACAGGTTGCCGGCTGGATCTGTGAGATTATAGACAATATGGGAGATGAATCTGTGATAGATCGTGTTCGTGCAGAGGTTGGTGAGTTATGCAGGCGGATGCCGATGTATGAAGCCTGAGCGTAACAGCGTATTATATATTTTCAGCAATTCTTTTACGTCTATTTAAAGAGAATCATAGACCATGCGATGCCCATTTTGCTCAGACATGGATACCAGGGTAATCGATTCGAGACTGGTCGGCGAGGGTGATCAGATACGACGCCGGCGCGAGTGCCTGGCATGCAAGGAACGTTTTACCACCTATGAATCATCCGAGTTGAATTATCCCCGCGTCAACAAGTCAGACGGCAGGCGGGAACAGTTCAGTGAGGAAAAATTGCGTAAGGGTATACAGCGGGCCCTGGAAAAACGCTCGGTAGAGAGTGATCGCGTTGAAGTGGCCATTTCACGTGTCAAACACAAACTGCGTGCGTCCGGTGAAAGAGAGGTCAAGTCAAGGAAAATCGGCGATTGGGTTATGGAAGAACTCCGTAAAATGGATCAGGTGGCCTATGTCCGGTTCGCATCCGTATATCGCAGCTTTGAAGACGTGCGCGCATTTCTGGATGAAATCGAACAGTTGGAAAATGAATTACCTCCGGAGATCAGGAAAGACCAGCTTAATCTGTTGCCAGATGACAGTGAATCACCTTGACGTGGACAGCAGCTGATTACTCCTTTATGTCACGGGCCCTGCAGCTGGCGAGGAAGGGCCTATACACTACCCATCCCAACCCCAGAGTCGGATGTGTCCTGATCAGGGATGGCCGCATAATTGCGGAAGGCTGGCATGAGGTTACCGGGGGTGCCCACGCCGAGATCAATGCGTTGAACAGTGCCAGTGGTGAGGTTACCGGTGCAAGCTGCTATGTCACACTCGAACCTTGCTGCCACACCGGTAGAACTCCGCCTTGTACCGACGCGCTGGTCCGGGCGGGGATAGGGAAATTATTTGCCGCCATGTCCGATCCAAATCCGTCCGTTTCAAATCAAGGTCTGTCAACGCTTGAGCAGGCAGGCATAGAGACAGACCTTGGTTTGCTGCGGTCGCAGGCGCAGGATCTCAATCCCGGTTTTATCATGCGCATGACACTGCAGCGGCCCTACGTCCGTTGTAAATTGGGAATGAGTCTTGATGGCAGGACGGCCCTTGCAAACGGCGATAGTCAATGGATCACAGGGGAGGCAGCCAGGGAGGATGTACAGCGGTTGCGTGCTCAAAGTTCGGCGGTAATGACGGGTATCGGAACGGTGCTTGTGGATGATCCGGGCCTGAATGTCCGCGACATCGATCTGAACGGTAGGCAACCTCTGCGCGTGGTGATTGATCCCGGATTAAAGTTTCCGGCCTCGGCAAAAATGTTGCACTTGCCGGGGCGAACATTGATATTCACAACTCTGAAAGAGAGGGCATTACAGGCGCGCCTTAGCGATGCGGGTGCTGAAGTCATTGTTACCGGGCCGGCCAGTGAGACATTCATGGATACTGTTCTTGGTTATCTCGCCGGAGAGGAGGAGATTAATGAAGTGTTGTTGGAAGCAGGTTCGAAACTGGCCGGCAGCCTGCTAAGCAAGGGTCTTATCGATGAATTAGTCTTGTATCAGGCGCCGGTATTACTTGGTGACAGTAGCAAAGGGCTGTTCCATCTCCCCGCCCTGCAATCCATGACTGACAGGATTCAATTAAGATTGATTGAAACCAGGCAGGTTGGCGAAGATATGCGGCTGACTTTAAAAGTAAAAAGTAAAAAGTAAAAGGTGGAAGGTGAAAAGAAAAGCGGACGCCCTGCAGGTAATCAACTAAAATAGCGCATCTTTACACTTGTTACTATCAATTTTCTTGCTAAAGTATGTTTACCGGAATTATTGAAGCCGTTGGAACCATCAAACTCGTTGATGCTAAAGGTTCCGATAAACGATTTACTATCGAAACAGGCAAGCTGGATCTGTCCGATGTGTCAATCGGTGACAGTATTTGTGTTAATGGTGTATGTCTGACTGTTGTCGAAATGAATGGGACCGGGTTCACAGCCGACGTGTCAAAGGAGACGCTTTCCTGCACAACATTTGATACGCTTAGAAAAGGCGACAGGGTCAATCTGGAGAAGGCGCTCAGGCCAAGCGATCGTCTCAGTGGCCATATCGTCAGTGGCCATGTCGATGGCATTGCCGGGATAATCGATTTTCAGGAACAGGCGAGGTCCATCCAGTATCGTATTCATAAGCCTGATACGTTGTCCCGCTATATATGCAGAAAAGGCTCAATTTGTATAGACGGAGTCAGCCTTACCATCAATGAGGCCGATCAAAGCAGCTTTACTGTCAATATCATCCCGCATACATACGAGGAAACGATATTTTCAGCCTACAGAAAAGGGACTGAAATCAACCTGGAAGTCGACATGATTGCCCGTTATCTGGAAGGGTTACTGCAAACAGAGCATGAATAATGCCATGGCATTAAATACGACAGAAGAACTCATACAGGAACTCCGTGAAGGCCGGATGATTATCCTCATGGACGACGAGGACCGCGAAAATGAAGGCGATTTGGTCATTGCCGCGGAGATAGTGCGTCCGGAAGATATCAATTTTATGGCACGCTACGGCCGTGGTCTGATCTGTCTGCCATTGACCAGGGCGCATTGCCGGCGCTTGAACCTGCCACTTATGGCAAGAAACTTCTCTTCGGAGATCTCAACGAATTTCACCGTCTCCATCGAGGCAGCGGAGGGCGTTACCACAGGTATCTCTGCCGCAGATCGCGCTGTAACGATCCGGAAAGCGGTCGCAGTGGACGCAAAACCGACTGATCTCGTGCAACCCGGCCATGTATTTCCTCTGATGGCGCATCCGGGTGGCGTGCTGTCGCGTGCCGGCCATACCGAGGCGGGCTGTGATCTGGCACGGCTTGCAGGATTTCAACCCGCCGCGGTGATTGTGGAAATACTGAATGAAGACGGCACCATGGCCAGGCGCCCCGATCTGGAGGTGTTGGCCAGACAGCATGGTATCAAGATCGGTACGATTGCAAACCTGATCCGTTACCGCATCCAGAATGAAAAGACCATTGAACGTGTCGCTGAAAATAAAATCTCTACTGAATATGGAGATTTCAGATTGTTTGCCTATCGGGACAGTATAAAGAGTGATATTCATCTGGCCATGGTCAAAGGTCGGATTGAACCGGATAAACCGGTCCTGGTGAGGGTGCATATTGAAAATCCGCTTAATGAAATACCGGGAGCTATTCCTGCAAAAAATCGCTGGTCACTTGGGGAGGTGCTGATCCGAATAGCAGAAAAAGATCAGGGTGTAATTGTGATTTTGAGTAATCAGGTCGAACCGGAAGCCGTGATAGAGCAAATTGAGAATATAAATTCCAACAGGAAGGAGGACGTAAGGAATATCGATCAAAACAGCAAGGATCTCAGAACAATAGGTCTTGGTTCACAAATACTCTCGGATCTGGGCGTGGGGAAAATGGTTGTACTGAGTTCCCCGAAGAGAATCCATGCATTGTCCGGTTTTGGCCTGGAAGTGGTTGAATATGTCAGTAAATAACATAAGAGTTATTCGATGTATGAACGAACAATCCAGCGGATTATTGCGCATACTTGATCGATGGTTTCCAGGTGCATACGGTTTGCCCTGTAGCGTCACCGGTTTTTCTGTCTGAGGCGATTAGGTAAAAACGACGAGTTGTTTCATGTCCGTTATAAACAAAATTGAGGCATCAGGAGGTGTTAACGATGTGCACATTGCCATCGTCGCCAGCCGTTATAACAGTTTTATTGTTGATCGCCTGCTGCAAGGTTGTCTTGATACGTTAACCAATCGTGGTGTGCAAAAAAATGCTATCACACTCGTACGCGTCCCCGGCGCGTTTGAAATACCCGTGGCGGCCGCACGGGTCGCCGGTAAGGGTGAGTACGATGCCGTTATTGCACTGGGGGCGGTCATCAGGGGAGAAACGCCACATTTTGAGTATATCGCCAGAGCCTGTTCCAGCGGACTGGCAAAGATTGCCCTGCAAGCGGATGTCCCGGTGATTTTTGGAGTTTTGACTGTGGATTCCACCCAGCAGGCGCTGGATCGCTCAGGTGATGAAGAGAGTAACAAGGGCAGCGAAGCCGCGTGCACGGCACTTGATATGATTTCCGTGTTCAGGAAAATCAGCTAATGGAGGAGGTGCCAAACAAGCCTTTTTCTCCCCGGGCGCGTGTCCGGGCGAGGCGTACCGCTGTCCAGGCCTATTATCAATGGTTGATGGCCCGGCCCGCTATGTCGAGCGTAATCGATGAGTTCGAAAACGACAGGGCGGAGCTGAAAAAAGCAGACAAGTCATATTTCCGTGATTTGCTGGAGGGAATGGAAAAATATTCTGATGAACTGGACAGGCGGCTAGGTCCGCTACTGGACCGTCCCCTGGAAGAAATCAATCCGGTTGAGTGCGCCATACTGAAACTGGGCCTGTATGAGTTATCTCATCATCCGGAATTGCCCTGGCGTGTTGTGCTGAATGAGTCGATTGAACTCGCGAAAATGTTCGGCGCCGAGCAGTCACATAAATATATCAATGGTGTACTGGACAGGGCGGCACGGCAAATCAGGCCGGAGGAAATTTCCAATACACCTTGAATCCCGCTTCTCTGTGTTATACCGAGACTGACAGATCCATGTCCCTGAATGAATTCGAGATTATCGATCGCTATTTTAAAAGCCTGACCGGGGAAGCGGTTGGCGTGACGTGCGGTATTGGTGACGATGCGGCCGTCATCGGGTTGCCCACTGGAATGGAACTTGTCACTTCGGTCGATACCCTGATCAGTGGCGTCCACTTTCAGACTGACACAGATCCCTATGATATAGGGTTTAAATCCCTTGCCGTAAATTTAAGTGATATCGCTGCGATGGCGGCAGAACCCCGCTGGGTAACCCTTGCCCTGACTGTTCCGGAGAATAACCCTGCCTGGCTGGAAAGTTTTGCACGGGGATTCGCCGATCTGGCCAAACGCTATTCCGTCTCTTTGATTGGAGGTGATCTTACGCGTGGGCCGTTATCCATCACTGTACAGATATTAGGCACTGTCCCGTGTGGTGCTGCAATCAAACGTAGCGGTGCTGTGCCGGGTGATTCGATCTATGTTTCCGGTTGCCTGGGCGGTGCGGGCTTCGCACTGAAGGTTCTAAATGGGGAATGCAATGATACTGAAGAGCTTTCTGCAGAGTGTTTAACGCGTTTGCTCAGACCCATACCACGAATCGAGTTAGGGGCCGGGTTACGAGGTCTGGCATCCGCCGTCATCGATATATCCGATGGCCTGGCTGTGGATCTCGGTCATATACTGCGTGCAAGTTCGGTAGGCGCCGTCATCGAACTGGGAAAAGTCCCTGTTTGTGACGCGCTTGCACAAATCACCGATGAAGATATTTTGTGGCAGACAGCGCTCTGTTCCGGTGATGACTATGAACTCTGTTTTACCCTCCCTGTAAGTAATTGCCGGCAACTGCAACGTATGGAAATAGAAATGGATTGTTCAGTGACGTGTATCGGGAGAATAGTGGAAAATGAAGCAATACGCTGGTTACAATCGGACGGGTCGGAATATGATTTGCGCTGCTCCGGATATCGGCATTTCTGAAGGATGCGGGTCTATTGAGGTTACATCACCGGAGGATATTCAGAAATCATGTGTGAACTCCTGGGAATGAGCGCCAATACACCGACGGATATCTGCTTCAGTTTCAGTGGATTAATGCAGCGTGGTGGAAGAACCGGCCCGCATAAAGATGGTTGGGGAATCGGTTTTTATGAAGGACGTGCCTGTCGGCTGTTTCACGACCCCCGTCCCAGTGCAGTATCGGAGGTGGCGAAACTGATCCAGCAATACTCTATCAAGAGTCATGTCGTTATTTCCCATATCCGCAAGGCAAACCGGGGCAGGGTCTGTCTGGCCAATACTCATCCGTTTTCCCGTGAATTGTGGGGTTCAAACTGGGTGTTTGCCCATAACGGGCAATTGAAGGGCATCAAGAACTATCCGCTGAACACCTATCATCCGGTCGGGACCACGGACAGCGAGCACGCCTTCTGCTGGTTGTTGGGAAGGATAAGAAAACGCTTTCCCGAACGGCCGCAACAGGAAACAGCATTGATCACATATATTCGCAAGCTGGCCTGTGAACTGGACGGCCTGGGTATTTTCAATTTTATGTTAAGCGACGCAGTGTGTCTGTATGTACATTGCAGTAACCGGATGTGCTGGTTAACCCGGCGCGCCCCGTTTGGCAAGGCGCAGCTAATCGACACGGAAATGTCCGTGGATTTCAAGGAGTTCACGACACCAAAAGATGTTGTGACAGTAGTTGCCTCCCGGCCTTTAACGGACAACGAAACCTGGAACAGGATGGGAAGAGGTGAGTTTGTGGTGTTTAAAAAGGGGGAAGTTATATCCTCTCTTTGAGGGAAGGGTGGGGCGGTCTCCATCAGTTGGACAGGGATGATGAAATACCCGCAGGCTCACAATCTGTTGCAAGCGTGGGCGAACATGGTAAGGCACGATATAACCTGTTACAGGCATGACTGGTTCACAGGCGCATGGGCATCGTCATGCAATCAATCGAAACTGACCCTATTGATTCCACAAAAAACCATCCGCATTAGTTAACTTTATCCCTGAATCCAATATGGTGACAACAACTCCTTTCCTTAACCGACTTTTTCTACAGCCTCGTTAGCTGCCATATAACGAAAACTTGCTATATGAGTAATTTAGGTATATATTTTACTCATGTATGTTTTTGAATATGACAATAACAAAAGTGCTGCAAATCTAGCAAAGCATGGTATTGATTTTGTTACTGCCCAAGCACTTTGGCTCGACCCGGACCTCGTCGAGATACAAGTAAAATCAGAAGATGAGCCACGTTTTTTAGTAATTGCATGTATCACTAAAAAGCATTGGTCGGCTGTAATAACCTATCGTGGTAGCACCATCAGAATAATTTCCGTTAGGTGCTCCCGCAAAAAAGAGGTGAAACTCTATGAAAGCTAAGAACTTTGATAAAAAATTTGATGACAACAAACAAGACATTATTAATGATCTTGATTTATCGTCAATTAAACGTCCTAATCAAAAGCAAAAACGTATTAATGTTGACTTCCCTTCCTGGGTTATTGATTCGCTAGACAGAGAAGCAAGCCGTGTCGGTGTAACACGTCAATCTATAATTAAACTTTGGCTAGTTGAGCGTCTTGAAGAAAAAGCTGCTAACAAGTAGCTCAACTTGACCATTTTATACACCGCGCCGTTTCACTCTGCTCTGTATAAAATGGCAAGTTAGCATAGCGTTATGTTGCAAGTTAAATGAAGTAACAGATTGATGGCTCAAGGTAAGAATAGAAAATATTTAATTAAAAGAGCACGAAAGGGGCGGAAGGGTTATCCTATTGCCACAGTTGCCTTTTATGGCCCAGACAATAAGAGGGCCTCGAAGGTTGTTTGTGGAATTATTATGAATGAGGGAGAAGAGCCAAAGAATATGAAGAAATGGACAAGCGACGACGACATAAGGAAATCGGAAAAAGTTCTTGAAGAAGTAATTTCGTTCATAGAGGAAAATTCCGCGAGAACTGTAGGAATGATCGATCAAATCATAGGATGCCCACATGAAGAAGGAATTGATTATCCTGATGGAAAAACTTGTCCGGTATGCCCCTACTGGAAAAATCGAGATCGATTTAGCCATGAGATCATTCAATAGAAGCAACATAACAAGGCAAATCAGGTTCATTCCGCTGCTACGCAGCTCCATCGGACACCTGAAAAACGGCGCCTCTTATTTGCGGCGTTATGCTGCTGACTTGTCATACTAAATATGGTATATATACTTTATATGGTATGTGGCTCATCTATGAACACCGTCGCGTTGCCCGGCAACTGGGCTCAATTCCCGATGAGATACTCATGAGATATGAAAAATGGAAAGACATTATTACCGTTTCTGGGCCTCAGGGGTTGCGTTTAATTCAAGGATTCCATGATGAATCCCTGCGAGGAGAATGGAAAGGGTGCCGGTCATCGCGACTAGGGTCGAAATATCGAGTCATATATAAAGTCGTACGAGATCAAATACTTGTGCAAGTAGTAACCATTACTGCTCACGATTACCGGAAGAAGTGAAATGAAAAATTATATAACAGCGAAAAAGCAAATAGATGTTTCAGTCGGCGAATCCGTTCGTATTATTCGCGAATTACAGGAGATGAGCCAGAACGAGTTGTCGAAGGCAACGGGCATTCCTCAATCAACCATATCAGCCATTGAAAATGATCGGGTAAATCTAGGTGTGGAACGAGCCAAGCAACTTGCCCGTGTGCTCAAATGTCATCCTGCTGTATTAGTGTTCCCGGGATGGGACATTAAGCATGAGAACGCAGCATAAGTTCAATAGGGTCAGTGTCGATTGATTTGAGAATCAAGAATCAAAATCAAAGCAAAATCAATCGACACTGACCCTATTGATTAGTTAATATTAGCCGGCCGCCCTGACCCGGGCATCCATTACCATCGAGAGGGGATAGCATGAAAACAGTACTGATGATAGACGATAATGAGGATATTATTGAGTTAGTACAGCTTGTCCTTGCCAATTCTGGCTATCAACTTACTACCTCCAGAGACGGCCTTGAAGCGGTCAGGATTTGCCTTGAAGAAACACCCGATCTGGTGCTAATGGATTTGAATATGCCTAATTTGAATGGATTTGAGGCGACGAAGACCCTGAGGGAAAAGGGGTTTACCAACCCCATTATCGTCCTGACGGCTTCTGAACTGGAAGAAGACCGGCAAAAGGCGGAACAGGCCGGATGCGATGGTTTTATATTAAAGACGATGGAAATGAAGGGCGTGGAAGAGATGCTGGACCATTATCTCAGTGAACCGGGGGGACTAACATGATGTCTGGGCACACGAACCCTGTGCGAAGCGGCATAATATCCAGCGGGTGTGTGCCCCGGCTTAGCCCGGTTTCTCAGGCGGCCAACTGCCTTAATACGTAAGACAATATGCCGCCGTTGTTGTAATAGTCCCACTCCTTTGGTGTATCAACCCTCACCGTGGCTGTGAACCGAATGACTTCCCCGGTATCGGCTGACGCCACAATAGCCACCTCTTTTACACCTGTCTCCAGCCCTTCGATGTCATAAACTTCCCGGCCGGTGAGCCCCAGTGTTTCGGCGTTTTCCCCCGGTTTGAAGGTCAATGGCAAGACACCCATCCCAACCAGGTTGGAGCGGTGGATGCGTTCAAAGCTTTCTGTAATGACCGCCCGCACGCCAAGCAACTTGACACCTTTGGCCGCCCAGTCACGGGACGACCCGGTGCCGTATTCCTTGCCGGCAATGACTATTAATGGCGTGCCCTCATCCCTGTAGCGCATTGAAGCAGCGTAGATACTCATCTGTTCATTGTCAGGCTGGTAGGTAGTCCATCCACCTTCCGTGCCTGGCGCCAGTTGGTTACGCAGGCGAATATTGGCAAAGGTCCCGCGCATCATCACCTCGTGGTTGCCGCGGCGAGAGCCATAGGAGTTGAAATCCGCCTGCTTTACGCCGTTATCAATGAGGTATTGACCGGCAGGGCTGTCTGCCTTGATTGCGCCGGCCGGGGAGATATGATCGGTGGTAATACTGTTCCCCAGTTTTGCCAGCACCCGGGCACCTTTAATGGGTTCAATTCCTTCCGCCTGTTTGCCCATGCCTGCAAAGTAGGGTGGATTCTGGACATAGGTGGAACTGTCGTTCCATTCGTAGCGGTTGGATTCCGCCGTCTCGATACCTGCCCATCGTTCATCGCCGATAAAGACGTTCTGATAACTACTGCGGAACATGTCAGAGTCGATTGTACTGACAATGGTATCGTTGATTTCCTGCTGGCTGGGCCAGATGTCCTTCAGATAGATGTCATTGCCATCTACGTCCTGCGCGATGGGTTCGCGGGTCAGATCGATATCCATGGTGCCGGCGATGGCGTAGGCGACGACCAGCGGTGGTGAGGCAAGGAAGTTCATTTTCACCTCTGCATGCACGCGGCCTTCGAAATTTCGATTGCCGGAAAGCACAGAGGCGGCGACTAATTTCCCGTCGCTAATGGCCTGACTGACTTCAGAGGGAAGTGGCCCGGAATTACCGATACAGGTAGTGCATCCATAGCCGACGATATTGAACCCCAGTTCATTCAGGCAGGGGATCAGCCCGGCCTTTTCCAGGTAATCCCTGACCACCAATGAGCCTGGCCCAAGGCTGGTTTTGACCCAGGGCTTTACCCCCACTCCTTTTTCTACAGCCTTGCTGGCAAGCAGACCGGCGGCAACCATCACGGACGGATTCGAGGTATTGGTGCAGGAAGTAATCGCGGCAATGACAACGGCGCCATCTTTGAGTTCATAGGTCTCACCCTGAGGCGATGCGACCCGGGCGGAGCCGCCTTTGCCCCGGTCTTTGATCATATCGGCCAGGTGTTTGGCAAAACCGGCTTTCGATTCACTCAGGGGGATCCGGTCCTGGGGACGTTTAGGACCCGCCAGGCTGGGCACAACACGGCTCATGTCGAGGCTAAGGGTATCTGAGTATTCAGCAACAGGCGTGTTTGCGCCGCGCCACATCCCCTGTTCCTTGGCGTAGGCCTCAACCAGTTCAATCTGGTCATCACTGCGGCCAGTGAGCCGTAAATAGTTAATCGTTTCACTGTCGATTGGGAAGATGCCACAGGTGGCGCCGTATTCCGGTCCCATATTGGCAATGGTGGCCCGATCGGCCAGCGGCAGATCATCAAGACCTTTACCAAAGAATTCGACAAATTTTCCGACTACTCCTTTCTGCCGCAACATCTCCACGACCGTCAACACCAGATCCGTGGCCGTGGCCCCTTCCGGCAGTTGTCCTTTCAATTCAAAACCGACCACCTGCGGGATCAGCATGGTGATTGGCTGCCCGAGCATGGCAGCTTCCGCCTCAATACCCCCAACCCCCCAGCCAAGAACACCCAGACCGTTGATCATGGTGGTGTGTGAGTCGGTTCCCACCACCGTGTCCGGATAGGCTTGCAGGGCGCCGTCTTTTTCCCGGGTGAATACAACGCGGGCAAGGTATTCCAGATTGACTTGATGAACGATGCCCGTATCCGGCGGCACCACTTTGAAATTGGAAAATGCCTGTTGACCCCAGCGTAGAAATTCGTAGCGTTCCTTGTTGCGATCAAATTCAATCCTTGAATTTTTTTCCAAAGCGTCATCCGTGCCAAAAATATCTACCTGTACGGAGTGATCAATCACCAATTCAGCAGGTGACAGGGGATTGATCTTGTCCGGGTCCCCGCCGAGGTTTCTCATCGCATCACGCATGGCGGCCAGGTCAACGACGGCGGGCACGCCGGTGAAATCCTGCATCAGTACCCGGGCCGGGGTGAAGGCAATCTCCTGGGTGGGTGCCGGCTTTGGGTCCCAGTTGATAAGGGCCTCGATATCGTCTTTGCTGATATTGGTACCATCTTCGTGACGGAGCAGGTTTTCCAGAAAAATCTTGAGGGAATAGGGGAGTCTTGAAATCCGGGACTGATGTTCCAGGGCCTTTAATGAGAAAATTTCATATTCTTTATCGCCTGCCTTAAGCGTGCGGCGCGCATCATAACTGTTTGTCATGCACTGCTCCTGGATCGTTCTTGTGAAAAAAGGGACGCTATTATCCGATATTAAGGTACCAATGTCAGGCCCGGTGCATTTGAATGTGCAGCGTGAGGAGCCGGTAATCGCGGCCAACAGGATAGATTCCGGAGCGTAAACTATCGATCAACAAGTTGAGTCTGACTCAGTAGGTGGCATCGATGACACCGCCACCCAGGCACGCGTCGCTGTTGTAAAATACAACATATTGTCCCGGTGTCACGGCCCATTGAGGCTGTGTAAACCGGACATTGGCTTGTGAGCCGTCCAGGGCCTCAATGCTGCATGACTGGTCTGCTTGCCGGTAACGGGTCTTGGCCATACAGGCATACGGTATTTGCGGCGGGGAGCCAGTGATCCAGTGCAGATTGACGGCGCTCAATCCCTGGCTGAACAACATGGGATGATCATGGTCCTGTGCGACGGTTAATATGTTTTGCTCCAGGTCTTTGGCAACGACATACCAGGGCCCCTCGTTTGCCCCTTTGAGTCCGCCAATCCCCAGTCCTTGCCGTTGCCCCAGGGTGTAGAAATGGATGCCGTCATGCTCACCTATCACGGTCCCTTTCGTTGTTTGGATTGGCCCCCTGTTTACCGGGAGGTAATGGCCGAGGAACTCCCTGAACGGGCGTTCGCCAATAAAACATATCCCCGTGCTGTCTTTTTTGTCATGAGTGACAAGTCCTGCCCGGGTCGCCAACTCTCTTACCCTGGATTTTTTAAGTTTGCCGAGCGGGAACAGGGTCCGGCTGAGTTGCTGTTGTGTCAGGCGGCACAGGAAATAGCTTTGATCCTTATTGTGATCAAGGCCCTTTAACAACTGGTAGCGGCCATTATCCGCTTCGACGCGCGCATAATGTCCTGTTGCAATCATCGTGGCCCCGAGTTGCATGGCATGATAAAGGAATGCCTTGAATTTGATTTCCTGATTGCACAGGATGTCGGGATTAGGTGTCCGCCCGCTTCCATACTCTTCCAGGAAACTGGTAAAGACATTCTGCCAGTATTGCCTGGATAAATCGACCGTGTTGATTGAGATAGCAAGCGTTTCACAAACCTGCATTGCATCCTCAACGTCTGCCTCCCACATGCAACTGCCCTCGGTGTATTTTTCATCCCAGTTTTTCATGAACAGAGCCTCGACATGATAGCCCTGTTCTTTTAACAGCAGACAGGCAACGGAGGAATCGACACCTCCGGAGATACCAACGATTACCTTTGTTGTCATTGGATAATATTATTATCTACTATGGAAGATAATGATTAATCAGTTCAAGGGGATAAGTTTTTCCGGACTGGAAGTCGCCGCTACAGCGTTATACCATCCTGCTGTGCAGTTTGTCCTTGATTGCCTCCAGTTCTGCCCGGGACATCCAGGGAGCGGGCAGGATAGCGTCACCCATCTCTTTAATACATCAAAAACCAAACGGAGTGTTTCCGATAGTCAGTGGACAAGCACATGTTGCACGAGTTGACAACAGGACGTAGGTCAAGAGCGCGGACAGGAGCAGTAGCTTTGGCAAGATGGCCGCTTTCGACGCCTGTCTTCGCGGCATCAGTGCATCCATGCACATAATCACACCGGGCCGGCGTGTTATGCGCGTACTCGTACACCATGCAGGCTAGCTCCCGGCTACTTTTTCCTTGTTTTTGATTTTTTCTATAAGCGGGTCATCCCAGTTGCCGGTAATGGTATATTGGTAACTAAGCAGCTTGTTAATATTCCTGTTTATGGACTTGAATACTTTTCCCCCGAGATAAAGTACAGCGCCTACCCCGGCGCCTATGGGGCCAAACAGGGCGCTCGCTACCGGAAGACTGTTTGAAACCTGCGGTGTAACAGTGACTATCTGGTCATAATCCTGATCCGAAAGACCGGCCCGTCCGGTAATGCCTACATTTGCCGATGAACCGCGCATGTAAAGATTATTGGTGTAGGCATTTCCCTCGGAGATTTCAAAATCTCCTTCAATCTTGTCAAACGCGAGCCCTTTGCCGAATATGTCGGTAAAATCCATGGACAGGCGCCGGGGCAGTGTCTGTATGCTCAACAGGCCGAACAGCCGCCCGGCCTTGGGATTGATATCCAGGAATTGACCATTATCAATCTTCATATTAATTATGCCGTTCAGTTTTACCAGGGAAAAATCTATGGGAGATCCCGGCCAATTCGCCGAAATCTGGAGGTTTGTTTTGCCTTTTTTGACAGCGGTCAGGTTATATCCGAATGTCTCCAGCATCGCATCCATGTAATCTGCATTGAGTTCAATATCGAAACTGGATTGTCCCCGATCATTGCTGGCCAGCCACTTCCCGGTGCCTTTGATGTTGAGGGCAGGTTTGCTGAAATCCAGTTGGTCGATCGAAACTCCATCCGCAATGGGGGTTGAACGTAATTGCATCTCACCTAACTCGTGGTCCTTGTAGATGAAGTCTTGTACATGGACCGCCAGCGCAGGCATGTCAAGTGGATCAAGTTTCTCCCGTTGTTTCCCGGCAGATTCCTCCTCGTTTTGTTTTATATGCAGCTTCTCGAGGTTAATGTCTATCTGTGTATCCCTGTCCAGTTCTTCCGGTAATATGATATCGCCTTTAATATCTTCACTATCAAGAGAAAACTGCCAGTTAGTTCCCGTGTTATGCGCCAGTACCTGTACGTCCTGAAATTCCCGGTTAAATAATTGAAGTGACGAAAGCTGCAGATTGACATCAACATCATTTGACATGCTATCTGTTTCGGCATGTTGATTATGGTCTGATACCTGTTTCAATACCTGCATCCACTTGGATACCGGAAGGGTATCGATATCGCCATTTATGTAGATTCCGTGGCCACCGGACGTCCCGCCCCCGGATTTACCGAAGTGCAGATTTGCCGCCTGTAATTTTTTCCTTTGATGTTTATCCAATTCCAGGATACATGTGAATACCGAGCCATACTGAATGTCAATGACTTCCCTTTGTTCCGGTGACAAGTCAGTGCTTATGGTAATGGCTGATGTTGATTCCCTTGTTTTACCGATAGGTGCAGGCAGATCAATCTCAAGCCCGGTCAGGTCTGATGTAATATCAATATGTTTATTCAGAACCGATTGTTCGTTATCACGAAAATAAGCCAATTTGACCTGCCATGGCGTTTCTCCCGAGATGCGTTCAAGGAGGTGCTGCTTTATGGATGAAAGTGATGGAACGTAATGGATCAACCGGTCCGTTATAAAGGCTTTATCAGCCAGGCCGGATATACTGATCGTTGGGGGATTTTCCTTGTCTGTTTTCGAACCTGAGACGGTGACATCAACAGGATGCGAGAGATAATTTGCCGTTAATGTTTCCGAAGATATCAACTCCCTTGTGAAAGCAACGTTGCCCGTGAGCGAATCCAGGTGCAAATCATTGATTGATGATTGCAATGAGAGGCCCGTAAACTGGATAGTGCCTTCGACATCCGCTTTTTTATTTTTTTGTTTGAGGGGTATCCCGAGTTTCAATTCCAGATCAAAGCCACCTGTTTTCATAGCGTTGCCGAATTCGTGTAATGCGAGGTCCTTTTCAAGGGGGCTTTGATCGATAAACAAGGACAGATCCCGGGTATTGCCACCGACATGACCCTCCACCATGACGGTTTTCTCCTTTTTTAAAATGTCCCCAATATATGTTGTGGCTGTTGTGATATCGGCATCGAATATCTTCCCCCTGTTAAAATTGCCCCGCATTGTCCTGCCATCAAATATAATCTCTCCACCGATCTGATCAACCGGGGGCCAGAAACGGGAATAGTCCAGTGTTGTATCCACAACATTCCCGACAAGTCTGAATCGTCCATTATTTTCATCGAAAGGAAAATCGTCGAGATGGCCCCGTAACACGGCAGTAGTCGATTCCAGATTGCCGGCCAGGATGGCCTTCCTCATCCATTTTCTTAACCTGAACCGTGGTGAAAGCGGTAAATAATCGGGTAACTTCTCCAGGTCAACCTTGTCCATACTCATGATCAGATCCAGAAAGGGAGAAACATTATCTTTCTCTTTTGAGATTTTCCCTGAAATCCGGGCCAGAAAGTCGGGTGTCTTTACAGTGACAAGTCCGGAATCCAGTTGCCAACCCATGTCATTGCTCGACCAGTTTATATCTCCAGTCAATTGCGATAACGTTATATTTTTTTTATCTATTGGTGGAAGATGAAACCCCGCTGATTTCGTGTCGAGAGATACGACGCCATGAGTCAGGCCACCATACAGGCGGCCGGACAGATTGGTAAAGGCAGGCAGTTGGGTACTATTATCCGTTGTCAAGTGATCAAAACTGGCATCATAAAAAAACCGTTCCGCTGGTTGTTTCCCGGGATCTATGATCAATGATCCGTTGTTTAGTTCACCATTGATGGAAATTTCTTTGAGGGTGTTTTTGGCCTTGTCCGGTAAAAAATCTTCTGTAGCGAAAATCGGGGCAAGATCAGCGAGTTCAAGATGGTCAAAATTAACAGTATAACGATAATTTTTATTATCCTCTAAAGGTTCTGCATTAATCAACAATTCAGTGTTTGGCCACACCCCGTTTTCTGTTATCAGATTATCTATGCCCACATGCAAATGCCAGCCGTCATGGCCGTTTCGTTTGCCCGCGAAACGAGAGGTAAGTTTTTCAATATGTAAACTGTTCTTTCCTGCCAGGGTCTCAAAATTATTATACTGAAGTTGGCCATTAATTTTGTCTAACTTTGCCTGCTGCCAACTACTCCAGACCGTGATATTTGCTTTACCACCGGCAGTACGGAAATTCCGGAAACGATGATTTTTATACCAATTGTCCGGATTGATATCGCTGGCGGCGAGGTAGAGTTCACCCGACCATTGGGAAGTCAGCAAATCACCGAAGGCATCGAATGCAAAATCCATTTTAGTTCCATATTCAGCAGGTAGTGTGGTAGAACCATCGGCCTGAAAGCGCCCTGTGTCGTTACGGAGTAGTAACGATACATGCGTTAACAGGACTGGTTCCTGCTGATTTTTAATATCTTTCCATTCAACGCTTGCGTCCTGAATTTCAATTTTATCCTGTTTAAACAGCCATTCCGCCAGTTCGTTTTTACCTGTTTGTCCGGTTTCCATCCCTTCCAGATCAAGGCCGCCAATATTGATTGCACCGTTGCGGAGATGAGAAACAGACAATTCCATACCGGAGATCATGATGCTTTTGGGTATAATCTTTCGCTCAAGAAGGGTGGAAATCGGAGCGATGCTGATGTAAACGCGATCAAAATGTGTGATTGGCTTTGTCCCGGCTTTATTTAACAGGTTAATATCCGCCAGATCCAGTTGCGGGACCCAGCCTTGCCAGGTTGCATCAATAGTGTGGAATACTACCGGAAACCCCATATACTGACTGACCCAGGCTTCGACTTCACTGCGATATTCCCCAATATCTGGCAGGGCCAGGCGGATGAGAGTCACCGATACGGCGGCGGCCAGGACAAGAATGCCGACCGTGTAGACGATGGAGTGATAAAGAATTTTGATTATTCGTGACGGCATCTGTTTTTTTCCTGCCTACAGCAGGACTATATCGAATTGCTCCTGTGTATAGAGTGGTTCAACCTGGAATGAGATGGGCCTGTTAATAAATTCTTCCAGTTCGGCAACACTGGTCGATCCATCGTCCAGACACATCTCCACTACCGATTGCGAGGCGACTACGAGCAGCTTTTTCGCATCGAATTGTCTGACTTCACGGAGTATTTCCCGGAATATTTCATAACAGACGGTTTCCTTTGACTTGATAGTGGCCCTGCCGCTACAGGTAGGACAGGTTTCGCAGAGTATGTGTTCAAGGCTTTCGCGGGTACGTTTGCGTGTCAGTTGCACCAGTCCGAGTGAGGTCAATTCACTTATGGTCGTTTTCGAATGATCGCGTTCAAGGTGTTTTTCCAGGGCGCGTAAGACCTGGCGGGCATGTTCCGGCTCCTGCATATCGATGAAATCAATAATAAAGATGCCGCCGAGATTACGCAGACGCAGTTGTCTGGCGATGGATTGCGCTGCCTCCAGGTTTGTTTTATAGATCGTTTCTTCCAGATTTCTATGACCGACAAACCCCCCCGTATTAATATCGATCGTCGTCATTGCCTCTGTCTGGTCGATGACAAGATGGCCCCCTGATTTCAGTTGGACTTTACGGTTAAGAGATTTCTGAATCTCGTCTTCAACAGAATACAGATCGAGTATGGGGCGTTCTCCCGGGTAATGTTCAATGCGGTCCTGGAGCTCCGGGATGTAATTTTTAGAGAATTCCATCAGCCGTTTATAAGTCTCTCTTGAATCTATCCTGATTTTTTCAATCTCGGAATTAACCAGGTCGCGCATGACCCGCATCGCCAACGGCAGATCATCGTATACGATGGCGGGGGGCAGGGTGTTCTGGGAACGGACCTGTACCGAGTTCCATAGTTTGTGCAAAAACCTGATATTTTTGTGGATTTCCTCTGCCGCTACGCCTTCTGCGGCAGTCCGGACAATGAATCCCCCCTTGCTCAGTATTTCCGATTCTTCCTGGACGCTATGTAAAACAGTTTTGTTATCACTACCGCCCGCAGCAGCTTGTTGAATACCCATATGGGGCTGCAGGATAATTTGCCGCAGCCGTTCACGCTCTTCCCCGTCTTCGATTCGCTGCGATATACCAATACTTGGATTATCGGGAAGAAAGACCAGATACCGGGAAGGAATGGAAATTCGGGTCGTCAACCGCGCCCCCTTGCTGCCAAGGGGGTCCTTGACAACCTGTACCAGTACCTCCTGTCCTTCAGCCAGGAGGTTTTCTATCGACGTCTCCTGAAGGAGACGTGATCCCGGGCCGGTTTCGCCTGTTTCGCACGCTTCGACAATATCAGAAATATGAAGAAACCCGGTTCGCTCCAGACCGCAATCTACAAACGCCGCCTGCATCCCCGGCAGGACCCGGGAAACGCGGCCCTTGAAGATCTTGCCGACCAGACCGCGCTTGCTTGTTCGTTCAATATAAACCTCCTGCAGGACGCCATTTTCGACTACCGCGACGCGTGTCTCCTGGGGTGTCACGTTAATTAGTATCTCTTCGCTCATGCAGTCTGACTATACAGAGAAGGAATTAAAAAACAGAGTTAACTATAACATATACATGGAAATATTTGCCCGGTATTGCCTGATATGAGAGGAATTGATCTTGATACATTTATATTTGTGCTGTTGGCGACAAGAATAACAGGCGGGATTCTACCAGCTTCCGGGCACATCACGGCAAAAATTATATTCAGTATGGCGGGAGGCTGTCGATGGGTATTGGTCTGAACCGGGCCTCATGCCGGGTACCCCGCCTTGTGTCTACTGCGGGTGGTGCATGGTTGGTTTTCTAGCCACTTACTCTATTATCAGGGCAGGTTCATCTTCCGGCTCTTCCTCGAAGAGTTCATCATAACCCTCAGCCGGCGGGTTGCCATCATGGATTAGAAATTCTCGCCGTTGCAGATACGCCTCCCGGGTAAACGAGTAGGGATCCAGGGCGGCCTCATCCCGTATGTTTGTTGCATCCAGGAGATTTGCTCGTGTGTTGACAAAGTCGAGCGCGTAAACGGGAAAGAGAACGACACTGGCGACATAAGTGAGCGGATTGAGTAGTGCACTCGATGCGAGATTAGGTGTGTTACGCACAGTATCCGGACCCTGAATAAAGGGTATGACTAAATAGGCCCCTCTGCCGACTCCCCACGTTGCCAGCGTTTGCCCGAGATCTTCATTATGTTTGGGGTAGCCCATATCGGTCGCTACATCAAACAGGCCCCCAATACCCAGTGTTGAGTTAAACAGGAAGCGCGATGTATCGGAAAAACCCTGCTTGAACTTTCCCTGCAAAAAGGAGTTGATAATGACGTTAAGGTAAGCCAGGTTATCGAAAAAATTTGTGACGCTCGTACGTACCGGTTTCGGGGTAACATCTGCGTATTTTTGCGCAATGGGTTTCAGGATGTGTACATCCAGGGTATCGTTAATTGCATAGGATTTTCTGTTTACCGGTTCGATTGGATCCGGATCCGCTACAGTATTGTCCCTTGATTGGGTTGAAGCACAACCGGAAAGGAGACCGATTAAAACCAGAAATATCAGCTTTATGATCAGATTCTTCTGTATATTATTCTTCATGATTTACCTCAACTCACAATAGCTTGAATATTGACATACAATCCCGAATGCTACAAACGCAAATAGCGTAACGTGTCATCACTGGCCGGTATCGCCTTTTTCCATGTCCCTGATCTTTGCCTGTATATCACCGACTAAACCGTCAAATCCCTTTTTCTTGATGACCTCGGCGTATTCGGCCCTTTTTAACGAGAGATCATTTACGCCTTCCGCGATGACGCTAATAATCAACCAGTCGTCTTTCTTTTTTCGCATCAGATAATTCATCTTCACCGGTTTTTCATTTGGTCTGCGCAGTTCCGTCTTGATGAGAAGGCGTCCTCTTTTTAACTTCTCTTTCGATATTTCAACAAACTCTTCACCGTCATAGGCGTCGAAGCGGGAAGCATAGGTCGCCACGCTGAGATGGTTGAATAGTTGAATAAAATTGGATTTTTGCTGATTGCTTAGAGTCTTCCAGTAGCGGCTGAGTATTACTTTTACAATAAGTGGAGTATCAAAATTTGACGAGATAACCGGATACAGCCTGGCATATCTGCCCTTATAGCCCAGTTTTTTCGATGCTTGCATGACCTCTATCAATGTCTGATGTAATTGTTCGACAACTCTGTCTGCCTCACTATCCGTATCCGCTACTGCGGTAAATGACGGACAGGCAAATGCTATTGCCACTATCAAGCAGGTCAGGAGCCCCTGTCCATTATTACGGTTGCATGCTAATGGCATAATTCAGTCATCACTGTCTTATTAGTTATTCTAATCCCAAATGACGAAAGGTAACTGTATGGGTTCTTTGACCATTTAAGGATGGAAAGTTTGCATTTTTTCAGCCGGTTTGTCCGGTATAGGTCCGATCTTTCCAGAATGCGCCTGTTCCATACCAGCGATTAATGGCGGAACTCCATGTCATCAGCAGATAGAGCATGGCAGTGATCGGTAATGTAAAACCCCAAAAACCACTCATGCCATAGTATTTCAGTGTGGGTAAATAGCTTCCCACCATCAATAGAATGTCCAGTATCGAGACGCCGACAGTCACCGGTTCCTGTGAAAACAGAGCGATGACCGGCAGGCAAAACGCTGCTATCAACAACAGAGTACAGAGCAGCAACAGCGATGTTGAGTAGCGCAGTTGGGTAAAGGCAGTTCGGGACACCATCTCCCAGATACTCCGTAGAGTGTCATAACGACGCCGGCTGATCACCGAGTGGGTCAAGCCTATCCAGGTGCGGCCGCCCCGGTTTTTTACCCGCCGGGCCAGTGCGCAATCATCAATCAGTTCACTTTTCAACGCCGCAAACCCGCCGAGGTCGTCGAGTATTTGCTGATCGATCAGGATACACCCCCCTGCCGCGGCTGCGGTAATATTGGATGTCGAGTTAGATATCCTGAATGGATACAATAGCTTAAAAAAATATATGAACGCCGGCATGAGCAGCATTTCCCACGGACTTTGTATTCTTAAAGACGCCATGAGTGAGACAAGGTGAAGCTTCTCATTGGTCATTTTGGCTAGTAATGCGCTCATCACACCGGGTTTCAGTTCAATGTCTGCGTCCAGCAACAGAATCACATCGCTCTGTACCTGGGCACGGCCTTGTTCCAGCGCCCATAATTTCCCGCTCCAGCCCGGGGGCAGGGGCTCCCCATTTATAACAGTAAGGTTCTCTATGCCCAGGTTTTCCGCAATGTGCCGCGTCCTGTCACCGCACTGATCATCGATCAGGACGATGCGGTGGTTTTTTCCTTGCGCAGCCACTGCGTGCAAGGTGTTGGCAATAACATCCTGCTCATTGCGCGCGGGGATGAGTACCGTAACATGAGATAAATCCTGTCCGGATCCGGGAGCGGCCTCCAGCGTCTCCCGCGTACTCCACGGCCGCCACGGCAACAGCAGGATGCCGCACCAGATGATGAGGCCTGGGAACGCCAGCCAGACCAGGCCCATCAAGCAACTTGTTTATTATTACCGCTACAGGATGTGGCTGGATTGATCCTGGCGGCCGGTTTCGGTTTGGGCAACAGCTCTTCATCATAAAGAACCGGCAATTCAGGTGCCATGGGCCCCTCCGTACGTGGCCCCGCCAGCGCTACCTTAAGCGCTTTCAGGGGTTGTTGAAAGGTGTTGTCCACAGCGGTCGGTTCGTAGCCGCAATGGACCATGCAGTTAGCACACTTGGGATTACGGCCGGTACCGTATTTGCCCCAATCGGTTTCCTCCATTAGTGCCTGAAAGGTAGGCGCATAACCCTCTCCGACCAGCAGATAGCAGGGTTTTTGCCAACCAAACACATTACGGGTCGGGTTGCCCCAGGGGGTGCATTCATAGGACTGGTTCCCGGCAAGGAAATCCAGGTAAAGGGATGATTGATTGAAGCGCCATTTTTTCCCTTTCCCCAGTTTAAACAGGTCACGGAACAACTGCTTGCCCTCTTTCCGCTGCAGGAAAACGTCTTGTTTTGGTGCCCGTTCATAACTGTATCCAGGAGAGATGGTGACGCCCTCCACGCCCAGACCCATCGCCATATCCATAAAATCAGCAACCTCCTGTGCGGATTCCCCCTGAAACAGGGTGCAGTTAATGGTGACGCGGAAGCCCTTGCTTCGAGCTTCCTTAATCACATCTACACATTTATCGAATACCCCCGCCCGGCAGACGGAGGCATCATGGCGATCACGATTACCATCCAGATGAACGGAAAAAGTCAGGTAGGGTGAAGGGGTGAATTCCGCCAAGTGCTTACTTAAGAGCAAGGCATTCGTGCATAGATAGACGAATTTTTTCTTATTGATATAGCCACGTACAATCCTGGGCATGTCTTTGTGGATCAGGGGTTCACCCCCGGCGATGGAGACGATCGGCGCCCCACATTCGTCAATGGCCGCCATACAATCCTCGAAACTGAGCCGTTTATCGAGGATCTCTTCGGGATAATCGATTTTGCCGCAACCGGCGCAGCTGAGATTGCAGCGAAACAGGGGTTCCAGCATAAGCACCAGGGGATAACGGCGTTCCCGTCCCAATTTCTTGCCGAGTATATGTTTGGCAACCCGATATTGTTGGATTAATGGTACACCCATCAAACTACCCCCTACATAGTTATTAGCCGGCCCGGACAGCGGCAGGTATTGTGATATAAAATATCCCGTAAATTAGCGAGATAACCTATGATAATATAAAAATGTATGTATGTACCCTGTTTTTTTAAAGCGGATCTGGTTGTTGTTTTCCTGCACCTTTTCCAGGCAACCGGCGCCTTGCAAGTCGGCTGCGGCAAATTCATAATGCCCGTAGCCGCAGGGTTAGAGTGATCAATGACGCATAAAATTCATACTCCAATACTGGATACAATTAATTCCCCTGAGGATCTGCGCCGATTGCCCGAATCCCGGTTAGAACCCCTGGCCCGGGAGATACGCGACTTCCTGCTGCAGTGGGCCACTCAGAACAGTGGTCATTTTGCCGCCAGCCTCGGCGCCGTGGAACTCACCATCGTCTTGCACTATATCTATAATACCCCCGAAGACCGTCTTGTATGGGATGTCGGTCATCAGGCCTATGTCCACAAGATTTTGACGGGCCGGAAGGAGCGCCTGCATTCCATCCGTAAATCAGGCGGACTGGCGCCGTTCCCCAAACGCGCAGAAAGTGATTACGATGCCTTTGGTGTCGGACACTCCAGTACCTCGATCAGCGCGGCGCTGGGTATGTCTATTGCCGCCAGGCGGACGGGGAGCCATCGAAAATCCGTGGCCATCATCGGTGACGGCGGTTTGACGGCAGGGATGGCCTTTGAGGCCTTGAACCATGCCGGGGACCTGCACAGTGACCTGTTGGTGATCCTGAATGATAACGAGATGGCGATTTCTCCCAATGTCGGTGCCTTGTCCAACCGCTTTGCCCAGATCCTATCGGGCAAGCTTTATACAAAAGCGCGCGAAAAAAGCAAGCGTGTTCTATCGAATATGCCGCCTGCCTGGGAGTTGGCGAAACGCGCCGAGGAGCATATCAAAGGGCTGATTGTTCCCGGGACCCTGTTCGAAGAATTCGGCTTTAACTATATCGGCCCCATAGATGGACATGACATATCGGCTTTGCTGGAAACCATCCGCAATATCAAGGAAATGGGCGGTCCCCAGTTCCTGCACATCCTTACACGCAAGGGTAAGGGTTACGGGCCTGCGGAAAACGATCCAGTCAAGTATCATGCAGTCACCCCGTTTGACCCGGACAAGGGCATGGTTGCCACGCGCAAACCCGGCAAGCCCACCTACAGCAAGGTATTTGGCGATTGGGCCTGTGACATGGCCGCCATTGACCAACGCCTGGTTGCGATTACCCCGGCCATGCGTGAAGGGTCCGGGCTGGTCAGGTTCGAGCTGGAATTTCCGGACCGTTATTTCGATGTGGCGATTGCCGAGCAACACAGTGTCGCGGTCGCGGCCGGAATGGCCTGTGACGGTCTGAAACCGGTGGTGGCCATCTATTCAACCTTTTTGCAAAGGGCTTATGACCAGGTGATCCATGATGTGATTACGCAAGACCTGCCGGTATTGTTTGCCATCGATCGGGCCGGACTGGTCGGTTCCGATGGCCCGACCCATAACGGCAGCTATGATCTGACCTTTCTGCGCTGTCTGCCGAATATGGTCATCATGGCGCCTGCCGACGAAAACGAGTGCAGGCAGATGCTCTATACCGGATTTATGCTGGACCAGCCCGCCGCTGTGCGTTATCCACGGGGGACGGGACCGGGCGTCGCCATCCAGCAGGAGATGGCGCAGTTACCGATTGGCAAGGCGGAACTGCGCAGGCGGGGCAAAGGCATCGCCATCCTGGCATTCGGCACCATGGTTGATCCTGCGATGGAAGTGGCGGAAGAACTGGATGCCAGCATGGTCAATATGCGTTTCGTGAAGCCCGTCGATAGCGGCATGATCCTGCAGATGGCGCAGGAGCATAATCTTATTGTGACCATCGAAGAGAATATGACAAGTGGCGGTGCCGGCAGTGCGGTCAATGAAACCCTGGCAGAGCATGGCGTCACCCTGCCGGTGATCCATTGCGGACTGCCCGATCAATTGATTCAGCACGGTTCCAGAGACGATATGCTGGCGGAGGCAGGACTGACGAAGCAGGGGATCCTGGCCTTTATCCGATCGCACTTCGAGGACACCGGGCAGATAACCAAGGCTAAATCCGCCTGATTAATTCTCTCCCTGATGGTACGGACCTGACCAGTTAGTCAGGAAATCACGCAACGCTTCATCAGGCATGGGCCGGGCACAGTAATAACCCTGCACCGTATCACAGCCGAGTTGTTCCACCAGGTCCCAGTCTTCCCGTGTTTCGGCGCCTTCAGCGACGCTTTCCATGTTTAATTTTTTCGCCAGTTCGATACTCGATTCAAGTATGGCCCTTGCGGAAGAGTCATTACCGGCGCCGCAGACAA
>JBHHYN010000014.1:0-39253 GCA_046757565.1 Gammaproteobacteria bacterium | reverse complement strand
AAAGCTGTTCGTGAGCCACTTCCCGCAGTGTGCGCCACCGACACTTGTTGGCTGCAAGGCGAAATTAATCAAGGCCTTTATCGAACAGCATGAAGATATCATCATCAAACCGCTTGATGGCATGGGAGGGCAATCCGTCTTCCGCATTCAGGCCAGAGACCCGAACATGAATGTGATTATTGAGTCCATGACCCGGCATGGCACGCGCTTCGCCATGGTACAAAAATATCTTCCCGAAATCAGTGCGGGCGATAAACGGATATTACTCATTGATGGCAATCCCGTCGATTATGCCCTGGCGCGCATCCCCCTCGCCGGAGAAACCCGGGGCAATCTCGCCGCAGGTGGCTCCGGGAAAGGCATACCATTGAGTAAACGGGACCGGTGGATATGTGATCAGGTAGGCCCGATGTTACGCAATAAAGGATTGCTGTTTGTTGGTCTGGATGTTATCGGCGATTATCTGACGGAAATCAATGTCACCAGCCCAACTTGCATCAGGGAGCTGGAATCAATCTATGATATTGATATTGCTGGGAAACTTATGGATAGCATCGAACAGAAGAAGACCCTGCCGCTACCGGTTTAGTTAAAGACATGCCGGGTCAGGTATACTTTTGGCAGATAATGCAGAGGGGGACCAAATATTGAGTGCCATGACAGGGCGCCCGGTTATTACGCCGGGAGACCGGTTTGGATTAACACTCTGTCTTGCCATTATTCTCCACGCTATCGTTATTCTGGGAGTGACATTTGCCCCGGAAGATCATCTGACGCCCCATTATGACACTATGCAGATCGTACTTGTCATGCAGAAACAAACGAGTCCCAATGAAGAAGCAAAGCTGCTGGCACAGGCAGACCTTGAAGGCGGAGGGGACACGGCGGCGGAAGTAACCCCGGCCACCCCTCTTCCCCCACCCTTTCCGGACAATCAGGTGGCAGTGGCCGCTCAGCCACACTCTGTTCCGGCGCTTCCCCCTGAACCGGTGACAGAACTGGAAAGCAAGACGGAGACCGATGTTGATGCAGCACAGCCCCGCAAGAAGAAACAACTCGTGACGGATTCCATCAGTGCCGAGACCACTGTCACCGAAACCACGGCCAAGGTGGAAAAAAAGCTTGTAAAGAAAAAGAAAACAAAGCGAAAAATCAGAACAAAACCCGTTAAAAAACCAACGCCCAGTGCTACCGAACTTTTGAGAAACAGTTTTAAAATTGCATCTCTGAGCGCGCAAATCAAGCTGAAGCTCCAGAAAAAGGCAAAGCGGCCACGCAGAACATTCATCTCCGCCAGTACCAAATCCTATAAATATGCCGCCTATATGGAAGCCTGGCGCGCGAAAGTCGAACGCGTAGGCAACCTCAATTACCCGGAGGAAGCCCGAAAACGCAAGATCTCCGGCAGTCTAATACTGGAGGTTGCACTGAATCCTGACGGCAGTGTCAATCAAATCACCATCAGACGCTCTTCCGGCCATAAGGTGCTGGACGATGCGGCGATTCGGATTGTGCGCCTTGCCTCGCCCTATGCCCCTTTCCCCGAAAACATCCACAGGGATACCGATATCCTGCATATTACCCGGACCTGGCAATTCCTTAATAACAGGGGTTTTAGATAAACAACGAGAGCTGTACGAAAATAGCTGACGGCCCTATTGTCGGAGATAGTCTGTTACTCTATTTCTGTCAAGGGCATCTGCGCAAGCTCCTGATATTGCTCCTCCACTGTTTTCACTTTTGTGCGCCGGTGATGGGATCGAAATGCCCGTGCCGGTTCCACGGCCTCTATTCCGGTTCCGAGGGCCAGATCGCTGCGTACAAAAAAGGCATTGACACCTTTGCAGTCAACCCCTGCCAATACATAGCCCTTGCGTTTACCGAGCCGTTGCAGTGCGGAAAGGGATGCGCCGTGATAGAAAGGTGCACTCGGGTTGGATTCGTTTTCCAGGCTTCCATAGGGAATGGTTACCGAGCGAGACGGCCCGAATGAAGCATTGTATTCGATCACAACGATGCGGGGAATAAATGAATCGACTGCTTCCCATAACCAGTAGTCATAGCTATCAATATCAATAGATAGCACATCGAAATATTTCGGTACCTTTTCGTTTTGTAACAATGCATTGATATTCTCCGGGCCGGCTGTTGCGTGGACAAGCCGTACTCTGTCAGCGGCCAGACAGTCAGAAAAATATTGTCTTGCCTTTTCTGCCCAGTGCTCTGCCGCCTCGATGAGACAAGCCTGCCAACCGAAATTCAGAATAAGATTGCTACTGTTGCACTGCTGTCCGTCTTCGATACCGATTTCAACGACGTAATGGCTTTCAACGCCGATCCTGGAAAGGAGATGAAGCATGATGCCGTCTTCACCATTCTGTGAGTAATAACTGAACTCATAGGCATTAATCGGTGGCCGATGGCCTGAAGCAAGTAAAGAAGGTTGTTTCGACAAATAATGATAATTACCGAAAAGGCTGATTGTCCGGTTGTCATCCTCTATCTGTTGCTGGAAACGATGACCGAAAATACGCCTGCGCAATCGATATTTTAAGCCTGAAAACATAGGTACAAATCCAACCCCATGACATGATTATAAGGGACCTCCAAAAAAGTCATTCCTGAACTTTTCGGAGCCTGGAAAATGGAAATACGCTGTCATTTTTGCCGGCGCATTCCTGTGCCACAGCAGACACCATATTAATCAGAATTCCCCCGGAATGATTGTCGCTTTTTTAACACCACCAGGACAACGATAAAATATCAAACCTATCACAAATCTCCATGTCAAATCTGGTAGTCTTTTCGTGCAGATATGGTTACCATTATATTATGCGGTCAACAAACCTGACAAATCAGTTCCTGATCGCCATGCCTGGATTGGCCGATCCCAATTTTTATCAAACGGTTACCTATATTTGCGCTCATAATGAGGATGGCGCCATGGGAATCGTTATCAACCGGCCGTTAAACCTTGCCCTTGGCGAAGTGCTGTCCCAGATGGAATTGCAACCATGCAATGACACTATACAGAATATCCCGGTCTATCAAGGGGGTCCGGTGCAGATGGGCAGGGGTTTTGTATTACACCAGCCTGAAACCAGGTGGAACTCCTCCATTCATGTTAGCGATGAGATCGGAGTAACCACTTCACGAGACATCCTGCAAGCGATTGCAGATGGAAAAGGTCCTGATGAGTCACTCATTGCGCTGGGTTATGCAGGCTGGGACGCAGGCCAGTTGGAGCAGGAAATTATGGACAATGCCTGGCTTAGCGGACCGGCAGACTCCGAAATTATCTTCCGGATACCCTGCGATAAACGCTGGGAATATTCCGCGGCGCTTTTAGGCATCGATATCGATAATCTATCCTCAGACATAGGACACGCGTGAGGGGAAAAAAACTGATCTGTTTCGATTACGGGGAGAAACGGATTGGGGTTGCTGTTGGACAAACACTGACAGCCACTGCTTCACCATTGGAAACCATCAGCGTCCGCAACGGCAAACCGGACTGGCACAGGATTTCAGCACTTATCGACCAGTGGCGGCCACAAGCGCTCATAGTCGGCAGGCCCTTATGCATGGATGGAAGCAGACAACCACTAACGAATTTAACCGGGAAATTTGTACGCCAACTGAAAGGCCGCTATCACCTGCCGGTTCATTATGAAGACGAACGGCTCTCTTCCTACGAGGCCAGACAGAGGCAAAAGAACCGCAATGACCAGCTGGATGCGATAGCAGCACAAGTGATACTTGAATCGTGGCTTGCAGAAAACACGAAAATAACCACCTCCAATGCTAAAATGCACGGCTCATATAGTCCGGAGAATGAATGAACGCAGACTTGGAAAATGTTGAAAAGCTGATCCAGGCCATGAGCGTTCAGTTGCAGGGGTTTCTTGATGAACGAAGACGTTCTGATCCGGTAATTACCGGGATCCATACAGGAGGGATATGGGTCGCGGAAAGGCTGCATCAATTACTACAAATCGATGCACCACTGGGCCAATTAAATATCGCATTTTACCGTGACGATTTTAGCCGGATCGGAATGCACCCGCATGTGACACCCTCCAATTTGCCGTTTGACGTGGAGGATCGTCACATTATATTGGTTGATGATGTTCTCTATACAGGCAGGACGATTCGCGCCGCCATGAATGAACTCTTTGACTATGGCCGTCCTGCCAGCATATGCCTGGCTGTATTAGTAGACCGTAGCGGCCGGGAACTGCCTGTCCAGGCCGATATAACGGGAAAAACCCTGGAGCTGAAACCCAATGAACAGGTTAAACTCACCGGACCGGAGCCACTGGCGCTGGAATTTAATTCAGCGGAATGACAGCTAATACGATTCAACTGGACAGTAAAGGCCGGCTGAAACATTTCCTGACGACGGAAGGTCTCGGCCGTCGAATGATTCTTGATATCCTCGATCACGCAAAATCATTTGCCGGTGTCGGCAAGCGCGCAGTGAAAAAAGTTCCCCTCCTGCGCGGCAAGACCATTATTAACCTGTTCTTCGAACCGAGCACACGGACGCGTACAACCTTTGAGCTGGCGGCCAAGAGACTCTCCGCCGATGTCATGAATATCAATGTAAACACCTCTTCCACGATCAAGGGCGAGTCACTTCAGGACACGTTGCATACGCTGGAAGCGATGCATTGCGACATGTTTGTGGTGCGTCATGCCAAAAGTGGAGCGGCCCATTTCATTGCCGGCCAGGTCTCCCCGCATATTCGGGTCATCAATGGTGGTGACGGACGCAATGCTCATCCAACCCAGGCGTTACTGGACATGTATACGATCCGCCAATTAAAGCCGGATTTCTCGAGCCTTAAGATCGCCATCGTTGGCGATATTATGCACTCGCGTGTAGCCCGCTCGGAAATTCATGCCCTCAACGCATTAGGGGTAAAGGAAATCCGTGCCGTGGCACCGAAAACGCTTATTCCAACGGCAATGGAAACAATGGGAGTAAAGGTATTTCACAACCTGGAACAGGGCATAGAGAACGCAGATGTTATCATCATGCTGCGCCTGCAGAAGGAACGTATGCGCAGCGCCTTGCTACCCGGTAAACATGAATATTTTGAGTGTTACGGTCTGACAGAGCATAAACTGCGTGCAGCCAAGGACGATGCCATCGTCATGCACCCCGGCCCCATCAACCGTGGTGTTGAAATCGATTCACATGTCGCTGATGGAAAGCAATCGGTCATTCTACAGCAGGTCAGCCATGGAATCGCCGTACGCATGGCAGTCATGGCCATGATCATGGGCACGTTGCCTGAAAATATAACGGAGCAGTCCTGATGCGGAGACGAATCAGCAACGGACGGATTATCGACCCGGCAAACGGCATAGATGCGCTCGGGGATATCTGTATTGACGATGACCATATAGTCTCTGTCCTGAAAAGCCCCGCTGATTTTTCACCGGACCAGGAGATAAATGCCGTCGGGATGCTGGTGTGTCCCGGTTTTGTCGATCTCTGCGCCCGCTTGCGTGAACCCGGGCAGGAGCAGAAGGCGAACATTGCCAGTGAATCGCTGGCGGCTGCCGGCGCCGGGATCACGACAATCTGTTGTCCTCCGGATACGCAGCCGGTGATTGATACCAGTGCTGTAGTTGAACTCATCCACCAACGTGCTGAGGCTATCAATAAGACGCGTATATACCCGCTCGGCGCCCTCACTCATGCACTTGAGGGACAACGTCTGGCTGATATGCATACACTGAAACGCGCTGGCTGCGCAGGGGTTAGTAATGCCAATAGGCCCGTTGAAAACACCGAGGTATTGCGCCGGGCAATGGAGTATGCGGCCAGTTTTGACATTACTCTGTTCCTGCACCCGGAGGACCATTACCTCCGCAACCACGGTGTGGTCCATGAAGGGCCTGTCAGCACCCGTCTCGGGCTACCACCAATCCCCTCTACTGCGGAGACCATCGCCATTAGCCGGGCACTGTTGCTGATGGAGCAGACCGGAGTCAAGGTACACTTCTGCCGCATCTCCTCCAGGAGGAGCGTCAGCATGATTGCGGAAGCCAGGCAAGCGGGACTGCCGGTGAGCGCTGATGTGGGTATTTGCTATCTGCGGCTTTCAGAAGAGAACGTCGATAACTACAACACCAACTGCCACATGATCCCTCCCCTGCGCGCACGATCGGATATGCAGGCACTGCGAGAAGGGGTTGAGGAAGGGGTGATTGATGCCGTCTGTTCCGATCACCAGCCACATGATGACGATGCCAAGTCCGCGCCGTTCAGCGAAACCGAGCCGGGGGCTTCGACACTTGACCTGTTGTTCCCTCTACTCAATGAACTCGTTAATGATGACGCCCTTTCATTAAACCATGCTATTGCAGTCCTGACGGTCAATCCGGCAAGAATTCTGGGACTTGAACTCGGCACGCTCAGTATTGGCGCAGATGCTGATATCACCATCATCAATCCTGGAAAAAAGTGGCAGGTAGACAAAGCAAATTTGCTCAGCGCCGGCAAAAATACTCCGTTCGATGGTTGGGAATTGACCGGCAAGGTCACGCATACGCTGCTGCGGGGACGGATCGTTTATGCTGAAGGTTAGTGATCTGTTGTCCGTTGTTTAGAAAATTAGGCTCTTCAGCAGAATCTGTGGGTTAACAAGAAAGACTTTTGAATAAAAACTGATTAAATAGAGAGGCGGATTCAAGTCATAAATACCGTCATTCCCGTTTTCACGGGAATGACGGGCTACTGTTTATATATCAACCCACAGATTCTGCTGAAGACCCGAAAATTATACCTCTTAATAACCGACGGATGACCAGGGCCTTATCGCATGCAAGCTCCACACACGCGTAACACCATATACATTGAAGATGCACGCATATTGAGTCATGACTCCTTAGAGGGGGAGCAGTATATCCTGCGTTTACATGCACCGGAGATTGCAGGATCTGCCCATCCCGGTTGTTTCGTCCATCTTACTTGCCATGAGTCGCTACCCATGCGCCGACCCATGTCTATCATGCGCGCCCAGGGCGGTTCAGGCTGGATAGAAATCCTGTACAAGGCGCATGGACAGGGCACACGACTGCTGTCACAGCGGCGCCCTGGAGAATTCATTAACCTGATTGGCCCCATCGGCAACCCGTTTAAACTGTCGGGCTACCGCAAGCAGCCGCTGCTTATCGGGGGTGGCGTCGGTATCCCGCCCATGCTGTACCTGGCTGAACACATTAAAAACCTTGCAAAAGAGTGCACTCCTCTGGTGGTAATGGGGTCAGAGCTGCCCTTTCCGTTTCAGGCAAGACCTTCACAAATCATGCTCCCCGGCCTGCCGGAGGGGACCATTGCCTGCATGCCCCTGCTGGAAGACTGGGGCATCCCGAGCCGCTTGAGCAGCCTTCAGGGATTTGCAGGATGTTACCAGGGTTATGTCACGGATCTGGGACGCCATTGGCTGGACAATCTGAATGCAGACAGGCGTGATGATGTTGAACTGTTCGGCTGCGGTCCCATGCCAATGCTTGAGGCGGTAGCCCGCCTGGCTGATGATTTTAGCCTGCCCTGCCAGCTATCCCTGGAAGAGTATATGGCGTGCGCCGTGGGGGGCTGTTGGGGCTGTGCCGTACCGGTACAGACTGCAAACGGAGTCGCCATGAAGCGGGTGTGTGTCGACGGCCCGGTATTTGAGGCGCATTCTGTTTTCCCGAAGGGGGACGTGTAACGACATACGGAATGGGTTATTTAAACCACAAAGTGGTGAAATTTAACCACTCAGAACGTATATCCGGTTATTAAACTATGACTTACATCCAGGGAAATAAATACTAACCGTTTGTTTTATATATATTTATAATTTTTCCAGGCGCTTTTATCTAACCTTGGCACGGTTACTGCGAACTAGTTATATCCGAAGTATTGGACCCTGAAACATTAACCTGATTGGAGGATATAGCGATGAAATGGGAAACACCTGAATACAATGACATGCGTTTCGGCTTTGAAGTCACTATGTACATCAATAACAAATAATTCACTCTGGAATTATCGGTTAATAGAAGGGGCCAACCGGCCCCTTTTATTTTGTCCGTCAATAATAATTATTGCTTTATTATTAATAGGTTAAAATATTTAGCCTCACCTGTGCAATATGGAAATCGGCTAATTGTCGGCGGTACTGTTGGCAGTTGCGCTGGAAGTGTGCCGGATTGTATCCGGTTGATTTTAAATATTTCCTCTTGCCGTTTTATGGCGGCGAAAGGTGTTCCCCACGCATGTGGGGATGAACCAGATAGAGCGAAACAAACAATATCAAGCTGCCTCATCCCCGGAGTATTCAAAAATCAGCGCCGTCAAATCATCATGACATGGGACTCCTTGTGCATACCTGTCCAGCGTTTCCACCAACAACCCGGCTATTTCCTCTATTTTTTTTTGCCGTTGTTGCTTCAGGAATTGCAGCAGCCTGGCAGATCCGAATATTTCATTATCACGGTTGCGCCATTCGATTATTCCGTCGGTATAAGCGAATAACTTATCCCCCCTGTCCAGTTTAAAATACTCTTCCTGGTAGGGTACCGGCTCATCCTCAAACAAGCCCAGCGCACAACCGCCTCCATGGAATTGCCTCAACCCGGAACCGTTTGCCGGAATAATAATCAATGAAGGATGGCCGGCATGCGTGACGCTTAACGTCCCCCGTGGACTGATCCGGAACAACAGCCCTGACACGGCGCGTCCTGTCTCCCGCGCTGCGATCAACTGATTCAGGCGCCGCATGGATTGATCGGTAGGCAGGTTCGGCCGCATAGAGTCCAGCCCCAAGAGCACCATCATGGTCATTAACGCCGCAGCAATACCATGTCCCGTCGCATCGCCCAGAAAGACACTCAACTCCTTTTCACGGTTGAGGATAAAATCATAGACATCTCCGGATACGCCATGCAGGGGACGATACAGCAAGCAGGTCCTCAGATATGGGACATCGACTACTTCGGGCAATACCGCACGCTGGAACTCCGCGGCCATGCGTAACTCCTCCTGCATATACTCGTTGCTGCGGAGGAGTTCATGCGCTATCCATTCGCGCTCCCCGGTCTCCGGGCTAGAAGGCCCGGAACACCCATATCTCAGTCCAGCGATATTACCCATATCATCTATGTCGGCGCCAGCGGGTTTTTTTGAAATGATTTGTCCGGAAAACAACAAAAAAGGGCGATCCGGCGGAATCGGGGTGTATCTCCGCTTCAGGAGCCTACCGGGGAATCCTGCTCCGATCAAATGCTTTCTTTATCCGAAGTTGATCTTTGCCTCGAGGTTGGTGCGTGAATCCGCATTATTCAGGGCCTCTTCCAATTCAATTCGTCCTTCCTTATACAGATTAAACAACGCCATATCGAAGGTCTGCATACCCCTTTGTCCACTCTCTTCCATGGCAACCTTGAGTTCGTCAATTTCACCTTTCAGAATAAGCTCTGCAATGTGTGGCGTATTGACAAGGATCTCGATTGCCGCACAACGCTTTCCATCGACACTCATAACAAGGCGTTGTGCAATGACAGCACGGATATTCAGGGACAAATCCATGAATAACTGTTTATGCAACT
Source organism: Gammaproteobacteria bacterium (assembly GCA_046757565.1). Classification (GTDB taxonomy): domain Bacteria; phylum Pseudomonadota; class Gammaproteobacteria; order Eutrophobiales; family Eutrophobiaceae; genus JBHHYN01. Next base: position 29,644 of record JBHHYN010000014.1, on the reverse strand, counting down.
CCTGTGGAAACAGATTGATAACCCGTTCCATCGCCTGATTGGAGTTATTGGCGTGCAGGGTTGAAATGGCCAGGTGACCGGTATTGGAAAGTTCCAGTGCCGCCTCCATGGTCTCCCGCTCACGTATCTCGCCAATAAGAATAACGTCCGGCGCCTCCCGCAATGACGCCTTTAACGCGTTCCGGTACGACAGGGTATCCACACCGACTTCCCGTTGATTGACGATTGATTTCTTGTTCGGATGACTGAATTCAACCGGATCCTCAATTGTCAGGATGTGGCCCGACATCTTTTCATTGCGATGGTTAATCATTGCCGCAAGGGTGGTCGATTTACCGGAGCCGGTCGCACCCACCATCAGGATCAGGCCGCGCTTGTGGCAGATCAGTTCGTTCAGGATCTCCGGGAGACCCAGCTGCTGCGTCGTAGGGATCTCACTGGGGATAAGGCGCAACACCATGCCGGCCTCGCCACGCTGCCTGAATACATTGACGCGAAACCGGGCTGATCCATCCGGCAAGGCGATGGCAAAGTCACTCTCAAACGTCTCTTCAAATTGCCGGATCTGCTGATCATTCATAATACCGTAGGCGGCCGCCTTACACAGATCACCATCCAGCACGGTCTTGCCAACAGCCGTTGCTTTGCCTTCAATCTTGATCTTGACCGGTGAGCCCACGGTGAAAAACAGATCAGAGGCGTTCTTTTCAACCATTAATTTTAAATATGGCTGGATATCCATGTAATTCCGTCTTGTGGCTTTTGATTATTATGTTCTAGATTGAAGATCCTCAGCGCATCATGCCTGATTCTTCTTCAGTTTCATCCAGACTCAGGTGGTCGAGGCCCTCCATTTTGTCACCTTCTTTCGCCGCCTTGCCTTCCAGTTTAATCCTCAAGCGTAATTCGTTCATTGAATCCGCATTACGCAAGGCGTCTTCAAACTTGATTTTATCGGCCTCATACAGATCAAACAGCGCCTGGTCAAAGGTCTTCATACCCAGTTCATTGGATTTGGTCATGATCGCCTTGATCTCATGGACCTCGCCTTTAAGGATTAAATCAGAAATCAGCGGCGAGTTGAGCAGTATCTCTATGGCCGCAACCCGGCCCTTGCCGTCCACGGTCTTTAACAGGCGCTGGGAAATTACTGCCTTCAGGTTCAGCGATAAATCCATTAACAGCTGCTGCTTTCGTTCTTCCGGAAAGAAGTTAATAATACGGTCCAGGGCCTGGTTGGAGCTGTTGGCGTGCAGGGTGGCCATAGCCAGGTGGCCTGTTTCAGCGAAGGCAATACCGAACTCCATGGTCTCGCGGTCGCGGATCTCGCCCAGCAGGATCACATCCGGCGCCTGGCGCAGGGTGTTCTTGAGGGCGATAGCCCAATCATCCGTGTCTACCCCGACCTCGCGCTGCATAATAATGCAGTTCCTGTGGGGATGGACGTATTCAATCGGATCTTCAATAGTGATAATGTGGCCGTGACTATTCTGGTTGCGATAATCGATCATGGCGGCCAGTGAGGTTGATTTACCGGAACCGGTCCCGCCTACCATAATGACCAGGCCGTTCTTGGTCATCACCACATCCTTCAGGACTTCCGGCAAACCCAATTTATCGATAGTAGGCACTTCGGTTTCAATGGTGCGCAACACCAGGCCGCAGTAGCCCTGCTGAATAAAGGCATTGGCACGAAAGCGGCCGATACCAACCGGAGCAACCGCAAAGTTGCACTCCTTGGTGGCCTCATACTCCTTCAGCTGCTTATCATTCATGACGGCATAGGCCATCGCCTTGGTGTTTTCTGCAGTGAGCGCGGTCTTTGATACCGGGGTTATTTTGCCGTCAACTTTTATCGCGGGCGGGAAGCCTACGGTAACAAACAGATCCGAGCCCTTCTTCTCCACCATCAGTTTGAGAAGATCACGCATAAATTTAATCGCTTGTTCTCGCTCCATAGGACTCCTCCTGCTAAATAACTAGCTAACCATTAGAAATTGTCTTTGTTGGCGGCTTTGTTTCTGGCCTGGTCACGGTCCACTACTCCCTTTTGCACCAGTTCCTGCAGATTCTGATCCAGTGTCTGCATACCAAACTGCTGACCGGTCTGGATGGCCGAATACATCTGCGCAATCTTGTTTTCACGGATCAAGTTGCGGATGGCGGGTGTGCCGATCATGATCTCATGGGCCGCCACACGCCCACCACCCTTTTTCTTCAGCAGTGTCTGCGATATTACAGCACGTAACGATTCCGAGAGCATCGCACGGATCATATCCTTTTCAGCCGCCGGAAACACATCGACTATACGGTCAATAGTCTTGGCGGCCGAACTGGTATGCAGGGTGCCGAACACCAGGTGACCGGTCTCCGCCGCAGACAGGGCCAGGCGAATCGTCTCCAGATCACGCATTTCGCCAACCAGTATGACGTCCGGGTCTTCGCGTAATGCCGAACGCAATGCTTCATTAAATCCCAGTGTATCCCGGTGCACCTCACGTTGATTGATGAGGCATTTCTTGCTCTCATGGACAAATTCGATAGGATCTTCAACGGTCAGGATATGACCGTATTCGGTCTCATTTTTGTGGTTGACCATCGCTGCCAGGGTGGTTGATTTGCCCGATCCGGTCGGCCCGGTGACCAACACGACACCGCGGGGATAATCAGCGATAGTCTCGAAGGACTTCGGGGCGTTCAATTGTTCAAGAGACAGGATCTCCGAGGGGATGGTACGGAATACAGAGAAGGCGCCGCGGTTCTGGTTGGCGGCATTGACGCGGAAACGGGCCAGTCCCGGGACCTCGAAGGAGAAGTCACACTCCAGAAACTCCTCATAGTCCTTGCGTTGCTTGTCATTCATGATGTCGTACACCATGTCATGCACTTCCTTGTGGTCCAGAGGGGGAACGTTAACGCGGCGGACATCGCCATCAACACGGATCATGGGTGGCAACCCGGCCGACAGATGGAGATCCGATGCGCCATTTTTAACACTGAAACCGAGTAATTCACCGATATCCATCAATTACCTCCTATCCGCTATTATGTTATGAAAGATGACGATGATCTTTTATCCCATTAACCGCCTGAACAACCGTTATATTATAACCTGTCCATGGGTGCAGATTATTCTTTTTCAGGCACCTGCAGGGACAATCTTACTGGCTTTTTGAAGTATAGACTAGTAGAACCTATCTCAACATCCAGCGCGGTCGCGACGGTGGCATGGCATGTGCCGCGCAAGGCGCGAGGAGTGAAGTTTAGCCGGGTCTAAATGAACAACGAGCAACGCCGCGATACGCACGCAAGGCCCCGTCCCGGAACGGGTTGCGGCCCGGAACGCGCCGTGGCGGCGTTACCGGGCTTGCCCGGTGCGATGGCTACTTGTGCTGCACCCGGATGCCTGGCCAGCCACCTTCCGGGCCGGCAACGCGACTCACGGGAGATGTTGAGATAGGTTCTTATAATCGATGAAAAATATCATCCGGACGCTGCAACAGCTCAACCGCCAAATCCACATGCTGGAACAGCATTACGGGCGTAAACCCGGGTCGGTGGGTCTGTTGGCCGTCAGTAAAACCCGGCCTGTGGAGCAGATCCTGGCAGCCTCACAGGCCGGTCAACGCGATTTCGGGGAAAATTATCTGCAGGAAGCAATTACAAAGATTCAAAGCCTCGATGATCACGGGTTAATCTGGCATTTTATCGGTCCGGTACAGGCCAATAAAACACGGGCGATTGCCGCAAATTTTACCTGGGTCCATTCCCTTGACAGGGAAAAGATTGCACAGCGGCTTAACGCCATGCGTCCGCATGATATGCCCCCATTGAATATCTGCGTGCAGGTCAATATCAGCAGCGAAGCCACCAAGTCAGGGATAACACCCGCAGAATTGCCTGAACTTGCAAGGCAGATATCGAACCTGTCCCGGCTACGCCTGCGTGGACTCATGGCCATGCCTGAGCCCGGTGGCGATCTGGCCCGACAACGCCGCCCTTTTCGGCAACTGCGTCACTGTTTTGATCAGCTCAATGCGGAGGGATACAAACTGGACACTCTCTCCATGGGAACAACCCAGGATATGGAGGCAGCTATAGCCGAAGGGACAACCATCCTCCGCATCGGCACAGCCATCTTCGGCCCCAGGAGTTTGCCGGGAGCAGTGTGATTGCAAGCGCATCAGACCGCAGGGCAAGCCCATCGCGTGCAGTAGCCAAAACAGCAATACCTCATGCATCCAGGGAATCATATTGCTAAACTTCACCGGATTTCCTGATTTTGGAAATGCGATCAACCAGAAATTCCCTTTTTAGCAAGACAATTTAATGAAAAATAACAGAATCTGTTTTCTCGGCTGTGGCAACATGGGCAGGAGTCTTATCGGCGGGATCCTCGCAAATGGTTACAGGGCTGAACTTCTGTGCGGCGCCGATCCGGATCCACGGCAGCGGGATAACATTAAACAGCGTTTCGGCATCGAGGTTTACCAGAATAACCGTGATGCCATAAATGGCGCAGATGTTGTTGTGCTTGCCATAAAACCGCAGGTCATGCAGGCAACGTTATCGGCAGTTGCGGAGATGTTGATCAAACAGGATCCATTAATCATCTCCATCGCCGCGGGTATACGCCTGTCCAGCATCGGCAAATGGCTGCAAAAAGAGTTATCGGTGGTACGGGTAATGCCGAATACACCGGCACTGATACAGGCGGGGGCAGCTGCGCTGTTTGCAAACAGACAGGTAAGCTCCGCACAGAGCGAGCTTGCGGAAACGATCTTGCGCTCTGTAGGGACGGCTGTCTGGGTGGATGACGAGGGGTTGATGGATACCGTCACGGCACTGTCAGGCAGTGGCCCGGCCTACTTTTTTCTATTGATGGAAGTCCTGGAAAAGGCGGCCGTTGAGCTGGGTCTGCCGCAGCAAAAAGCGCGTTTGCTGACAATGGAAACGGCTTTCGGCGCCGCCAAAATGGTCATGGAGAGCGGTCAGGATGCGGCCACCCTGCGTCAACAAGTCACCTCTCCCGGTGGCACCACAGAGCAGGCATTGAAGGTACTAACCCAGGGCGGGCTTGAGGAGTTGTTTCGAGACGCCTTGCAGGCGGCCCATCGGCGATCGGTCCAACTGGCCGACTCACTTGGTGACGAAACATGAGCGGTTCATATCTCTCTGAGGCCGGTGTATTTCTTATCACCACCCTGTTTGACCTTTACATACTGGCGGTGGTCCTGCGTTTTTTACTGCAATGTGTTCGGGCCGATTTCTATAACCCCATTTCACAGTTCCTGATAACCGTAAGCAACCCGCCTTTACGCCTCCTGCGGCGCTGGATTCCGGGTTTTGGCGGGATAGACTGGCCATCTGTGGTGCTGATACTTGCCTTACAGGCGCTTGAATTAACACTGGTTGGCCTGATTGGCAGTGGCCGTCTCCTGGCCCTGCCGGGCCTTATCGTCCTGAGCATTGCCAGCTTGCTCAAGCTCATTATTTATATATTTTTTATCGCTATCTTTATCCAGGTCATTATCAGCTGGGTAAGCCCGGGGGCCTACAACCCGGTAACCGTGCTCCTGTTCCAACTGACTGATCCGCTAATGCGGCCCGCCCGCCGCATACTACCACCGATCAGTGGACTGGACCTGTCCCCGATGCTGGTCCTCATTGGCCTGCAGTTGATGATCATCCTCCTGGTCAAGCCGTTGACCTATTTTGCTTACTCCATCTCCGGTTATGGCCTTTGACCGCTGGTATGAACGGCGGGGTGATGACCTGATTATCCATGCACACCTGTTAACCCGCTCCAAAACCGATAAGGCCGACGGCATCTATGGCAACCGGCTGAAGCTGCATATCACGGCGCCACCCGTTGACGGCAAGGCAAATAAACAGCTGATCACCTTTCTTGCCAAGGCATTTGGTGTGGCAAAATCACGCATAAATATCGCCCGTGGCAAACACAGCCAGGATAAGACTGTTGTCATCCACGCACCCAAAAGAGAGCCGGAATGGTTTCAAGATTTGCTGAAACAGGATGATTGAGGTTTCCGGTGAGGACTGCCTGACACGCTGGTTCAATCGCATTAACCAATTGAAATCATGGGAAAAATAGAAACTGTGCCGGCAATTCTCTCCTCTTGCTGATGGTACGGGCATGCTGAACCGGAGAACGCTTAAGAATGCATTGTCTGCTATATTTAAGGTAAGATACATCATGGCTGTTTTGACTGGAATGCATCAATGAGAGGCGTGGTACCCTTTTTTATATTCGCACTGGCGGCGTTTACCGCCCCCGCAAACGCAGAACAATACAGAGAGTTCGGAGACTATACCGTCCACTACAGTGTCTTCACCACCGACATATTGTCACCGGCGGTCGCCAAGTCTTACAGGATCCCGCGTAGCAAAAACCGGGCGCTCCTGAATATATCCGTCCTGAAAAAGGTCATGGGCACTACCGGAAAGCCGGTAAAGGCCAGAATTGAAGCTACTGCAGCGAATTTAAGTGCGCAATTACGGCATCTTGACATACGAGAACTCACTGAACCGGGTGCCATTTATTATCTTGCCGAGACATCTGTAAGCGATGGGGAGATTCTCAAATACACACTTAATATCACGCCCGAGGGTGAAGCAAACCCCTTTACTTTTTCATTTCAACAACAGTTTGTGACCAACTATTAGATTTCCCCTCAGGACGGTAATCGGGTCCGTTGAGCAGGGGTTTTCCATCCGCATATGGCCTTTCCTGAATTCTTCTTACGCATACACACTTCACGACAGCCAAAGAACACACTACTCTATACACTTGATCGAACATAGACCGGGTTGCGGGACATGCAGGATTATCAAAGAGAATTCATTAAATTTGCCATTCAGCATAACGTCCTGTGCTTCGGCGAATTTACCCTCAAGTCAGGCCGCCTCAGTCCCTATTTTTTTAACAGTGGACTGTTCAATGACGGCAGCAGTCTCTGGCAACTAGGCAGGTTTTATGCCTGGGCGATCCAAAGCTCAGGCATAGAGTTCGATATGTTATTCGGGCCAGCCTATAAAGGCATTCCCCTGGCATCTGCCGTTGCCATCGCACTGAGCCAGGATCACCAACGTGTTGTGCCTTACTGTTTTAACCGCAAGGAGTTTAAAGATCATGGTGAAGGGGGCATGACATTCGGTGCCCCCATGCAGGGAAAGATCCTGATCGTCGATGACGTTATCTCGGCCGGGACATCGGTAAATCTCTCTGTAGGGATGATCCGCAGCGCCAGGGCCACGCCTGCCGGCGCGGCCATAGCGCTTGATCGCCAGGAACGGGGCCTGGGACAGTCATCGGCCGTACAGGAAGTGGAGCAGCAGCATGGATTAAAAGTTATCAGTATTATCACTCTGGACGACGTGATCGAATATCTTGAAAAACAGGCCGGCCTGTCTGATGAACTGAACAGGATCAAACATTATCTAAACCAGTATGGCGTCACACACTGATTATTTACACTATTTATTCAAACCACCGGGTTTTGGGTACTATAATTCTGATCATAAAAAACCGTAATTTCCATGAAACCCTCTGGAATGAATACCGGGTTCCCGGAAGATAAACCTGTAATGAGGATTACTATGAAAACAACAAACAGCCTGCGTATTATTGCCTTAGTCATGATTGTCTCTGCCGGCTTCAGCGTGCCGGTCCACGCCCGCATCAAGTGCTGGACAAATAGCGAAGGCGTACGTGAATGCGGCACATCGGTACCGCCGGAGTATGCTCAGAAGCAGCATCAGGAGTTGAGTAAGCAGGGAACCCTGCTTAAAAAACAGGAGCGGGCAAAAACCGAGGAAGAGTTAAAGGAAGAAGAGCGCCTGGCCGCCATTGAGGCGGAAAAAAAGAAACAGGCGGAAGAACAGGCCAGGAAAGATAAAATATTACTGGATACATTCAGCACCGTTGACGATATAGAAATGGCGCGGAATGGAAAGCTGGCTGCGATTGATTCCAGAATCAAACTGACGAGGAAGCATATCGGCAAGATTCAGGAAGATCTGGATAAGCGCATCAAGGCTGCTGCCGCTGCGGAGCGGAGCGGGAAGGCCCCCAATAAAGCCCTGTTGCAAGACATTGAGTCCCTGCGCAGGCAGATTAAAAACAACCAGGGGTTTATAGAAGAGAGGCGCAAGGAGCAGAAAGCAATCAAACAGGCCTATAATGCCGATATCGAGAGGTTTAAACGATTAAAAGCGGCAAATAACGAATAATCCCTGTCTCAAAATTACGCGCGGGTTTCTGAAACAGATTCTATTTAAACAGGCCTGCTCTCAACATGGCCCATTGTTCATCCCAATAAACAGTGGGCTTATTTTTAAAATTACTGCGGATAAACCGGCTCATGCTGCCTTCGGCCAGGGCCATCATCTGATTTGCCGTGGCATCAATACTGGCTGCTGCCTTGGGCCCGTTAGTCAGGTTCGCCTCCCGCAGGATCTGTTTTAACTGCGTCTCGAGCCGGTCAAAAAATTTCCCGACACGGACGCGCAGGCGTTCATCTTCGCCAACCAGGGCATCGCCAAGTAACACCCGGGTGATCCCCGGATTACGCTCGGCAAATCCCAACAAGACTTGCATAATGTGTTCGCAACGTCTGCTTACAGCCGGTTCCTGATCGAGGATCCTGTTAATCAAACTAAATACCGACTCTTCGGCAAAATCGATCAGCGCCTCAAACATCCTGGCCTTACTGGAGAAATGCCGGTACAACGCCGCTTCAGAGACTCCCACGGCCTTTGCCAGGGCGGCAGTTGTAATGCGTGAGCCGGGATTTGACTCCAGCTCCCGGGCAAGGATTTCAAGGATTTGCTGGCGCCTGTTGGACCGGGTCCGGTCATTCATCCCTGCTCTCCGGAGATCAGGGTGCCAACTCCCCGATCGGTAAATATCTCCAGGAGCAGGGCATGGCCCACCCTCCCGTCAATAATATGGACGGCTTTGACGCCGGCGTTAACGGCATCCAGGGCGGAGCGTATCTTCGGCAGCATGCCACCATGAATCGTCCCTTCCCCAACCAACTTGCCAGCTTCGGACGTGGTCAGCCCGGTAAGGATATTGCCGTTGGCATCGCGCACTCCCGGGGTATCGGTCAACATGATCAGTTTTTCCGCGTGCAACACCTGCGCCAGCCTGCCCGCCACCAGATCGGCATTGATATTATAAGACTTGCCATCATCGCCAACCCCGATGGGTGCTATGATCGGCACAAAATCGCCCTGCACCAACATGTCGATGATTGCAGTATTGATGCTGTCAACCTCGCCAACATGGCCGATATCGATGATCTCGGCCGCCTCCAGTTCCGGCCCGCCCTTGCTGAAAACGAGTTTCCGTGCGTGGATTAATGCGCCATCCTTGCCACTTAAGCCCACTGCGTTACCACCGTTGCGGTTAATTAAATTAACGATCTCCTTATTTACCAGGCCCCCCAACACCATCTCCACCACATCCATCGTCTCACTGTCCGTGACCCGCATACCCTTGACAAATTTTGTTTCCTTACCGATTTGTTCAAGCAATTCGTTAATCTTCGGGCCCCCGCCATGTACCACAACGGGGTTCATGCCAACCAGCTTCATCAGCACCACGTCGCGGGCGAAATCATCTTTCAGCTGATCGCCAACCATGGCGTTACCGCCATACTTGATGACCATCGTCTTGCCCCTGAAGCGCCTGATATAGGGCAGGGCCTCGGTCAATACCCTGACGATCCTGTCCGCCTGGCAGGACTTTTCGGTTTGTTGCGGGTGTCGGGGCATAGGTGCTATCGATTTAACCGTTATGTTCGTAAACAAAAGGGTTGGCCGGTCACAACAGCGGCTTTCATCAAGCCGATCGTCTGATGTATGTACTTACTATATGTTTTAGCGTATCAGAAAGGAAGCTGTAAGTCCGGATTGATTGACAGCAGGAGCTTACGGAATTCCCCCTGTATCCTCTCCAACACGGCTTCATTGTCTGCTTCAAAGCGCAGCACCAGACACGGCGTGGTGTTGGAGGGGCGCACCAGCCCCCATCCATCCGGGAATTCCACTCTATAGCCATCGATATCGGCAATCTCCGCGCCATCAAAGGCCATTTTGTCACCCAGGTCCGACATAAATGTTCGATGTGCCTGCTCCGGCAGATCGACCCGCAACTCGGGTGTTGAGACACCTTCCGGCATCTCGGCAAACACCTCGGCGGGACTCGCCTTTGCATTCATTAACACCTCCAGCAAACGGGCACCGGCATACAAGCCGTCATCGAATCCATACCAACGCTCTTTAAAGAAAATATGACCGCTCATCTCACCCGCCAATGGCGCATCAACCTCTTTCATTTTGCTCTTGATAAGCGAGTGGCCCGTCCTCCACATGAGCGGTTTACCGCCACTGGCCTCAATAATCGCCTTCAGATAACGACTGCATTTCACATCGAAGATGATCTCCGCGCCCTGGTTTCGGGACAATACATCCTTGGCCAGCAGCATCAGTTGCCGGTCCGGCCAGATGATATTGCCATCACCATCGATTACGCCCAGGCGATCGCCGTCGCCATCGAAGGCGAACCCCAGATCCGCCTGATCCTCCTTGACCCTGGCGATCAGATCTTGCAGATTCCCAGGCTGGCTGGGATCCGGCTGGTGATTAGGGAAATTACCATCCACGTCACAGTAGAGCTCGATCACATCATGGCCCAGGGCCCGGTAGAGCTGCGGTGCCAGGCCTCCCGTCACACCATTACCGCAATCCACAACGATCTTGAAGGCCCCCCCCAAGGCAACCGGGATGTCTTCAGAAATCCGGCGCACATAATCCGCAACCAGGTCCACACTCTGTAACGTACCCTGGCCGGTTTCCAGATTGTTCTCCTGTATCCTGTTATAAATTCTCTGGATAGCGTCCTCAGACAGGGTCTCTCCGCCCAGCACGATCTTCAGACCGTTATCCTCCGGGGGATTGTGACTGCCTGTGAGCATGACCCCGCTATCAGCTTCGAGAAAATGTGTTGCAAAATAGAGCACTGGTGTCGGCACCATGCCGATATCGATCACATCGCGTCCCGATGCCCGCAGTCCCTGGATCAAGGCCTCGGCCAGTTCCGGACTGGAGTTCCTGCCGTCGCGCCCAACGATTATGCCCTGCTCTCCCCGGGCGGTGGCTTCGCTCCCAATCGACTGGCCGATCTTGCCCACCGTATCGGCGGTAAGGTCCTTACCCGCCACGCCACGAATGTCATAGGCCCTGAAAATCGCAGGTGAAATTGCTGAATTTTCCTCCGCAGCGGCCGTGGCGCCCGGCGCCCCTGGAGTTTCCTCCCGGGTGATATCCATCACCTCTGTTTCCGCGGCGGCCGCCTTGAGATCTTCCGCATTCAGGATCAGGGTCGCATCATCCCCGCTCATACCCTGGGATATGGGTTGGGCGCCAGCCTTCTGACCCCGATCTGCGGGCAGGTTCGGCACCAGCCTTTCCATACCGGGATGGGCACCGTCCATTAGCGCCTGCACGGCCCCGGCGTAGACGATCTCTGACGCCTGTTGCGCACCGGCCGGCCGCTTCGGGCGGCGTGAAATAAACACGGCGGCGACAGCACCCACAGCAAGAATAATTAAAACAATAGCGATAGCCATGCCTGGACCGCCGGACCCCGCCTCAACCTCTTTGGCCGCCGCGCTTGCCGGCCAATATGCCAAACTCCAACGGGTCCCTTTGACAGCTGCTGTTACCGGATCACCGGTGCGCCACTTTGCGTCTCCCTGATTGCCCAACACCAGCGGTTTACCGGTGGGACCTTGCAATAATTCTATATAGCCATCGGCGGGCGACAGGCCGGAGAGGGCGCGTTCAAGCAGCGCCACATCCAGGCTAAGGTGTAACAGACCGATGAGCTTCCCTGTCGGGTCAGTCACCCGCTGTATCATGACGATATGCTGATTGGGAGCACCAAACATTTGTACCTCCGCCCTGATTGGAGCGGTCGAGTTCTCGGCCCGCTTAAGCAAATCCAGTGACGCGAAACTCAAAGGGGGACTGGCAGCATTATCCGATCCATACTGGCCCGGTAGAAGTAAACGTAGTTTAAGGGCAGACTGAATCTGACCCGCCCGGCGTTCAGCCTCTGCTGTGAGCCTGTCGGGATCACCCTGTGTAAAGGGCTGGATGATACTCTCCTCCCCGGAGAGGGCTTTAAGCTGGTTCGCTACGGCCGCAACAGGCCCGGCCAGCTTTGCAGCCAGTGTCCCGGCCCTGTCAGCCAGTTGTCGTTCAGATTCTTCCGCAGCGGATTGCACCCTTGTGGTGTACACATACCAACTGCCAACCACGATCAGGATCACACCCGTTACAGCGGCGGTGACCAGGGCAACTTTTCTGACGGCACGGCGGCTAAAACGCCTGTTTGTTACAGGACCTTCACCCACATCTCACTCCCTATCTTCTCGGTTATCGACTCAACAATCTTATCAATACAGGCCCTATTGCGCTTCCGCAGGAGAATTTATGACATGGCGCTGCATGGATGGCTATCAATGGATTCGATTGGAATATTTATCATTATAGCGTGCCGCCATGATGCGGATTAACTGCCGGGCAATCTTCTCTTTCGATGCCAGTTTCAGCGTTTCGCTGCCATCGGACCAGAACAGCTCCAGTGCGTTATCCTCACTTTCAAAACCCGACTTTTCTCCTACCAGATTCGCGGCGATCATGTCCAGCCCCTTACGCCGCAGCTTCAGCAGTGCATTCTTTTTCAGGGATTCGGTCTCAGCAGCGAAGCCAAGTGTAAAAGGGGGGCTGGCCAGGCCCGCTACCTCCGCCAGAATATCCGGGGTCTCTTCCAATTTCAGTGACAGTGTAGCGCCTGATTTTTTGATCTTGTGTGCTGCTATCTGCGCACAACGGTAGTCAGCCACGGCCGCTGCTGAGATAAAGATATCCATGTTGCCGGCGCCGGACAGAACCGCTTCACGCATCTCTGCTGCACTCTTTACAAAAATACAGCGGGCCCGCTCCGGCGCAGTCAGTGTGACAGGACCAGACACCAGGGTCACATCCGCCCCCGCTTCCAGGGCTGCCTGCGCCACTGCAAATCCCATGCGTCCGGAACTACGGTTACTGATAAACCGTGCCGGGTCGATCGCCTCTCTGGTCGGACCCGCCGTAACCATAATGCGCCGGCCCTGCAGGAGAGCACTACGAAAGACGGACTCGATCCCCTGCAACAATTCCCCAACCTCCAGCATACGTCCGGGTCCCGTCTCGCCACAGGCCTGCGCTCCCTCCGCCGGTCCCAGTAATTTAATCCCCCGGCTTTCAATAATTTCTATATTTGTCTGCGTAGCCAGGTTTAGCCACATCTGACGGTTCATGGCCGGGGCCACCAGGAGTGGTACATCTGCCGCCAGACACAAGGTCGTCAGTAAATCATCCGCCAGGCCATGGGCCAGACGGGCAATAATATCGGCGCTGGCCGGCGCCACCAAAATCACGTCACTCCAGCGGGCCAATTCGATATGTCCCATGCCGGATTCGGAGTCATGATCCAGAAATTCCGTATGCACAGGCCTGCCCGACAGCGCCTGCAGGGTCAATGGGGTAATAAATTCACAGGAGGCCCGGGTCATGACCACGCGCACCTCGGCGCCGTGTTCACGCAGGCGCCGCAGCAACTCTGCGCTCTTGTAAGCCGCAATAGCGCCGCTGATACCCAGCACTATTCGTTTATTCAACAGGGCGTTCATAACTATAAGTTTACCCTATCTCTTAAAATATCGTTATTATTCCCTGCCACGACGTGTGATATTATTGTTGGAATAGCCCACAAAAAACAACAGGGAGGTTGTCATGCCGATTACAGACTGGCCCGTCAATGAACGCCCACGGGAAAAACTCCTGGAAAAAGGCCCCGTTTCCCTCTCCGATGCGGAGCTGCTCGCGATCTTCCTGCGCACAGGGGTAAATGGGAAAACAGCCATAGACCTGGCCCGGGACCTCCTGAGTGAACACCAGGGACTGAGATTATTACTGGAAACGGATCGCGCCACACTGTGCCAAACCCATGGCCTGGGTACGGCAAAATACGTACAGATGCAGGCGGCCCTGGAGCTGGGCCGGCGTTACCTGGAATCCGCACTCAAACGCGATGATATGCTTGCCAATCCTGAACATACCCGTAATTATCTCCGCGCCAGATTACGCGCCTACCCCTATGAAGTATTCGCCTGTGTTTTTCTGGACAACCGTCATCGGGTGATCGCTTTCGAGGAGCTCTTTACCGGCACCATTGATGGCGCCAGTGTCCACCCCCGCGAAGTCGTGCGGCGGGCACTGTTCCATAACGCAGCGGCCCTGATCTTCGCCCATAACCACCCATCGGGTGTGGCAGAACCCAGCCGTTCCGACCGGACCATCACCCAGCGGCTGCAACAGGCCCTGACGTTAATGGATATCCGCGTCCTGGATCATATAGTGGTAGGTGATAGTGAGACGGTGTCCTTTGCGGAGCGGGGGCTGCTATAGAAATCCGCTTGGCTCTTCCCTGCTTTGCGGGTAAAATCCGCGCTCCCTTATTCTATCGATTGAGATGTTGAGATGTCACGAGTCTGTCAAGTCACCGGGAAGCGGCCGATGTCCGGCAATAATGTGTCGCATGCCCATAACAAGACCAGGCGGCGCTTCCTGCCGAATCTGCACAGGCGCCGCTTCTGGGTAGACAGCGAAAACCGCTGGGTCAAACTCCGGGTCAGCAATAAAGGGCTGCGCATTATCGATAAGCTTGGCATCGATCAGATCCTGGCGGATATGCGCAAACGCGGCGAAAAAGTTTAGAAAGGCACACTATGGCAGCTACGAGAGAAAAAATCCGGCTGGTTTCCTCTGCGGGAACAGGGCACTTCTATACGACGACCAAAAACAAACGCAGTATGCCCGGGAAGCTGGTGATGAAGAAGTTCGATCCGGTAATCCGCAAGCATGTGATCTATAAAGAAGCGAAAATTAAATAGTGCGGACGGTGGCTGTCAATCTTCGCGAGTGAAGAGTGCTTCAGTAACAACCATACATCAGCCGGCAGCAATATTCCTCATTTTCTTTCCACTTTTCACTTTCCACTTTCTACTGTATTGATACCGGCTGTAAGGAATAACCTTTCAAGTGTTGCGCAAACTCCCGCAAGGCCTCTATCCCGCTGGCTTCAGCCTGTAAACACCACTCCTGAAGACTGGCCAACAGCTTTTCCTGACTGGCGCTTTTCTCCTGCCACAGGGTCTGCAAACGTTGCTTGAATTCATACACAACTTGCAGGGGATCACTATGATGGAACAGCTCCTCAAGGCGTCGTCTCGCCCCTATATCCAATAACAACTCATGCTTTATAAGTAAGCGTTTACTTCTCTTTAATAGATTGCGTTTCGTTCTGGTCGCCTGTGATTTTTCCTCTTTATAGACGGTTTTAATCACATCGCGGACATAATGGGACATGACGTGCATGCGGTTAGTGACTATTGCCCGGACCGTATCCAGATCGGCGCCCTGTTTATCATGGTCGATAACCGGTTTCGGCGCGATATGCTTCACCCTGGCCAAACCCAACATTCCCAGAGTCATGATGTAATACCAGCCCAGATCGAACTCATACCACTTGCTGGAAAACCTGGCGGAAGCGGCAAAGGCATGGTGGTTGTTATGTAACTCTTCGCCACCAATTAACATGCCGACGGGGATGATATTGGTGGAGGTGTCCGATGACTCAAAATTGCGATAGCCCCACCAGTGACCGGCACCGTTGATAACACCGGCGGCAAAGAAGGGAAACCAGGCCATCTGTACCGCCCAGACAGTCAGACCGATAACCCCGAAGAGGGCGAGGTTAATAATCAACATCAACCCTGTGCCCAAATAGGTGAAGCGGCTATAGAGGTGGTGTTCTATCCAGTCATCCGGGGTTCCATGGCCGTATTTAGCCAGGGTCTCCGGATTGTTGGATTCTGCACGATACAACGCTACACCATCGAGCAGGACTTTCCAGATACCATAAAAGCGGGGACTGTGGGGATCGTTTTCCGTCTCCACCCAGGCATGGTGTTTGCGATGCACGGCAACCCATTCTCTGGTCTTCATGCCGGTGGTCAGCCACAACCAGAGACGAAAAAAATGTCCTACCACAGGATGCAGATCCAGCGCCCGGTGTGTCTGATGCCGATGCAGGTAAATGGTGATGGCGGCCGTGGTGATATGGGTAAAAGCCAGAATAACCAGACAATAACTCCAGAGAGGCAGATCAGGATACATATTCAACTCCTTTTATAAGTATTTCACACAAGACTGGAGTTTACTCCACCGCTATGAACATTATCGGGAATTGTTACAATTCTTTTCATTCGCAGGTTACCGTAGTGGTCCAGCCGGCTTTGCCATCCCGGCGCAACATAGGTCGTCGCTACCGTATCACAGACAATAACCGGACCGGTCAAAACCGTTCCGACGGGCAACTGCGCACGCTGGAATATCCCGACTGCGTGTTTGCTCCCATATAACCTGCCGGACTCTGTTTTCACGGCGCGTTCTGTTGCCATCTCCGGCAACGGCAACTCTGCATCCCGGCTGCGTACACCCAGACGCACATTCAGCAATTCAACCGGCCCATTCAGGCGGTGACCATAGTGTCGCTCATGGGCCTCATGAAAGTCCATTTCCGCTCGTGAGATACTACCCTGCCAGGGGATGTTCAGGGTAAAGGCCTGACCGCGGTAACACAGATCCAGGCTCGGCGCCTCCAGCAGATCTGTCAGGGAAACGCCCTCTTTCCCCAGGGTGTCCCTGCCATGCCGTCCCAGGCCGGACAAGACAGTGTTCACCGCCGTTGCATTACACTCATTCAACAGACAGGCCAGGGTCCGTGACAACTGCCTCCCAGCCGGCGCTACCAGCATACCCAAGGCAGACAGAACACCAGCCTGTATTGGCGCCAGCACCTTTTGTATCCCCAGTGCATCGGCCAGTTCGCAGACGTGCATAGCACCGGCGCCACCAAACGCCACCAGGGTGAATGCACGGGGATCGATGCCGCGTTGCACCGAGATTACCCGAAGCGCCTGCACCATATGTTCGTTTGCAACGCGAATGATACCGGCCGCCGCCGCTTCGGCTGAAGCAAGGCCGAGTTGCCCGGCAAGATCGGACAATGACCGGTAGGCCGCAGTGAAATCCAGCGAAAGCGATCCTCCCAACTGCGCACTCCGCGGCAAACGCCCCAACACCAGGTTGGCGTCCGTAACGGTGGGGCTTTCTCCACCCCGGCCATAACAGACGGGGCCCGGTTGGGCCGCCGCAGATTCTGGCCCGACCTGCAAACCACCGCCCCTGTCCACATAGGCAATGGAGCCGCCACCCGCACCGATGCTATGCATATCCACCATTGGCACGGCGATGGGGTAATGGCCGATGCGGCCCGTACTGATCAGCTCTATGGCGCCGTCTATCAGGGCAACATCTGTCGAAGTACCGCCCATATCAAAGGTGATAATACGCCGGGCGCCCGTTGTGGCTGCGACAAAGCGGGCCCCGGCGAGTCCCCCCGCCGGTCCGGACAAGATGAGGTGCACCGCATCCTGTCCGGCGTGTTCACCGGCACAGGTATCGCCGGAGCTACGCATGACCGAGAGGCTGGACGGCCTGAGTTCATTGCCCAGTCTTCTCAGGTAACCTTGCACCAGAGGCCCGACATAGGCGTTCAACCAGGTGGTCATACCACGCTCATATTCGCGCTGCTCACACAGAACCTGCGACGAACGTGTAACAAACAGGTTGTCCGGCAAGGCCGCTGCAATTTTTTTCTCGAAGCGGTCGTCAATGAATGAAAACAGCAGATTGATGGCAACGGATTCAGGCTGTAATGCCCGCACCTGCGTTACTAATCTCTCAAGCTCTTCCTCACTCAACTCCTCCAGTACCTCGCCCTGTGCCGACAAGCGCCCACCCGTTTCCAGCAGAAACTTGTCAGGCACCGGTGGCGGAACGGATAGAGGTTGCAGGTTATAGAGTTCGCGGCGCGCCTGGCGGCCGATCGTCAGTATATCCTTCAGACCACGATTACTTATATAGACCGTTTTTGCCCCTTTCCCTTCCAGGACGGCATTCGTAGCCACGGTCGATCCATGGATGACCCGCAACCCATCGAAGGAGAGTCCCAGTTCCCGGACACCCTGAAGGATGGCCTGCTCCGGGGCGGCATGCGTGGACAACACCTTGTGGGTATATAATTGGTTTCCGTCAAAATAGACAAAATCGGTAAACGTGCCACCGGTATCGATGCCTACTTTCTCGATCTGTTGCATGAAACTCTTATAATAGCCGCGCCATGAATAATGAAGCCTTGATTGCAGTCAGTCAGCTCACGCGTTATTTCGGTGATCAATGTGCCGTATCCGGGATCAGCTTCACGGTACAACGGGGAGAGGTGCTTGGCTTCCTCGGTCCCAATGGGGCCGGAAAAACGACCACGATGCAGATGATCTGTGGGGTACTGGCAGCTAGCAGCGGGGAGGTATCCATCGCCGGTTATGATATCCTCGATGCGCCTAAACAGGCAAAGGCCCATATCGGTTTTCTACCCGAACAACCACCACTCTATACGGATCTGACTGTTGATGAGTACCTGTTATATTGTGGACGCCTGCGCCGCATCCCGAAGAGTAAACTGGCCGGCACATTGGCCAACAGTAAACAACGCTGTGGCCTGGAGGCCGTGGGCAAGCGTTTGATTGGTAACCTCTCCAGGGGTTATCAACAACGCGTCGGTATCGCCCAGGCCATCATCCACTCACCCGCTGTCGTGATTCTGGATGAACCCACCGCCGGTCTGGATCCGATACAGATCCGTGAGATACGCCAGTTAATCGGTGAACTGGGTGAAGACCATAGCGTGATCCTGTCGACACATATATTGCCTGAAGTACAGGGCACCTGTGATCGGGTGTTGATCATCGATGAAGGCAGACTTGTACTGGATGAGCACGTCAGCGCCCTGCAAAGAGATAAACACCATAATAGTTTGTCCGTTGCTCTGGAAAATCCTCCGGTCCCTGAAGTCCTGGAAGCGATCGATGGCGTTGACCGTGTCGACTGCGTGGATAAGCACCGTTTCCGGATCAGCTATTCGGTGTTAAAGAATACTCCCGTTGTCCTGTCAGAGAAGGCCGCCGCCTCCGGCTGGGGCTTGTATGAAATGATCCCGGAGAGCGATATTCTGGAAGAAATCTTTGTCCATCTGATACGTGGTGAGGGACAAGTGGAGAGCGATGCATCATGATCATACTGGATATCGCCGCCAACGAATTATGCCGTACAGGGAAGTCGCCGTTTGCCTGGATCATCCTGGCCGTGATGCAATTCCTGCTTGCCATCTTCTTCTTTCTGCTGTTGAGCCAGTATCTGCAGATCACCTCGCCCGATATCAGCAGTGGGCTGACCGATGTAGTCGCCGCCGGCACGTTGCAAACGGCCGGGCTTTTGTTGCTGATGGTCTCGCCTTTTCTGACCATGCGACTGTTTAGTGACGAACAACGGGGTGGGACCCTGAACCTGTTGATGTCATCCCCCGTGTCCATGACGGAGATGGTCCTGGGTAAATATCTCGGGATCGTCACCTTTCTGTTATGCATGTTGATGCTGATCGCACTCATGCCGTTATCGTTACTGTTCGGGACCAACCTGGACCTCGGTCAGCTTGCCTGCGGCCTCATTGGCCTGGCGCTGTTAATGTCATCATTTGCCGCTATCGGCCTGTTCATCTCCACGTTGACACGGCAACCGGCAGTCGCCGCCATCAGCACCTTCGGCCTGCTGTTCCTTTTGTGGATCATTCATATCACCGGGAATACCGGCAACGAAAAGCTGATGGCCATTTTAAGTTATCTATCCATGCTGCGTCATTACAACAATTTTCTGTCAGGCATGTTCAACTCCATCGACATCATCTACTACCTGCTGATCAGCGCTATCTTTATCGTGTTGAGTATCTGGCGCCTGGATGCACTACGTACACTGCCGTGACCAGCAAGGCCGGTGCATTGTCAGGTATCCGTCTCAACAGCCTGTTCATGGCCGGTTTACTGATAGTACTTGCCGGCCTTCTGGCATGGTTAAGTACCCGCTATTCGTTCGAGACCGATTGGACCCGCAATGGCAGGCACACCCTCTCCGCTGCCAGCAAACAGCTGCTGCATAAAATCGACGGGAAGGTCGAAGTCACCGCCTACGCGCGTGAACAGGAACCTCTGCGTGATGCCATCAAAAGATTCATCGACCGCTACCAACGGGTCAAACCTGACATGGTGCTACGCTTCGTTAATCCTGATGCGGTGCCGGACGAGGTCAGGAAACTGGGGATCAGCCGTTACGGGGAACTGGTCGTTCATTACCGGGGGCGCTCGGAGCATGTGCGTAGCAGTAGCGAACAGGCATTCAGCAATGCCCTGCAACGGCTGTTGCGAGGATCTGAACGATGGCTGGCCTTTATTGAGGGACACGGCGAGCGCAATCCGCTCGGCAAGGCCAATCATGATCTGGGGGAATGGGGAAAACAGTTATCGAACAGGGGATTCAAACTGCAACCCATTAACCTGGCCCAGAACCCGGCAATACCCGATAACACCTCCGTACTCATTATCGCCGGCCCGCTGGTCTCCTACCTGAAGGGTGAGATTGAACTGATTATCGATTACCTGAACAGGGGTGGTAACCTGCTCTGGCTTGGTGATCCGGGAGACAGGCACGGACTGGACAGCGTAGCGGATTTTCTCGGCATTGAATTTCAGCCTGGCACGATTATCGATATCGCCGGCCGGTTAATCGGCATCGACGATTCGACCATTACCCTGGTGACGAAGAAACTCTATGGCGGCCACCCGGCACTTAGCCGGTTCAACTACGCCACATTGTTCCCGATGGCAACGGCCGTAAGCGCGAAAAAGGCAAAATCATGGAAAGTTACGCCCCTTGTCACCAGCGCCAGTCATACCTGGCTTGAACGGGGAAAACTGGAAGGCAAAGTCGGTTTTGATCCGGACACGGACGTTAAAGGACCCTTCACCATCGCCCTGAGTCTGGAACGGAATAAGAATCAGGCACAGGGCGGTGAGTTCGTCAGCAAGCAACAGCGTATTATCGTCAGTGGTGACGGGGATTTTCTGTCCAACACCTATATCGGTAACAGCGGTAATCTGGAACTGGGTATTCGCTTCATCAACTGGCTCAGCCGTGACGACGATTTTCTTTCCATACCTGCCCGTACTCTGGAAGACCGGCAATTCGATGTCCCGAAACTCACTGCCGGGATCATTGGCTTTGGCTTCCTTATCGTCCTGCCGCTGTGTCTGCTCGCAACCGGAGGCCTTGTCTGGTGGCGCCGTAAAAATCTGTGACGAGTGAACAATCGAACCCGAATCAACCTTGTCCTCACTACCGTCATCCTCAGTCTGGCGGTGTTTCTCATCGCCACCCGCACGAATGAAACCGAAAATAAAAAAATCACTATCTCAGCCATCCGGCCGGGTAGTATCGATCACATCGCTATCAAGCGCACCGGCAAGGGCAACATCGCATTTAACAAACGCGCCCACTACTGGATGATGACGGCCCCGCTTGCGGTGAGGGCCAACGCTGCCCGCATTAACGCCATGTTGGGGCTGTTACAGGCTCAAAGTTTCGCTCAACTCGACGCAGCAAAGCTGGATATGGAGCGTTTTCAATTGCAACATCCGGCGGTCTCCTTGCAACTGAATAACCATGAGTTTTTCTTTGGCGGGACCAACCCCATTAAAAAGCGGCGTTATGTCCGTTTTGGCGATAAGGTGCATCTGATTCAGGACACGCTTTACCATCAGCTCAGTCAGAAGGCCTTCTTTTTTGTAGATAACAAACTGTTACCCGAAGACAGCCGGCCTGTCAGCATTCAATTCCCGGATTACACCTTGAAGAAGACTGCCGACAACTGGACCATAACCCCGAACCGGGAGATTGATCAGGACAGATTGAAAAAACTGGTATCCGCATGGCGCAGCGCTACCGCCATGGCAGTGGATCGATATCAGCCGGCGGAATCACTGGGAACAATCAGTGTGGAAACAGCGCAAGGGACAACCCTGCGCTTCACCATTAGTGCAGCGATGCCGGAACCTGTTCTGGCCAGGGCCGATCTCGGTATTCAATACCATCTAAGCAGCTATACGGCCGCACAGATGTTCCTGGAATCAACCGGCACTGAAGTAAAAACTCAATGATGCAGATTATTAACTTTTCTAATCCCCTTGTAACTCATCACTTGTGACTTGTTCCTGAATCAATGCCTGAATTACCCGAAGTTGAAACCACCCGTCGTGGGATTGCAGCATACCTCCTTGACGAAACTATCAGCAGGGTCATCATACGTAATGGAAAACTGCGTTGGCCGATACCAAAAACACTGAACAAACATTTATCCGGGCACAAGATAAACAAGGTGGGCAGACGCGCCAAATATCTGTTGTTCTATACGGATCATGGCTGCCTGATCCTGCATCTGGGCATGTCCGGCAGTCTGTGCATCACCAACGGCAGAGTACCGCCGAAAAAACATGACCATGTAGATTTTGTTTTCTCGTCCGGTATCAGACTACGTTTTCGCGATCCAAGACGTTTTGGCTCCATCCACTGGACCCGTAACGATCCGCTACAACACAAGTTACTCGCAAACCTGGGGCCGGAGCCGCTTGGCGATGAATTTAACGGCCCCTATCTGTTTGATCGTTCCAGAAACCGTACGCGGGCGGTAAAAACCTTCATCATGGACAGCCGTATAGTGGTGGGTGTCGGTAATATCTATGCAAACGAAGCGCTGTTTATGAGCGGTATTTTTCCACGCAGACAGGCGGGCAGGGTCTCAAGGGCCCGATATGTAAGACTCTCTTCCGCAATAAAGGGGGTATTGCGGCAGGCACTTGAAAAAGGCGGCACCACACTGCGCGATTTTTCCACTGGAGAAGGCAGGCCCGGTTATTTCCAACAGGAACTACAGGCTTATGGACGCCACGGTGAACCCTGCCTGCAATGCGGTACCCCTATCAGGCAGGTCCGCTTCGGCCAGCGATCCAGTTATTATTGCCCGGTTTGTCAGCGCTGATGACCGGCATAGTGACCCCGCCATTTTCCCCTGTGCGTTGAGCAGTTGTTACGGCAATTAATAACCGCCGCTGCCGGGCCACCATGCAGCCCGGTTATTGATCCATCTGAATTAAATGTTCTGATGTCATATAAATCCTGCCCTGCCGCAACCAACTGTTAACAGGTAACTGTCTGATAATGAAACGCACCGGCAATACGAATCAAACAGACCTGGAACGGGAACTGCGGGACCTGCATGAGAAGAGTTTTCATTGGGCACTCAGTTGTTGCAAATGGGACTACCATGAGGCGGAAGAGGTGTTGCAAAACTGTTATCTGAAGGTGCTGGATGGCCGGGCCATATACAACCATGAATCAGGTATCAAGACCTGGTTCTTCGCGGTAATACGGAAAACCTCAAAAGAGCTGGCGCGCAAACGGATCATCAGGCGACTGGGACTGTCCCGCTTCAGCCAGAAAAATCCTGCGGCTGGTGAAACCGGTGAGACGGACAGCACGGCAGGTGCGATAGCGGCATTGCAGGCACAATACCGGATAAAAGCTGCACTGTCGCAGTTATCCGGACGGCAACGGGAATTGCTGGAACTGGTCTTCTACCAGGATCTGACCATCCAGCAAGCAGCAACGGTTATCGGTATATCAACAGGCAGTGCCCGCGTCCACTATGAAAGAGGCAAACGCAATCTTCGTGCGCTACTTGAACCAGGGGATCATTAATGCCGGATCATGAAAACGATAAGCCCTTACACGATGCCTTCCTGACAGTATATCAGGAAGCAGAAGTCCCATCATTCCAACGTGTGTGGGCGCAGGCCCGGCAACAGAGTGACACCAGGCAGAGGGCGTCATGGAACTTGATCATACCTGCTGCAGCATGCCTGATAATAACGGCCCTCCTCTGGCTTTCCCTGCAGAAACCGGTCAGGGATCATCAAGACATGTCCGGCCGGGAATCAATCGCCTCCTGGCAAGCTGTATCAGATTTTCTGCTCACAGAAGCGTCGGCAAGCCGTAATCCGTCTACCGATTTCCTGTTGCAGATCCCGGACAGTGGGTTGTTGTATCAGGTCCCGAGCCTGGAGTTGTCATTATTTACCAATGATATTTAGAACCGTGGAGAATCACCATGAAAAAAACTGCATTGATAACATTGTTATTCATAGCGACCTATGGATCCGCCTTGTTTGCACAGCAACCGGGTCCGCGTCAACCATCCCAGGGTGAAAATCGCCTCTTTTCGATGCTGTATCCACCGGATCTGGTCATGCGCCACGCTTCCGAGGTTCAACTGAGTGATCAGCAAAAAAAGGCTATCAAAACGGCCATAAAGGAAGTAGAAAACAAATCGCTGGATATCAAATGGGACCTGCGTGATGAGGCAGAGCAATTGACTGGTCTGGTCAGTGAACAACAGGTAAATGAACAGGCCGTAATGAAGCAGGCAGACAAGGTCATGACCCTGGAAAAAGAGATGAAGAAGATGCAACTCAGCCTGCTAATACGGATTAAGAACATCCTCACACCTGAGCAGAAAGGCAAGCTGCAGGAATTGCGACGAAACAGGGGAATGCAACCCAGGCCATAGCATGTTGCCTGAGTTACCTACAGGACGCATCTAAGAGACAGGCGCGG
Source organism: Gammaproteobacteria bacterium (assembly GCA_046757565.1). Classification (GTDB taxonomy): domain Bacteria; phylum Pseudomonadota; class Gammaproteobacteria; order Eutrophobiales; family Eutrophobiaceae; genus JBHHYN01. The sequence continues at coordinate 4,828 of JBHHYN010000014.1, read as the reverse complement.
CAGCTTTGGAGATATGCAGTGAGGAAATGGGACGGATTCTGAATAATTCCCACGAAGCCGATCCCATGTCCTGTCCCCAATGCGGGGAAACGATGCGCATAATGGCCCTCATCGAAGACCCGCCGGTCGTTGAGAGGCTATGGAAACATCTCCGCTTACGGGACCCCCGCCCGACCGGTCATGCCTGTCTGCATGCAACGCACAGGCAGGCCCCGCCAACGGAAGACCTCGGCTGGCCCGAGAACAGCCAAATCCCGTTAACTTACGCCGCAGTGCCGGACAGTGCCTGACGTTTCACGCTTGTGGGAATGCCCTCCCTCCGCTATCCTTGCCGAAACTGACGCCGGAAAGACACGATGTTGGCTCAAGATTTCGATTGGACGGCAGGCGGGCGTGATGAATGACGACTACGCTGAACGGGGCTCAGGTTAAGTGCGGAAATGGAATGTGGGATAACATGATAAATGCCGTGACCGGTACATTCGCTGAAAGCAAATCCCTATCCCTTCTTTTGCCCGCCGCCGCCGCGGTGTGTCACCCGTCAGGGTGTTCGAAGAAGATGGAGATCGGTTTCCTGTTCAATCACGACGGTGCGCACCAGGTCGCGCACAGCGCGCCGATCGCGTTCGCGTTCGCGCGGCGATACCCCGAAGTCGCAACGACGATCGTTACGTCGAGCGAGGCGGAGCGCATCGCCGTCGATACGCTTTCTGCGGGCCTCGGTGGCGATTTGTGCCGACGCCAGGCCATAGGCATGTCGGGCGTGCAGCGCTTCGTCGAGCATTGGGCGCGGTCGCTTTCGCCGTACAAGCGTCTTGCGATGCTCAGGAACAACCTCGAGACACTGGCACGCTTCGACGCCCTCGTCGTTCCCGAAAAGACGAGCCTTCTCTTGAAGCGGCGGTTCGGACTCGCCGATCTCAAGCTCATCCACACGCGCCACGGCGCCGGCGACCGGGCCGTCGGCTTCAACGATGAGTCAGGTGCCTTCGACTTCGTTCTCCTGCCCGGACGAAAGATTCGCGACCGGCTTCTCAAGGCGGGCCTTCTGAGGACGGACGCCTACGCCATCGTCGGCTATCCCAAATTCGATACCATCGCACGCGGTGCTCAGCCGAAGCTGTTTGCGAACGACAAGCCCGTCGTTCTTTACAATCCGCATTTCGACCCGCGTCTTTCGTCGTGGTATGCAATGGGTAGGGAGGTCCTGCGATTCTTCCGCGATCACGACGATTACAACCTCGTATTCGCGCCCCACGTTATGCTGTTCAAGCGCCGCCTCCACATCGCCGCCGAAGATCTGCGCGCGCGCTTGCGTCGCGGCATTCCGAAGGGCGTCGCCCGCTGCCGCCACATTCTCGTCGATACCGGAAGCGCCGCGTCGTGCGACATGACCTATTCGCTGGCGGCGCACATCTACCTCGGTGACGTTAGCAGTCAGGTTTACGAGTTTCTGATCCGGCCGCGCCCCTGCGTGTTTCTCGACGCCCATGGCGCGGCGTGGCGGCGCGACCCGAGCTACGTGAGTTGGAGGTTCGGGCCCGTTATCGATCGGGTTTCCGAGCTCGATCGGGCGCTTGCGCACGCGCGCCGCTCCCACGCCGCCTTTCGCGCGGCGCAAGAGGCGATGTTCGCCTACACCTTCGATCTCACGACGACGTCATCGTCTGTGCGCGCGGCTGATGCGATCGCCGCTTTTCTGGGGCTCGGTACGTTCGCGCAAGATATAAGCTTCGACGAAGAGGCTGGCGCTGTGATGCCGTCTACGGTGGGGGAATAATGCACCCATGACGACCGTGCGCCATCCCGGCCGCGTGCCGCGTGCCGTAATCGTCGTCGGTGCGAGTCGCTCCGGCACGAGCGTCGTCGCCCACGGCCTCGAGACGCTCGGTGTTGATCTCGGCGCGCGGTTGCGTCATCCCTCGTGGCGAAATCCGCGGGGTTTCTTCGAGGATCGCGCACTGCTCAATCTCAGTGCGCGGCTTCGTCGCACACTCGGCCTCGGGCCGCACAGCGTCTCGTTGATCGATCCCGAACGTTGGAACGACCCGCGCCTCTCGCCGCTCAAGCGCCAGGCGATGGCGCTTCTCCGCGAAGGCTTCGACGGCCGCGCGCTGTGGGGCTTCAAGGACGGCCGCACCCTGCGGCTCCTTCCCTTCTGGCGCGACGTCTTCGATCGTCTCGATCTCGACGTGCGCTACGTGCTCGTGATACGCAATCCGCTGAGCGTCGCCGCGTCGCGGCTGCGGATTGAAAGCGGCAAGCCTGTGTCGCGCCGCTTTACGCCCGAACTCCTGTGGCTCGTCTACGTCGTTCCGTACTTTCGCTGCCTCGCCGAGAGACCACTGGTCGTTGTCGATTACGACCGCATGATGGCAAGACCGGTGCATGAACTCGCGCGCATCGCCGCAGGCCTCGGCCTCGCCTTCCCCGGTGCGGACGCGGCGCCGGTGCGCGCCTTTGCCGACGAGTTCCTGAGTTCCTCGCTCCGCCACAGCGAGTACGATGACAACGATCTCGTTCGCCGCGCCCGCTTTCCCGCAATCACGCTCGGCGCCTACCGGTGGCTAAGACGCCTCGCGACCGACGACGCGACGCCCGATGATCGAGCGCTCGACGACGACTGGCGGCGGTACGAATCCGTGCTTCAGGGTATGGCCGACGATCTGCGGCGGATCGATGCCCGTAACCGCGCGTTGCGCGGTGTTCGCATCAATCCCGGCGCTATCCTGCGGCGCCTCGCGGGCTAAGTGGGAAATGTACGTGCCCACCGCGTCAATCGCCGTCGTTGTTAAGAGCTTTCCGCGCTTGTCGAATACCTTCATTACGCAGGAGCTGCGCGCTCTCGAGCGTTCGGGCTTACGTCTGCGACTCTATGCGTTGGGCGGCACGGGGCATGCCAAGCCGTCGGCCGCCGAGCGCGAGATTCGCGCGCCCGTCACCGTGTTGTCGCGGCTGATCGCGACATCGCCTGCCACCTTGCTCGCGCCAGTAACCGCGCCGGCAGTCGCCCGGCGAGCACTCTTCGCCGATCTCCGGCGCAATCCGTCGCCAAGGCGTCTCGCGTATTTCACACTCGCGCGTGCCCTCGCCGTTGCGCTTCCCGATGACGCCGCGCGGCTCTACGCGCACTTTCTCGATGGAGCCGGGTCGGTCGCCCGCTACGCGGCGTTGATGACGGGCCGACCGTGGTGCGCGTTCGCCCACGCCGACATCTGGGCGATGCCCGTTTGGGAGGTGCGCGAAAAACTCGCTGACGCCGATTGGATCGCGACGTGCACGAAGGCCGGCCACGATCGCCTCTCCGGACTCGGGGGCGATCCCGAAAAGGTCTTCCTCTCCTATCACGGCATAGCGCTGGGCGTGATCCCCGATCCGCTACCGGCACGGCCGCCGCGCAACGGCGGCGACAAAGATAATCCGGTGCATCTCCTCTCGGTCGGGCGCGCGGTCGAGAAGAAGGGCTATGACGTGTTGCTCGAAGCGCTCGCGCGGCTGCCCGGCAATCTCTCGTGGCGCTTTGAACATATCGGCGGCGGCCCGCGGTTATCTGCGCTCAAGGCCAAGACGAACGCGCTCGATCTGGGCGGGCGGGTATCGTGGCTAGGTCCTAAATCCCACGACAAGGTGCTCGAACATTGCCGCCGCGCCGATGTCTTCGTTCTCGCGAGCCACATCGCCGCCAAGGGGCGCCGCGACGGCCTGCCCAACGTGCTCGTCGAGGCGCAAAGCCAAGGGCTCGCCTGTGTCGCGACGAACATCTCAGCGATCCCTGAGCTCATCCGCGACGGTGAGACCGGTCTTCTCGTCGCGCCCGAATCGCCCGATACCTTGGCTGATGCGCTTGTTTGGATGATGCGCAACCCCGCGGCGCGGCTTCGCATGGGTGCCAACGGGGCCGAGCGCGTGCGCCGCCACTTCGACATGGACGTCGGCATCCGTCGTTTGTTGGCGCGGCTTGCCGCGCCGGCGGCGGATGCCCGGCGTGCCGCGGGTCGGCGTTGATGGACGTGTACGGCGCCACCGTTCCGCTGAGTGTTCGTCTACGGCGCGGCGCCCGGCGCCGCGAGGCGACGCGCCTGAAGTCATCGACGCGGACGGCACGGGTAACGGTTGGCATGCCGATCCGCAACGGCAGGCGCATCGCGACCCCGACAAGGGGGCGAAGGTAAGCGAATGGACGGAAGTCAGCGACACATTGCAATCTTCATTTACGCACTGACCGGTGGCGGCGCGCAGCGACGAACGTTGACGCTCGTCAACGCGTTCGCGAGCCGTGGCCACCGCGTCGATCTGGTGGTAGTACGGTCCGATGGAGAGCTGAACCACCAGCTGTCGCCGGCGGTGCGACTGGTGGGACTCGACTCGGGATGGGGGCGACTGCTCCCATTCGTCAGCCGCTGGATCCCGAAACGCGGCATGCGGACGGCGGCAAGCACCCTGGCGTTGTCTCGCTATCTCAGACGTGTGCGGCCCGATGTGATCATGTCGGCCGCGAGCCATGTCAACCTCGTGTCCGTACTGGCGCGACGGCTTGCACGCGTTCGCGTGCCGCTGGTGTTGAGGGCGAACAACCATCCGTCGGGCAATTCCAAGCTGTGGCCAGCGACCGCTCGACCGATACGCGCCTTTCTCAGATGGCTGGCCGGCCGCGTATACCCATGGGCCGACGCACTCATCGCCGTCTCTGTCGGCGTGGCGGAAGAGATCGCGCAGCTGACCGGTCTGTCGCGCAAGACGATCACGACCATATACAACCCCACCGTCACCGCTGATCTTTCCGACAAGGCCGGAGCTCGAGTGGATCACCCGTGGCTCGCCGCTGGCC
>JBHHYN010000013.1:0-39652 GCA_046757565.1 Gammaproteobacteria bacterium | reverse complement strand
AATGACGGGCTACTGTTTATATATCAACCCACAGATTCTGCTGAAGACCCTTAATGTTTAGCCGTGACCAGCCATGCGGCACAGGGAGGAATAACGCCATCGGCTGTTTCGTATTGACTCAAGACCGCCTGGATGGCACGTGCCGCCGCCGTTTTTTCCTCAGCACCTGCCCGGTTAATGACTTCCGCAGCAGGTCCCATGCGCATCACGAAGTTCACCGCTTCATCCATACGTCCCAGCGGCATGCCAGTGTCGACGGCTTTCGCATGCACCTCCCTGAACCCGGCAGACTCCAGTATATGGCGCAGCCGTACCGGATCTGCCAGTGAAAACGGCCCTGGTGCCTCCGGATCGGTCCCACCGGCACCGGCATCTTCCTCTGGGGGTAATATTTCAAAAACCGCAGAGGCGGGTTCCCCCATCCATGGATTTTCCTCCACCGTGCGCCAGCATATAAATACCAGACGGCCCGTGGATTTCAGCGCACGGTGCAAATTGGCAAAGGCCGTAACCGGATCGTTGAAGAACATCACACCAAAACGTGAACAAATCAGATCATATACGCCTTCCCCGATATCTATATTCTCCACATCGCCCTCTTTGAATTCCAGATTGCCGGTGTGTTTGCCACGCTCCAGTGCTATAGCCAGAATAAGCGGGGCAATATCAACACCCAGAACCTGCCCATTGGCGCCGACCCGCTGCGCCAATTCGAGACTGGTCACTCCGCCGCCACAACCGACATCCAGCACCATTTCCCCTTCGTCGGGGTGCGCCCGTTCCAACAACTTTTCGCTTAAAGGAATGAGGCTGAATTCGATGCGTTCAATATTCTCCACCCATTTACGCCCGCCTTCTTCCCTCCAGTAGTTTTCCACAAAATGGTGATCAACTTCCTGCACTTGTTTATTCATAATATTAATCCTCGTCTATAACACTTTTCCTGCGCAAGACCTTCAAGCGCCCATGCCGGGTCTTGTTCTCCAGACGTTGTATCCGGGATGCCCTGGTCGGCCTGGTTGCTATGCGCTTTTTACTGGTCACGGTAACGCTGCGCAACAGATCGCGGAGACGGGACAGTGCGGCCTCCCTGTTTTTCTCCCGGCTGCGATACTGCTGTGCCTTAATCACGATAACGCCGTTCCGGGTAATGCGCCTGTCATTCAATTTCAGCAAGCGCTGTTTATAACGGTCAGGCAGGGAAGAGCGGCTGCTATCGAAACGAAGATGTACCGCCGTAGAGACCTTGTTAACGTTCTGTCCTCCCGCCCCCTGCGCCCGGATAGCACTGATCTCTATCTCGTCCTCCGGGACGGACACCCGGCTCGTGATTTTTAACATGAAACACCCGTACACATAAAAATAAACCGGAATAATCAAGGAGTTCCTGAGGCAGGATACATGGATGCACCGGTTACAGAGCCGGGCACGTAATTAACCATTGCTTCCCAAACCGGAACTATAACAGACATCGTCAGGGCCGGGTTGTGCGCATCCATTTTCCGCATGCCGTGTACACTTCAGGTCGCAACGATTACCCTGAGCGCATCCAGTCGCAACCTGGCTGAATCAAACACCTTATCAAGGATCCCCGATTGCTGTTTCAGGTAATTGATCTCCTCAACGCGGATATTTTTATTCACCTGACTTAATGCAACAAGCCGGTCAATTTCGCAATTGAAGGTCCGTTTCGTCCGTTGATGTGCTGCTGCGATTATTTCGGGCGTTTGCTCCTGCGCCAGATGTTCACTCATGGAGATCAGTTCCTTAAGTTTTTCCTGTTTCATCTGCACGATTTGTCTCGCGATAACCGGGGAAACCGGCGTTAGATTATCATTGATAACCGGACTGTCCAGATGTGGATATTCGCTGTTACCGTTCTCGTCTATCAGTATCCGGATGGTAACCGGTGGCAGATAACGATCACTTTGCAATCCTGCCATCGAAGCAGGTTCCAGTACGTACAGGGTTTCCAGTAATAGAGTTCCGGGCGTTAACATTCCATGCGTCACTGTATTGACCACGGCGTTGCCAAATTCGCTGCCGAGCACCAAGTCCATCGCATGCATGACCATCGGGTGTTCCCAGGAAAGATACTGCCTGTCTTCGTTAGCCAGTGCCACATCCCTTGAAAAAGTAATGGTCATGTCTTCGTCCGCCAAGCCTGGAAACGGCATGAGCATCTGTTCACCGGGCCGGATAATATAACTGGCCTCACTGTGTTCTTCACTGTGGATACCAAAACAGTCGAATACGGCATCCATATAACGCTGCAACTCCGCGGCATCATCCTCTGCCAGGGCGCTTTCAAGGAGCTGATTGGCTATTGCCGGTCTGCATGAGTTGTATTCCAGTAATCGGTCCCGGCCTCTGAGCAAGACATCATTGAGCGCCTGATGAGCAGACCGGGTAGCTCCTATAAGCCCTGACAGGAGTTCCTGTCCTTTATCGAATCGCCGAAGGGCCTCTTTGAGTTTAGTTTCCACCTCTGCATAGACCGATTGTCCGGCAGGGCAGGTTTGGCTAAACGCATCCAGGCCCTCATGGTACCAGTGGTACATGACAGCTTGTGCGCTGTTTTCCAGATAAGGGACATGAATTTGGATGGTCTCTGTCTGACCGATACGGTCCAACCGTCCGATACGCTGTTCCAGCAGATCAGGATTTAGTGGCAAATCAAACAAGACCAGATGATGTACGAATTGAAAATTACGGCCTTCACTGCCAATCTCTGAGCAGACGAGGACCTGGCAACTTTTATCTGTATCGGCAAAATATGCAGCGGCCCGGTCGCGCTCTATCAGGCTCATGCGTTCGTGAAACAGGGCGCACTGGATCCCCGCCTGGTTGCCAAGGGCCCGGGCAATATCAACTGCAGTGTCCTTGCTTGAGGTAATGACCAGAACCTTACCGGGTTTAAGTTGTTTCAGTTTATTGCCCAGCCAGCTGATTCGTGGATCAATCCGGGTCCAGTAAGCCCCTCGCTTGCCGGCGTCCGCCTGATACAGCAATTCAGGACACAGCAACAGCTGTGGGTCGGATAGCGGTGTTGTTTTCAATTCTGCAAAGAGATCTGCATAGCCTTCCGGCAGGGGTAACGCATAGGCGCTGACGGATCTCCCGGGGAACCCCTGTATGGCCGCCCGTATATTACGGAACAGGACCCGGCCGGTGCCGTGACGGTCGAGTAATAGTTCTGCCAGGACACGCCTGGCTTCACTCTTTTGCCGTGTAGTGAGCGCCTTATCATTCGGGGTGTGGCGTAGATCCCGGTTGCCGTCCCGCTTGATGGTCGCGGAGATTGTCTGCCAGGCGCTATCGCTCAACGGCTGTTCACCGAGCAACTCTTCAACGGCATCGGCGATCGGCTTATAGGCACGTTCCTCTTCCATGAATGTATCGAAATCCTGAAAACGATCCGGGTCGAGCAATCGAAGCCGGGCAAAATGGCCGGCCTTGCCGAGTTGCTCCGGTGTGGCCGTAAGCAATAATACCCCTCTGGTACGCGCGGCCAGTTGTGCAACCATTTCATATTCATGGCTGGCACCTTCTGGTGACCAGTGCAAATGATGGGCTTCATCGATAACCAGTAAATCCCAGTCTCCCTCCAGGGACTGTTGAAATCGCAGCGGTTGTTGGCTGAGAAATTCAAGACTGCACAGGAGCAGTTGCTCGGCATGAAATGGGTTGCCGCCGCCGGTGCTCTCTTCCACAGCCTGACACCGGAGTTCATCAAAGATACTGAAGTGCAGGTTAAAGCGGCGCAACATTTCAAGCAGCCATTGATACACAAGGCTCTCCGGAACAATGATCAGGACACGTCCGGCACGTTCCGTCAACAGCTGGTGATGCAGAATCAGCCCTGCCTCAATGGTTTTCCCCAGTCCTACCTCATCCGCCAACAGCACGCGGGGAGCATAGCGGTGGGCGACCTCATGGGCAATGTACAATTGATGGGGGATCAAACTGGTTCGGCAACCGGTTAATCCATACAGGCCGGAATGGGCAAGCCGATGCCGTTGCAACAAGGTCTGGTAACGGAGCTGAAACCACTTATTATGATCGGTCTGTCCGTTAAACAGGCGCTGCATAGGCCGGTTTAACCGGATAGAGTCGGCCAGATCGCCCTCTTCCAGTTCAGCCTTGTTCCCCGACTCATCAGTACCATAATAGGTTAACAGGCCATCGCGATCCCGTATCGATTCAACCGTAAGCAGCCGGCCATCGCGACCGGGCAGGGTATCACCTATGGCAAATTTCATCCGCGTTAACGGTGCTGATTGTTTGGCATAATGGCGGGTTTCATCGCTTGCCTGGAATGCTACGGTGACGATGCGGTGATCAGAACAGATGACAGTGCCCAGGCCCATTTGTAAATCCGCATCACATATCCAGCGTTGCCCCGGTATATAATCCTGCACGGCCAACCTCTACGGTAAAAAAAGCCGCTATATTAGTGGAATCAACCAAAAAAATCAGATATTGTTTATACGCTAAATCATCATAATCAATCACTCCGGGCCTTCTTTTAAAAACACCGGATATATCGCTTCATGTTGACTGTAATCTCCCCGGCAAAGACACTGGATTATGACGCCTCGCCGGGAACGGCACGCTATAGCATACCCGCCTTTCTGGATGATTCCGCAGTACTGGTTAATGAATTACGCCGCCTGGAGCCCGACTCAATCGCCGATCTGATGAACATAAGTCCCAGGCTCGCCACCTTGAATGCAACCCGTTTTCACGAATGGTCATTACCCTTCACCCCGGACAATGCCAAACAGGCCGTATTGGTGTTTAAAGGAGACGTGTATTCCGGTCTCGCTGCCGACAGCTTCAGCGGCCAGGATCTGGAATTCGCGCAAAACAAACTGCGCATACTTTCCGGGTTATACGGCCTGTTACGACCGCTGGATCTGATGCAACCGTATCGCCTGGAAATGGGTACCAGGCTCAAAAACTGCCGCGGCAACAACCTTTATGCCTTCTGGGGCGACCGGATCACGGAAGCAATTAATCAAGAACTGACACAACAGGGCGATGACATCCTGGTCAACCTGGCTTCCAATGAATACTTTAAATCTATCAAGCTGGAACAGCTGAACGCCCGTATCATTACACCGGTTTTCAAGGACAGGAAAAACGATCACTACAAGGTCATCAGTTTTTTTGCGAAAAAGGCGCGGGGGTCGATGGGTCGCTTCATCATCCGTAACCGCCTGCAGGATGCAGAATCGATTAAGAACTTTACCATGTCCGGCTACCAATATAACGATGCCTTGTCGAAGGGTGATGAATGGGCGTTTAGCCGTGAAAGGCCAACAGAAGCGTAAAATAAAACATTAGCCAGCATATTTCACGGGTTTTTCCCGGGTCAGATCCATGCTTATTGGATGTTGGCCTGGTGTGCACACTAATGGTTTGGGATCAACTTCAGGCGAACGGACACAACGGCAGAGAAAAATGAAAATCTATGCCTAAAATGCCATATTAAAACTGCTCATGAAATATTCAGGTTGAACAGTTTTATGGCATTTGTCCGGCCTATCTTCTGGCGCTGTTCGTTGGAAATTACCTCGGTCGCATCGTACCAATCGGAGGCATCTTCCATCTTTTCGAACGGGTAGTCGGAGCAGAAATACACCTTGTCGTTATCGATCACATCCAGCGTACAGCGGAACGCAGCATCGTTGAAGTTGCCACTGCAGGTGATGTGAAAGTGATCCCGGAAATAATCGCCGAGGGGACGGTTACCGCGGTATTCACGTGGCGAGAAACGCATACGCGCATCCAGGCGCCATAGACCAAAGGGTATGTTTTCACCCAGATGACCGATGCATATTCGCAGGTTAGGATAATCGTCGAACAGGCCGGAGCCACACAGGCGTAAGGAGTGTATCGAAGTCTCAACAGCAAATCCCCACGGTGCGCTCATTAACCAGGAATGTCCCTCATAGTTCCTTGCTTGCGATAGTATCTGCATGCGTGGATGTAGATAGAAGGGCACATTGAGTTCAGATACGGTTGCCCAGAAGGAGCGGTATTCCGGCAGGTCGTAATATTTGGTATTTTCCGGATCGTCAACCTGTTGAAATCCGTTGATCATACACCCCACGAAACCGAGTTCCTTGACGCAGCGGGTCAGTTCCGCTGCAGCCGCATCGGGATCGTGCATCGGCAGTGTAGCAAGACCGGCATAACGGTGCGGATGTCTGGAGACAGCTTCGGCCATTTTTTCATTGCCTTTTTTCGCCACATTCATTGCTTTATTTGCATTCAGGATTCCCTGTACTCCCGGCGCATTAAGTGACAGTATGGCAAATTCGATGCCGCTGTTATCCATGTGTTCGAGCCGTTCATCATCAAGATCCAGGATCTGGCGGGTGTAGTTGTCCCAAACTCCGCCATCACCGGCAAAACTGCGGGTATCTTCAAGGGTTTCTTCGAGTGCAAAGTGTTCTTCAAAGCCGATTTTACCTTTCATCTGCATGCCCTTATCTTGTTGGTTTATAAAAAATGTGCCCTGGTGTTATTCCCGGTGTTGGTAACCATACTGGAACATGTTATCAAGAGGACAGGAGTCCATCGGCAGCAGTAGGACTCGTAACTTATTAATTAATTGAGCCTGTTAAAGGCACCAGGATTCCAGGAATAAAGAATTTGACCACATAAATTCAGCTATATAAAGTCTTGACGTGATCTGATACCTCGCTTGCAATAGTCAGGGTTACCGGTTTTCCATTAAGTTATTGAGTTATCAGTGTCCCTTAAATTGGAGAGCGCCACGGCGGCGGCATTGCTGTCCTTGAGGCCCTGACTCCGATCAACCGGGCAGGGCCCCTGCTGATCGGCCCCGGGCAGTTTCTCAACCGGGTACAGGGCGATCTTGCGATCACCCAGGCCCCTGATCTTGCGACCCAGGTTAAGGTCCCGTTCATTGGCGCCTTTAGGCCTGACCACCCGCTTGTTCACGATCTCCAGGTCCAGCCACCATTTCTTGATGGGGTTGCGCACCCCATAGCGCAGCACATCATCCAGCCAGATCAGAAAGCGCCGCGTGAACGGCAGCTTGATAGCCGCCCACAACGCGAGGCGGTGGGCCATCAGTCCCTCTTTATTAAAGGGGCACATCTTCATACAACGGCCGCAAGAGGTCCCCTTCAGGTTTGTCACCCGGTACTTGACACATTTCTCCACATCAGGCTTCCACATTTCGTAGCCGTTGTAGAGCACCTTGCCGCCATAGCGGATCGCCTGGGACGGGCATTCACGTGCACATTTGGAACATTTGGAGCAGAAATCCTGCAGGCCGAAATCAATAGGTTTGTCCACCTCCATGGGCAGATCGGTGGTGACGACGGCGGTTTTATGGCGCGGGCCAATGAACGGATTAAGCACCAGTTCACCAATGCGGCTCAATTCCCCAAGCCCTGCCAGTAACATCAGCGGGATCTGCAGGATGTCGCCGTCCGCGTTGGAGTGCGCCTGGGCCGGAATGCCCAGACGGCGGATATAATCGGCGACGATACAGGCGACTGTTGAGCCATTCAGATAAGCGCGGTAGCTCTGCACACCGCTGATCCAGTCATCGCCACTGGAGGCCTCCATGGTGTCCCAGTTTTGATCGATCACAATAACGATGGCGTACTTGTGTTTCGCCTCAATCGGATTGCCGTCCGTGTCATGGGAATACCACGCCCACTCCGGCATCTTACAGATACCCACCAGATCGGCGTCAAGGAAATAGCAGAGTGACTTGATGTGCCGGGCCATCTCCACCGGGTCATCGGGCAGCGGCGCCTTTTCCGGCGCCGCATCCCCCCTGTGCATGGGCACATGCTTCCAGTGTAAATGACCCATAGCGGCATTCAGCGGACTCTTGATGATGAAGCGTCTGACTTCGTCATGGGCCCTGGTACCGAGATCGCCATGAAAGGCGCGAACAAAGAAGCCGGCGCGTTTGGGCACGCGTTTGATCTGGTCCGTGATCAGGGTGGTCGGTTTGTCGACACGTTTGATCTTCTCCATCGGGTATTTCCCCAGATACATGGGACGCCGTTTACGTGAGAATAGCTGCATGAGGATCTCTCCATTATGTTTGAACCGGAGCACCGGTACCGGCGATTGATATAAATCAGGCTTTTATCTAAATCCAAGAATAGTATAAAATAATATCAAATGATACTATTTATATTGCAGGAGAGAGGGGGTTTTTTAATCGGTAAGCTGCAGGGTGTGACGGCTGAGTTTATCCATGACCCTACGCAGCGCAGTCAGTTCGGTCTTGCTCAGGCAGGCAACAATCTCCCTGTAGCGGCGATTGGCATCCGGTATGACCTTGTCATATAAGCGCTTACCATTTGCAGTCAGATAGAGTGAGAAGCGGCGCCGGTCCCGGCTATCGGGCCTGCGTTTTACCCTGCGCGTGCGGAGCAGATGACGGATGGCGCGGTTAATCGCCATCTTTTCCATCGCCCATTGGCCGGTGATTCCGGTGGCCGTCATGCCTGGATACTGCCTTAGTGTCAGGATAACACGCCATTCCGCCAGGGTGAGACCATGCCTGGAGACTACCTGGCTGAAGAAAGCACGGCCGATCCTGTTCGACAACATGTGGATCGATGCCAACAGATTTTCACTGGGCGTATGCATGAACTCTGCATCATCACCATTGCTAACGGTATGTATTTTGTTGACTTTGTTCAACTTACTGTTGCACAAATATCTTCCAATAAATACATTTCACAGTCTATTTACAGGCTAAAAGATTTATGAGTGATTCCCAAAATTTCTGTATGGGTATGATCACGTGTCATCATTTGCTTCCATATTGAATTCCAGTTGTGGATATTCCCTGAGCAGAGCAATTAAAATAGTGGAGACAAGCCCAACAGCAACAAGCACCCATAATGCCCCAATATAATCTCCTGCCTTGTCCTGATATATCCCTAACACGGGAGCCCCTATCGCTCCGCCGAGTTGAAACGCACTGAATATCACACCGTAAATTCTGCCAAATGCGAGATAGCCGAAATAACGACTGATAAGGTAAGAAGCTTCACTCATTTCGGAACCGCTTGCCAACCCCACAAGTGCTGCTGCTACGAAAACCATCGGGCCTGATGTGCCGGTTGCGAATATCACCATCCCGACTACCATGCCACTCAGAAATATTGCAGCAATATAAGGTGCGAAAAAATGATCCATCAGGAATCCTGAAGCAATCCGGCCAACAATCAAAGACACACCCAAAGCCATAGCGCCATAGGCTGCCACTGATGGATCAAGGCCACGGTCGATCAACATTGGTATCAGATGTACAAACATGCTGGACATCACCATGCCTGCCAGTAGAAATGAACCCAGCATCAACCAAAATGTAGATGTCTTTATCGATTGTTTCAGTGTTAATCCAATACTTTTAATTGCACCAGATGCCATCTGTCCCTTATCTCTATCAGTACTTTCATGATCGCCATCCGCCTTTAGTCCCATTTCTTTCGGTGTTTCCCGTACCAGATAATAAGACAACGGCAGGGATATGAGCAGTACTAACAGTGCATAGACCATATACGCCGTGCGCCAGCCATGTGAATTAATTACTGATTGCATTAAAACGGGAATCACTGCGGCTCCAGCACCAATACCTGCCAGCGAGATCCCCAGAGCCATTCCACGGAGACGATAGAACCATGCAATGATGATCCTGGAGTAGGAATGAGGGAGAGTCGCAGCCCCAAATAAGGGAATAAGAAAATACAAAATATAAAAATGCCAGATGTTGCCACTCAATAATGTCATCGTAGCAACAATAACGGCCAACAACATAAGGGAAGGCATCAAGACTTTACGCACACCGATTTTATCTATCAATATGCCCAGCAATGGCGACACGATTAATACGGTCAGGTTATTTACAGTCAGGGCAAAGGCGATCTCACCCCTTTGCCAGCCAAATTCAGCTTGTAATGGTTTTACGAATGTCCCAAAGCTGAATATTGCAATGGTGGCATGACTCAAGGCCAAACCGATAAACGCACAAAGTACATTCCACCAGCCATAAAAAATCGACCGTGTTTTATATTTCGTCATACGAATATAGGCATGGTTTTTTCTGAAGGCAGATCAACTATGGAGTGATAAAGGTTCATGATAGAGTTCCGTGTTGTTTTGAATCTGCAGGCAGTGCGGGTTTCGCCCCGTTCACTAATCCTGTCGCAACGCACTTGGCCGGCGGCTCTACCCAGATATTGAACAATATAAAACCTGGTTAGCAAGTGACACGTAAATCCATGCATGTCCCAATCATGATATCTGAATTAATGATCTTTACAAAGAACAAGCTATGTCAATTCAATTCCGTTCAAATGTAAATGCGAATTCAACGGCACCGGATTGGTCAGAGACTGGATTGCAAGGCAAGCCCGGATACATTCGTCGAACATTGTCCGGATCTTCTCTTCCGGTTCTTCGCTTTTAACCATCAGATGAAATTCAAGTCCTTCATTTTTCCCCTGTAATCCATTCTCTTCAATTTTATCGGGATTATTAATCACGGAAAACTTCATACGAAGTTCCAGGTCGGCTTTGTCTATTTTTAACTTTACAGCCCGGCTATACATCGCTATATGGGACAGGAAACAAAATCCAACACCGGCAGTAAAATAATCCAATGGCGCCGGGGCGGTATCCGTGCCGCCAATTGCCTTACCTTCATCCGAGATGATGGAAAAACTGCCCCAGGTAGGTGAGTTTGTCCCCACTTCCGCCCGGCTAATCATTCCATCTTTTCGTTCTGCGTGTAGATAGATCTCGAACCGGGTCGGTTCATTTTTCGTTCCCTTTTTAAACGGTGCTAAAGAAATTTTTTCGACGGCAACGTTGTGATCAATTTTATAAACGAGTTGGTTCATCAGCTTTCATCTCCCCTTAATTATCTTTGTCCCCATTTACTATTAATCTGCTGAAGCCCTTCCGATAAGCTGATTCGGTGCCGTGATTTTTCTTTCATAAAATGTTGCACCGGCATTGAGAGTCCTCTTGCTTAAACTGATGCTACGAAATATACACGGGAAACTGATAATAACACGGATATTATCAATGGACGCGAATCATGCTGTGGAAGATGAGTCGTTGCACTATTTGAATACCTTGGAACAGACTGCTTCATACGATAATTTATGTATCGTTAGGATTGATTATTCTATTTATTAACTGCCGTAAAGTTTAGTATGGTAACGCCAAGGGCATTCAAATTCATTCGCCCGTGCCTGGATCGAATACAGGAAATGCGCCATAACGACCTGGAAAACCTCCTCATCGGGGACGTGCCCCGTCATATTGCCGCACGCGCGCCAGACAGCAGGGCCATCATCTTCGGCACAGATACCTATACCTACCGCGACCTCGATAAACTAGCCAATCGTTTCGCCAACGGTCTGCTGGCGCTTGAACCGACGCCCCGGGCACGGCTGGTCATCATGTGCGGAAACTCGATAGAATACCCGATCATCCATTTTGGAGTAGCCCGTACAGGCTGTACCCTGGTCCATGTCCCCCACCGCTACGGGGCGAAGGAGCTGGGCCATGTGCTCAAACAGACCGGCGCACAGTTCCTCATCGGCGATGCCGGAACATTCAACCTCTACCACGCTGTTAAAAATGAACTGCGGGCGCTGCCCTGCCTGATCGGCATCGGGAACACTCCTGACGCTGGTGTGATATCGTGCGGCGCGCTCATTCATGAGCAACCGGAGACTCCCCCGGATGTCTCCCTTAAAGCCGCAGATCCCGCCTGTATCATGTACACAAGCGGCACCACCGGTAATCCAAAAGGGGCCATCCTGAGCCATCGCGCCCGCATGGCCTCGTCAACCGCTGCGACCGAGGAGTACCCGCTGGAGAGTTCGGATATCGGCATTATCACCATCCCACTCTCCCATGCGGCAGGGTTGTTCAGCTTTTTTCAACCCCTGATGAATGCGGGGGCGTGTGCCGTGATCATGCCGAAATGGGACCCTGGGCGCTTCATGGATGATGTGGAACAGCACAGCGTTACCAGCGCCTTTGTCGTCCCGACACAACTGACAATGTTATTCGATGCTCCCGGTTTCTCGGCGGAACGGCTGAAAAGCCTGAAAAAGTGTGCCTATGGCGGCGCACCGGCAACACCGGACCTGCTGCGCCGGGCCGGGGCCATGCTGCCCCATACAGAGATCATACAGGCCTATGGTTCGACGGAGACAGGCCATCTTGTGTTCCAGCATGCCGGAGAACGCAGAATGAACCCCGGTACGCTGGGCAAACCCGGTCCCCGCACAGAGTTGAACGTCTGCCGGGCGACGGGTGAACCCACGGGCCCCGGGGAGGCGGGCGAAATCGTGTTGAACAGTCCGCACCTGATGGACGGCTACCTGGACGACCCCCAAGCCACCGCTGAATATTTCAAATCCGGCGACGGCCGGGGCTGGACAGGCGATCTCGGCAGCATCGACGAAAACGGTGTGCTTACCCTGACAGGGCGCACCAAGGAGATCATCATCTCTGGGGGCATTAACATTTCTCCGGTGGAACTGGAGGAGGTGATTACCGATCACCCGGCCGTCTCCGAGTGTGCGGCGTTTGCGATCCCGGATCCCAAGTGGGGGGAGTTACCGGCGGCAGCCATCGTCTTGAAGCCCGGGCAAAAAGCCACGCAAGAGGAGATCATGGCGTATGCGGCCGGCAGGCTCGCACGCTTCAAGCGCCTGCGTTACGTCGCCATCGTTGATACACTGCCGCATACGGCCAGTGGCAAGGTGCAGCGCGCCCTGCTAAAGGAGCAATTTGCCGGTGCATTGGCTACGAGACCCGCCGGGATGAAAAACTGAATGGCCGGGTAGAGATACCACCCTGACAAGGTTTTATGATAGAACAATGAATACCGGCCATTATGAAAAATTCTGGGATTTTTCAGTACGCACCTACCGCACCGAAGGGGTCCCTGCCTCCTGCCTGGCCCTGCAGGATGAAAACGGCGCGGACGTCAACTACCTGCTGTTCTGTTGCTGGTACGGGTCCATGTACGGCCCGTTTACTGAAGGGTTCTTCGAATCGTCACTGGCATTCTCACAGGAGTGGGCCGTAAACGTCGTCGTTCCATTACGGCAGGTGCGGACCTGGATGAAGCACCACGGTTGCACCGATGCCCGTGTCGCAGAGGAAGCGTGTATGCAGCTGCGCGAACGTATCAAGGGCGTGGAATTCAGGTCCGAGCAGATGCAGGAAGAGATGCTGCAGGAGTTGGCCGGATCGTTGCCGGGACCGGCCGTTTCCCTGGATGAGCGTCTTAATGCGGCAACCGGCAACTTGCGGCGCTACTGCGAGGCGATGGATATTGACATCAACCCCACGGTCTCTGCCCATCTCTGCCGGATTCTGGTGGCGGCCTTTCCACAGGAATCTGCGGAGCGGATCAGGTCACTGCTTGTTGCCTAGGAGCCTGTTATTGACACCCGCCCAGCGATTGACAATCCCCGGATCGAGGCCGAACAGATCCAGGATACGGCCGATGGAGTGATTGATTAAATCGTCAATCGTGGCCGGTTTGATGTAAAAGGCGGGCACGGGCGGGGCGACGATTGCGCCTATCTGGCTGACCTCGTAGAGCAGCCGGCAGTGACCCGTATGCAAGGGTGTCTCTCGGGGCATTAGCACCAGGCGGCGGCGTTCTTTCAGGACCACGTCTGCGGCACGCACCAACAGATTGTCCGCATAGGAATGGGCAATACCGGAAAGCGTCTTCATCGAACAGGGCGCCAGGATCATGCCTTCGGTCCTGAATGAACCACTGGACACCTTGGCCGCCACATTATTGACATTATGGACTTCATTGGCCAATGCCTCGACGTCGGCAAGCTGCCATTCGGTCTCCAGGGAGATATTCATCTTCGCTGACGGACTCAGGATCAGATGGGTTTCCACATCTTTTAAATCATGCAGGACCTGCAGCAAGCGTATGCCGTAGATGAGGCCGCTCGCTCCGGACATGCCGACGATTAATCGCACACTACTTGCCCTGCTGTTCCATTTCCCGGGCCCTTCTCATTTTTCATTCTTGCCTTCATCTGCAGCATTGTAAACCGGTACCTGTTTATTAAACCAGAAAAACTGCCCATTTTACTTACAGGCTGACGGCCTGCTCAGGTTCACCCTGCATAAACAGTTGCAGCAGATCATTCAGGTAGCGTTGGCCCCTGGCCGTTGGCCGGATCCGA
This sequence comes from Gammaproteobacteria bacterium, assembly GCA_046757565.1. Classification (GTDB taxonomy): domain Bacteria; phylum Pseudomonadota; class Gammaproteobacteria; order Eutrophobiales; family Eutrophobiaceae; genus JBHHYN01. Next base: position 25,394 of record JBHHYN010000013.1, on the reverse strand, counting down.
TCCCGGTCCCGTTCAAGCAGTTGCCGCTCCTCCGCTTCCAGCAGTTGCGCTTCCATGACACTGACCGGCAGGCCGGTCCGTTGCCGGAATAACGCCGATGTAAAACCCGCGTTCAGGCGCAGGGCATTAAGCATAAACTCCAGGATGAGATCCGCCCGGTCCAGGCATTGTTGCCGGGAAATCACCGCCGCACTGCCGGCCTTTTGCAGGTACTGTCCGGGAATGCGATGACGGGCAGAACGTGTCGCCCTGCCGCACGCTGTATCCGTAAGCTTACTGTGGGCCCCTGCGCCCAGCCCCAGATAATCACCGAATAGCCAGTAATTCAGGTTATGCGTGCACGTCCGCCCCGTTAATGAATAGGCGGAAACTTCATACTGCTGGAAACCGTTTGCCGCCAGACAGCTTTGCCCCTGTTGTTGCATGGCCCAGCAAACATCCTAGTCCGCCCGTCCCGGCGGGTGTTTATAGAATTCGGTATTGGGTTCGATGGTCAATTGATACCAGGATATGTGCCCGGGACATTGCGCGATGGCCATGTGCAGATCACGCATCGCCTCCACAATGTTCTGATCGGGCAGCGCATACATGATATCGATATTGATGTTATCAAAACCGGCGCTATGCGCCATAGCGATAGCTCTGAGCGCCTCATCCCCATCATGGGTACGGCCGATCCGTTGCAGTTTTTCATTGTTAAAGGACTGCACACCGATAGAGAGGCGGTTGACCCCTGCCTCACGGTAGGCGCAAAACCGCCCGGCCTCCGCGGAACCCGGATTCGCCTCCAGGGTGATTTCTGCATCCGGCAACAGCTCCACACGGGAGCGAAGCGCCTCCATAAGCCGCTTAAGCCCTTCAGTACTTATCAGGCTGGGGGTGCCACCGCCGATGAACAGACTGATAACAGGGCGTCCGGGGATACGCGACTGTTCGAATTCGAGATCGCGGATCACGGCATCGATATAAGCGGCCTCCGGCAATACCTCATCCCCTCCCATAAGAATTAAAATCACAATAGGGGCATTTACGCACGCACCAGGGGTAATGAATATACAGCGATAACGGAGGATAAGATGCAAAGTTAAACATAATGCCTGATCAAGATGCCCGGTACCCATTGCCCTGGGGCTCCATAGCATACTGGAAAATCAGTACCTTTACAGGCTGCTAAAGTTCAAATATCCCATATTGAACTTTTCCTGACGCCTTAATGATTGTCTTATCCAGGGTGGCAATAGGACAAGCTTGATTCATCGCCAACATGACATAGGCGGCATCACAGGCGGATAAACCCTGCCTATGAGAGAATTCATAAAAACTCGCCGGTGTGTCTTCACCACGAATCACCGTTGCCAGATCAAATAACCAGGTTAATTGCTGTAGACATTCATTAAAGCTCTTTAAATCACGCCTGGAGTAATATTCCACCACAAAGGCCGACTCATAGATCCACATATATGGGACGATGACCCGCAACTGCTTTGATCCGATGGCATTTAATACGCCTTGTGCATAGTCTTGATCCCTATCGGATCCGTCCTGGAACAGCCAGCGCATCATAACGCTGTTATCAACCACAAGCGTATGGTCTAACTGCTCACCTTGTTTCAGCGTTTTAAATGCCACGCTGACGGCCTTTCGCGATCACCTCAGCGATGGATTCATCGACCCTGGCCGGTTGCAAGTGCAACAAATTTCGATAGGCTATGTCCCGTTCGCTGCTTTCATGATCCGTGAGCGCACGGATTTCCGCGATAGGCTTACCATGCTTATATATGATCGCGGACTCGCCGGTTTTGGAAACCTGGTTCACAATACTACTGGCTTCTTTATTGATTTCTACCATGGAAACTTTCATAGGAAATCTCTCTTCAAAATACGTATACGTATAATTATACGTATACTGTTTAAATAATCAAATGAGCATGGGCAGTTGTTTCTGGATCCACAGCGAAATTTCGCCTAATAAACTGATATTGGATTTTGATGCGGTCGTGGCAGCCTTTCACCCGATGGCCGGTGTTCGGGTCGGTTCCCGTGAAACTGGTGGATTATGCGCCTTATACACTCATCTATGGCTTGACATTAACCCCTGTTTTACGATAATAACCACCTTACGATAATTACACTGTACGGTACAGTTCACTCGATTCGGCATGCCGGTTCGCTGCCGGGGAAGAACACCGCGGGTTGAATGCGGTGATTGATGAAGAATCTTCAGTAGTTTTCTAAGGGGGTATTGATCCATGAGAACCATTGCCATATCACTGAGCGGTGTCTACCTGTCGGCACTCGCATTCACTTCCGTGCTCATACCCGTGCAGACGGCAACGGCCGCGCCGCTGGAGGAAGTCGTGGTGACGGCGCGTAAACGCCAGGAATCGTTACAGGATGTCCCCATCTCCGTGCAGGCGATTGCCGGGGAGCAGATTGCCGAACAGGGCCTTGTGGATATCCAGCAGATCGCCCCCTATACCCCCAACTTCAGTTACATCAAGGCGGCCGGCGCCTCCGATCTCTATTTCATGCGCGGTCTCGGCACTTTCGGGAGCGGGGTCCATTTCGAGCCCAGCGTCGGCCAGGTCTTCAACGGTTTTTTCTCAACACGAAGCCGCCTGGGCCGTGGCGCCCTCATCGATGTGGCGCAGGTGGAGGTATTGAAGGGTCCCCAGGGCGCCATCATTGGCAAGAACGCATCGCTGGGCGCCATTAATATCCGCTCCAACAAGCCCACGGAGGAATTCGAATCATCGCTCTCTATACAATACAATTTTGACGCCAGCGAAGGCTATGAGATCGAAGGCATGGTCTCCGGCCCGTTGACGGACCGGATCCGCGGCCGCGCCGTGGTTAACTACCGTGATGTAGACGGCTGGATCAAGAACAGTGTCACCGGCAATGACCTGCAGCAAAAGGAAGACCTGACCACCCGTGTGATGTTCGATATCGACCTCACCGACAGTGTGACCGTTGAGCTGATGGAACAACATAGTGATTTAGATCGGGAAGGCAAGGCCAGGATCATCCTCGGCTGTCTTGAGTTCGATGATCCAGCCCCATCACCGCCCTCTACCATTGCGGGAACAGAAGCCGCGACCGGCTTTGACTGCAGCGGTATTGATGACAGGAATGTAACCGCGGACATCCGCCGCAAGACACCGACCGGTACCCCCTTTAATTCCAAAGAGCCGTTCACCATAACTTCCGATCTGATCGGGGTGACCGTGACCATAGAGAATGAGAATTCCACCATCACCTCCCTCTCCGCATGGAACTTCTACAATATCAACGACACCTTCAGCGGCGATCAGACCAGTAAAGAGAGGGTAAGTATTCAGAACGCCGAAGACTACGAACAGTTCTATCAGGAACTGCGCATCGATGGCTCTACCCCGTCGGGCCTGTTCGACTATATTGCCGGGGCGATGTTTTTCCGGGGTAATCTGGATGCCAGCCAGTCGTTTCATGCGATTGCGGGCGCCATCGGCCCACCGGTACCTCCGATCAATCCGGCGGTGTCCCGTAATGAGTTCCAGGCGTCGGACACCGACTCCCAGGCCCTCTTCGGCCAGGTTGACTACCATTTTAATGACAAGCTCACCCTCACCTTTGGCGGGCGCGTCACCCATGAAGAGCGTGAAGGGTCCAAGGCGCAGCAGGTGGGGGAGGTATACACCAGCAATCTGGCCAACGCACCGGTCCCGTGTGACACCCCGACTGTCCCGTTATCGGCCTGTACTCACGGTAACGATGGGCTGCAGCCCGGGGGAACGCCCATCACCGGCGTCATCAATGAAACGAACTTTTCCTATAACGCCTCATGGCAGTATGCATTCAACGACGAGCATAAACTCTACTTCACCGCGGCGACGGGCTTTAAATCCGGTGGCTTCGATCTGCGGGGTGCCGGTAATCCCGCCAAATTTATCTTCGGCAAGGAGAAGTCCTTTAATTACGAGATTGGCGGCAAACATACCTTTCTGGACGACTCGTTGAGGTTTAACTGGACGCTCTACCGAACCGAAGTGAATAATCTGCAGGTATCGGCCAACGATCCCGTGCTGATCCAGCAAATCGTCTCTTCCGCCGATGCCACCAGCGACGGGGTCGAGGTGGACCTGTTGTGGGCCACGCCGCTGCAGGGGCTGAGACTGAATTTCACCGGCGCCTATACGGATGCGGAGTACGACCGCTTCACTGGTTCCTGCTATTTAAGCCAGGTTGAAACAGGTAGCGGATGCACGAATGTATCGGTTGCAAATGGGCAAAGGACCGGTCTGCAAAACTTAAAAGGACAGCGGCTGCCCCTGGCGCCGGAATACTCTTTCGTGGTGGGTGGTGACTACACGCTGCCACTGCCCGGCAACATGCAGGCCATGGTCTCGGCAAAATATATCTACATTGACGATCAATTCATGTCCATTGAGCGTGATCCCCTGGGACATCAGGGTTCCACCGACCGCGTCGATGCGAGCATCGTGTTATCGGGTAACGTCAGTGGCGGCCATCCCTGGACACTGGCCCTCATCGGCAGGAATCTAAACAATGAAAAGGTGTTCACCTTTGTCAACTCGTCGACACTCTCCGGGAAACCTATTGTTACGAGCAACCTGGAAGAGACCCGCTCCATCTCGCTGAGGGCGTCAATCGGTTACTAAGGAAACCTCTGATTAATGAAACGCCCGGACCGTTCCGGGCGTTTTTTTATGCGTGAACGCAACGTGAATTGCCGTCCATCCCGCTGCCTCAGGGACGAAACCGGTCCTGTATTGCGTACAGTTGCAGGAATTTACCGACGACTTTCCGGGCCTGTTGCCGTAACTGCCGGGCAGGTATCCGCCTGGATAGGGTAAACAGCGTACGCAGATACATGGAGTGAATCAGCATCCCCTGGAACATCTCCGCCGCCGTGCGTGCATCGTCTATACGCAGGATCCCGCGTTCATGTTGTTCCCGGAAATAGCGCTCAAGCTGTTTGCGGCTCAGCTCCGGACCATGGCTGTAGTAGGTATTCGCAATTTTTGGAAAGCGCACCCCCTCACCGATAACCAGCCGCCGCAGGGCGATATGCTGCTCGGAGAAAACCACCCTTAACCGGGATTCAGCGTAGGCAACCAGCGCCTTCTCCGGCGCTTCATCGGCGTTCAACGCATCGACGGCATGATGTTTGACAATCTTGTCGACAACGGTGGCGAACATCTCCTCCTTACCGCTGAAATACTTGTAGATAGACGCCTTGGAGCCCCCTGCCCGTTTCACGATCTCATCGATGGTCGTGCCGCCGTAGCCTAGCTCGAAGAAGGCCGACAGGGCGGCATCAATGATACTGTCGCGTTTCCAGGACGGAGTTTTATTTTTACCGGGTTTCTTCTCCACTATGGACCTCTCTACTTTGGTTATGCGATGCCAATTCAGCCGTGCCGCATAAATACTTATCGCAGATAAATTTCCACTGACTTACAATTCATATTGGAAGCGACTATGGCTTGACATTAACCCCTGTTCTACGATAATGATTATCTTACGATAATTACACTGTACGGTACAGTTCACTCGATTCGGCATGCCGGTTCGCTGCCGGGGAAGAACACCGCGGGTTGAATGCGGTGATTGATGAAGAATCTTCAGTAGTTTTCTAAGGGGGTATTGATCCATGAGAACCATTGCCATATCACTGAGCGGTGTCTACCTGTCGGCACTCGCATTCACTTCCGTGCTCATACCCGTGCAGACGGCAACGGCCGCGCCGCTGGAGGAAGTCGTGGTGACGGCGCGTAAACGCCAGGAATCGTTACAGGATGTCCCCATCTCCGTGCAGGCGATTGCCGGGGAGCAGATTGCCGAACAGGGCCTTGTGGATATCCAGCAGATCGCCCCCTATACCCCCAACTTCAGTTACATCAAGGCGGCCGGCGCCTCCGATCTCTATTTCATGCGCGGTCTCGGCACTTTCGGGAGCGGGGTCCATTTCGAGCCCAGCGTCGGCCAGGTCTTCAACGGTTTTTTCTCAACACGAAGCCGCCTGGGCCGTGGCGCCCTCATCGATGTGGCGCAGGTGGAGGTATTGAAGGGTCCCCAGGGCGCCATCATTGGCAAGAACGCATCGCTGGGCGCCATTAATATCCGCTCCAACAAGCCCACGGAGGAATTCGAATCATCGCTCTCTATACAATACAATTTTGACGCCAGCGAAGGCTATGAGATCGAAGGCATGGTCTCCGGCCCGTTGACGGACCGGATCCGCGGCCGCGCCGTGGTTAACTACCGTGATGTAGACGGCTGGATCAAGAACAGTGTCACCGGCAATGACCTGCAGCAAAAGGAAGACCTGACCACCCGTGTGATGTTCGATATCGACCTCACCGACAGTGTGACCGTTGAGCTGATGGAACAACATAGTGATTTAGATCGGGAAGGCAAGGCCAGGATCATCCTCGGCTGTCTTGAGTTCGATGATCCAGCCCCATCACCGCCCTCTACCATTGCGGGAACAGAAGCCGCGACCGGCTTTGACTGCAGCGGTATTGATGACAGGAATGTAACCGCGGACATCCGCCGCAAGACACCGACCGGTACCCCCTTTAATTCCAAAGAGCCGTTCACCATAACTTCCGATCTGATCGGGGTGACCGTGACCATAGAGAATGAGAATTCCACCATCACCTCCCTCTCCGCATGGAACTTCTACAATATCAACGACACCTTCAGCGGCGATCAGACCAGTAAAGAGAGGGTAAGTATTCAGAACGCCGAAGACTACGAACAGTTCTATCAGGAACTGCGCATCGATGGCTCTACCCCGTCGGGCCTGTTCGACTATATTGCCGGGGCGATGTTTTTCCGGGGTAATCTGGATGCCAGCCAGTCGTTTCATGCGATTGCGGGCGCCATCGGCCCACCGGTACCTCCGATCAATCCGGCGGTGTCCCGTAATGAGTTCCAGGCGTCGGACACCGACTCCCAGGCCCTCTTCGGCCAGGTTGACTACCATTTTAATGACAAGCTCACCCTCACCTTTGGCGGGCGCGTCACCCATGAAGAGCGTGAAGGGTCCAAGGCGCAGCAGGTGGGGGAGGTATACACCAGCAATCTGGCCAACGCACCGGTCCCGTGTGACACCCCGACTGTCCCGTTATCGGCCTGTACTCACGGTAACGATGGGCTGCAGCCCGGGGGAACGCCCATCACCGGCGTCATCAATGAAACGAACTTTTCCTATAACGCCTCATGGCAGTATGCATTCAACGACGAGCATAAACTCTACTTCACCGCGGCGACGGGCTTTAAATCCGGTGGCTTCGATCTGCGGGGTGCCGGTAATCCCGCCAAATTTATCTTCGGCAAGGAGAAGTCCTTTAATTACGAGATTGGCGGCAAACATACCTTTCTGGACGACTCGTTGAGGTTTAACTGGACGCTCTACCGAACCGAAGTGAATAATCTGCAGGTATCGGCCAACGATCCCGTGCTGATCCAGCAAATCGTCTCTTCCGCCGATGCCACCAGCGACGGGGTCGAGGTGGACCTGTTGTGGGCCACGCCGCTGCAGGGGCTGAGACTGAATTTCACCGGCGCCTATACGGATGCGGAGTACGACCGCTTCACTGGTTCCTGCTATTTAAGCCAGGTTGAAACAGGTAGCGGATGCACGAATGTATCGGTTGCAAATGGGCAAAGGACCGGTCTGCAAAACTTAAAAGGACAGCGGCTGCCCCTGGCGCCGGAATACTCTTTCGTGGTGGGTGGTGACTACACGCTGCCACTGCCCGGCAACATGCAGGCCATGGTCTCGGCAAAATATATCTACATTGACGATCAATTCATGTCCATTGAGCGTGATCCCCTGGGACATCAGGGTTCCACCGACCGCGTCGATGCGAGCATCGTGTTATCGGGTAACGTCAGTGGCGGCCATCCCTGGACACTGGCCCTCATCGGCAGGAATCTAAACAATGAAAAGGTGTTCACCTTTGTCAACTCGTCGACACTCTCCGGGAAACCTATTGTTACGAGCAACCTGGAAGAGACCCGCTCCATCTCGCTGAGGGCGTCAATCGGTTACTAAGGAAACCTCTGATTAATGAAACGCCCGGACCGTTCCGGGCGTTTTTTTATGCGTGAACGCAACGTGAATTGCCGTCCATCCCGCTGCCTCAGGGACGAAACCGGTCCTGTATTGCGTACAGTTGCAGGAATTTACCGACGACTTTCCGGGCCTGTTGCCGTAACTGCCGGGCAGGTATCCGCCTGGATAGGGTAAACAGCGTACGCAGATACATGGAGTGAATCAGCATCCCCTGGAACATCTCCGCCGCCGTGCGTGCATCGTCTATACGCAGGATCCCGCGTTCATGTTGTTCCCGGAAATAGCGCTCAAGCTGTTTGCGGCTCAGCTCCGGACCATGGCTGTAGTAGGTATTCGCAATTTTTGGAAAGCGCACCCCCTCACCGATAACCAGCCGCCGCAGGGCGATATGCTGCTCGGAGAAAACCACCCTTAACCGGGATTCAGCGTAGGCAACCAGCGCCTTCTCCGGCGCTTCATCGGCGTTCAACGCATCGACGGCATGATGTTTGACAATCTTGTCGACAACGGTGGCGAACATCTCCTCCTTACCGCTGAAATACTTGTAGATAGACGCCTTGGAGCCCCCTGCCCGTTTCACGATCTCATCGATGGTCGTGCCGCCGTAGCCTAGCTCGAAGAAGGCCGACAGGGCGGCATCAATGATACTGTCGCGTTTCCAGGACGGGGGTTTGCCCCTACCGGATCTCTTCTCCACTATGGACCTCATCTTTATAATTTCACATCTGCCGCCAGTCGCCCGACTGTTCAAAGGCGTGGGCAGCCCGGTAGAGGGTTGGCTCATCAAACTGCCGGCCCGCCAGCATCATGCCGACGGGAAGAGCGTTTCGCAGACCGCAGGGAATGGAGATGGCCGGGTGCCCGCTGATATCGAACTGACAGGTATTCAACACAGTATTAAATGCGTCCGACATGATCTGTTCGGTAGTGAGTTCTGCCCGGGATGCCGGGTTCCTGGGCGCCTGCTGTACGGTAGTCGGCATCAGCAACACATCGTATTCCCCCAATACCCTGTCATAGGCATTGCGCAGCCGCCGTACCAGGTTCTTCGCCCTGGCATAGTAGCGGTTACCGTAACGCTCCAGGTATTTCCCCAGCAGCAGGAGCATGAGGCCATTAATCGGGAATTGCGCCAGTTTGGTCCGCCACGCCTGCATTGAGGCAAGCAGTGCCGGGGAGTAGACCCCGTCGGTATTATAGCCGAGCCCGTTCAGGCGCAGGGTTTGCCAAAGCCCTTCCGTAATCACCCCGCCCCAGATAGCCACCCCTTGCCGATGCATGGGGACCGAGACCTCGGCCACTTCCGCACCCAGTTCCCGGAACCGCTCCGCGGCCTCCCGGACGCACTCATCCACCGCCGCTTCTGAAAGGGGATGGGCAAACCCTTCGGTCACGACGGCAATCCTCAGGCCCGAGATACTCTGATCGATTGCGTCGCCATACCTGTGGAGATGTATCCGTCTCTGGCGGCCGTCGAACTCATCATAACCCGCCAGCACCTCCAGCAGCAGTGCATTGTCCGCCACCGTGGCGGTGATGGGTCCGACATGATCGAGCGTGGCCTCCATCCCCAGGATACCCGTATAGGGGACCAGACCGTGGCTGGGCTTCATGCCACAGACACCGCAAAAACTCGACGGGATGCGGATAGAGCCGGCCTGATCGCAACCGAGGGCCATATCCACCTCCCCGGCGGCGACCAGAGCCGCACTGCCGGAAGAGGATCCGCCGGCTGAATAGGCAGGGTTCCGGGGATTATGCACGATGCCGGTACTGGCGGTTGTGCTGCCGCCGGAGACACAGAGGAATTCGCACACCGCCTTGCCTGCGATTTCAGCACCGGCGTCCAGCAAGCGTGTCACCACCGTGGCGTCAAAGTCCGGAACGAAGCCTTCCAGGAAGGAGGCGCCATTCATCATGGGCACACCGGCCACAAAGATATTATCTTTAATGGCGACAGATTTTCCGTGTAACGGTCCGGCCGCTTTGCCCTTCAAATCGGTCTTCACATACCAGCCACCCAGTGCGTTTTCTTCCCTGTCAGGAAAACGGTAGGAGCGCTGCGCATACTGCACCGGGGGCAATTCATCCGCCTGTTCTTCAAGATAGTCGTAAGCTTCGGCAAAAGGCTCCAGGTGATGCCGTATGGCTTCGAGCGTCGCCTCATCCGGAGACTGGCCCAGTGCTGCAGCAACGGCCTTCAGCTCTTCTAATTGAGGTAAATGAAAACGCATCGTTTAATGATTGCCGTGCATGGCACCGCAGTTTGCCCATGCTGTCCGGTCCTCCTGCAAGGCTCCGGACATTTTTTCGAGCAACCCGGTGTGGAGGCCGTGGTGTCCCTGGGTGTGGGGAACGGTCATGACAGGAGAGTCCGCCGGTTAAAAAGATTATGCACCCGATGATCGGTTTTTTTTAAGGGGGCTATTGCCACCTGCAATGTAGCACAGGCCAGGCGTCAACGTCCACCTGGACGCCATTCAAATTGATTGACTCCCAATGAGTAAAAATAGTGACTCATAGGCATGGGATAATTGCAGTGATAAGCTTGAGATTAGCGGATGATTACATCATTTGAGGCACATTAATACCGGAACCAATCAATAAATCGTAACGGGAGGAACTGAATGAAATTATGCATGGTGGGTCAGGGCGCCTTCGCCAAAAAACATCTGAACGGGTTGGCCCGCATCGATGGTATCGAAGTTGCGTCCATCTCCGGCGGCAGTCCGGACACCACCGAGGCGGTGGCAAAACAGTACGGGATCCCTCACTGGACCACGGAGCTGGAAGAGGCGCTGGCGCAGCCCGGCGTGGAAGCCGTGATCCTCACTTCCCCCACGCCGATGCATGCCGCCCAGGCGGAACAGGCAATGCGCGCAGGCAAACATGTCGAGATCGAAATCCCCATCGCCGACTCACTGGTCGATGCCGAACGCATCGATAGCGTCCAGAAAGAGACCGGACTGGTGGCCATGGCGGGGCACACCCGCCGTTTTAATCCGAGCCACCAGTGGATCCATAATAAAATTGCAGCGGGGGAACTCATACTTCAGCACCTGGTGGTGCAAACCTTCTTCTTCCGCCGCAGCAACACCAATGCCGAGGGCAAGCCCAGAAGCTGGACCGATCATCTGCTCTGGCACCACGCCTGCCATACGGTGGACCTGTTTCAGTATCAAACCGGGGAAATCGCTACTGAGGCACAGGCGTTACAGGGGCCGATGCATCCGCAGCTGGGGATCGCCATGGACATGAGTATCGGCATGAAGACCTCATCGGGGGCCGTCTGCACCCTGGCGCTGTCGTTCAACAACGAAGGACCACTGGGTACCTTCTTCCGTTATATATGTGACAACGGCACCTATATCGCACGCTACGATGACCTTGTGGATGGCAATGAAAATCCCATCGATGTCTCCGGAGTGGCCGTTTCCATGGATGGTATTGAACTCCAGGACCGCGAATTCATTACGGCGATCCGGCAAGGCAAGGAGCCGAATTCCAGCGTGGCCCAGGTACTGCCTGCGATGCAGACACTCGACCGTCTCGCTCAATCCATGAAGTAACGGCGCCCGGTAGCAACGGCACTGACAAGCAAAGCCGCAGCGGTAATTTGCGAACGTTCCGGCTTAACTATTCCTCAAGTAACGCCCGCCCGTGTCGATAAGAGTGATATTCCCGGGTTGCCCGGGAATTTAACCATTACCTGTCAATTGATCATATGGCGTCACGAATACTCTATATTCTCGTCCCGGATACGCATATCAGCCCGTTTGATGTCACCCTCGCTGCGGACGCAGGCTTTAACCAGATATTACCATTTACCGGCACCCGGCCCGATGATGTCGTCCCCATGGTGCAGGATGCTATCTTTGCCCGTCCGCCCGGGCGTTTCAATGACACCGGCATCTTCATTGGCGGTCACAATGTTCACCTCGCCAAGGACATGTTCGACAACGCCAGGACCGCCATGGTCAGCGACTTTCAGGTGGGCGTATTCGTCGATCCCAACGGCGCCTACACCACAGCGGCGAGTGTGGTCGCACTGGTTGAGCAGGCGCTGAAAAAGGAGACCGGGAAAGGGCTGAAAGGCAGAAGCGTTGGTGTATTTGGAATCGGTCCCGTCGGGATCTGCACCGCCATACTGGCGGCGCAGCAGGGCGCCAAAGCCAAATTGTGTCAGTTGACAGGCGACGATGAAGTCAAATTTGCCATGCGTTTCTGCGAACGTTACCGCGTCGATGTACCGGCCGTGAGCGCCCTGACCCATGAAGACAAGATAGAAGCCCTGGCATCCGTCGAAGTGTTGATTTGTGCTGCCAGGGCGGGGATACGCATACTTGGCAAAGAGGAACTGGATCATGCCTCCAACCTGATCATGGCAGCGGATACCAACGCGGTGCCCCCCAGCGGCATCGAGGGGATTGGGGCTCAAGACCACGGGGAACCGGTAAAGATGGCGAAGAGTACATTCCTGGGGATAGGGGCGCTGGCCATTGGCAATCTGAAATACAAGGTCCAGTTCGGTCTGTTTGAAAAAATGCAGGCATCGGACAAAGCAGCGTTGCTGGATTTCCAGGATGCCTACGCGTTTGCATTATCGACCAATGGTGGAAAATAAGAAGCCTGTGTTGATCGTATAATAACGATCCATCACACCATCGTTAACTTACCAGATCCCTTGCAACAGCCGATAGGGCGTAGTGTGCATATACTCCCGGTACTCATCGCCACGGGCGCGCAGCAATTGATGTTCCTCAAAAGGAATGAATCCGATAAAGGAGGCCGAGACCAGTACGGCAAACAGCAGTTGTCCCGCATGCGGGTGGATCAGTAACGAGGAAAAGGAGAGAAACAGGGCAGCACGGTACATGGGGTGACGCACCTGCGCATAGGGACCCTCCTTCATCAGGGGTGTCTCGCTGCCTACGGAGTGCGAAAGTTCAGCACCCGGCATCCCCAGCAGGCTGCCCAACTTCTCGAAGGTGGCAAACTCGAAAAATGCAAAAACAGACAACAACACGGCACAGTACCCGATAAACTGTAACCAGAGCGGTGAAGTAAAGCCGTAGCCGCCGACGGGCAGATGCCACCCATACACCGCCAGCCAGGTGACCACGGAGATAAACACATAGATGCGGCGTTCGGAGAGCGTCCCCTGGGGATGACCAAAGACGGCCTGTTTGAATGCCGGCATAGTCATCACGATATGCACCACGATGAAGGCCAGATAGATCAGGACATCGACTACCAGGTTGCGGACCGGCGCCTCCGGTGCATAACGGAAACCCATGATAAACGAGGCGGAAAGCGCCATCACTCCGAGATGAGAGAACAGCCAATAGATACGCTTGAACATCAAAAACCTCCTCAGCCATGTTACCGCAACCTGACGCATCACGGCTACGAAACAGCTCTAAAAAACTTAAGTTGAAAAATTACAGGTAATGTTACCGCGTCCGCGGGTCAAAGCATGTCCAGGATCTGCTTGCGCTTGGCCGAGTACTCTTCATCGGTAATGAGTTGCTTCTCATGCAGTGACTTGAGCGTGCCGAGCCGCTGCTCGATGGAGGCCATGGCAGTTGCGCTGGCCGGGTTGTTCCGAGCAGCGGACGCATGGACAGCGGGAGTTCCGGTCTGGTTTTGTGTGGTGGACGACTGGCCGGCCGCAGGGGCACCTCCGTTCTGCATTTTAATCGGCCCCTCTTTCACTGCCCCACGCCGCTCTCCCTTCTCTACCGGATCGCGGGTCTTCTTCCTCTCGCTCTCCTGCAGCTCCTGGCGCAAGCGTGCTATCTCCTCCTGCATGTGCCGGCGCTCCCGCCTCTCACCGGTGTTTTCGTCCCCGGCCAGTTTGTGTTCAGCAGCCAGCCGTATTTGCAGACCTTTATAGGCGGCCACGGTAGTGGGCACATCGATCACGATCCAGTCATCACGCGGACTGCCCCTGCCCGTCCAATAGTTAATGCCAGTCCCCCTGGCGATATGCACGGAACGGCCCAGAGCTTCGATGCGCTTGCCGGCGCGGTGCGGTTTGGCATAGTGACTGATGTTTTTGCGTTTCGATTTCTCATCGTTTCGCGCCGGCTGCAGTACATCTCCAAAAATCATATTGAGTCTGCCCTTGTGCATAAACAGCCGGGCAGCGGTGGATCGGCGATCATGGCGACGAAAATGTTCGGGCACATCGACCACCGCGAACACAACGTCCTGTCTCGGCGTCGCCCTGGCCAGCGCCCCGGCCAGCCGGGTCGCCAGCAGTTTCACCTCCGCCATGGTAAATAACGGCATGGTCCCCCGCCCATTGGGCGCCCCCTCTGGCTTCGGTCCCCGCAACGATGCGAGTATCGCGGCAAGATCACGCGGCTTCAATTTGGCCGGATGATCGTTCTTCGGTGTATGTTTGCGGCCGGTGCTCAGGCCCTGACTGACAATCTTGACGTACTGGCCCGGCCCCTGCCACACAACGACGCCGTCATCGCTACCGAACAGACCCTTGAACGGGGAGGTAAAGTCAACTGCGTTGACCGCCGGCGTGCCGGCCGGTAACAAACAGAACAACAGGAATGCAACCGGGACGATACGCAGAAAGAGAAACCGGATTAGCGCCATAACAACTCTCGGATTTTTAACACGGGTTGTCATGTTCGTATTTTTAGTAGTCCGGTTGCGGTGCTCACGCTTACTGTTTCTGATTTGTCCAGCCGCTTGCACGCAGATACTCCTCCAATGTCAGCATCCATGGATACTTCCTGCGCAAAACGGCCACATCGATGCTAAAGCCAGCTTCACGATACCAGTTTACCATAGCAACTATCGGAGGCGGTGCAGAACCGGCAAATTTATCCCAGGGGATCTGTTCATAGTTCACGGGCCGTCCCAATACCCGGCTGAGAATCGCCGCGACTTCTGTATTGCTCTTTTCATCGCCGGCAATTTCAATCGTCCGCCCCAGCCACCTGTCCGGATCGTCAAAGGCATCCGCGGCAAATCTGCCGATGTCCCGAACAGCTATATACTGTAATTTTTTTTGGGGGGGCAACGGTCCCCGCAGGACGCCTGCCAGGATCTCCTTGCGCGAGCGCTTCAGATTCGACATAAAGCTGGCCGGCCGGATGATCGTATAAGGCAAGCCGATGGCGCGAATATGCGCCTCTATCTCGACCTTACTGTCGAAATGGGGCACACCGGTTTTCCGGGCTGCGGCGGCGACGGAGCTGTAGACAAAATGTTTCACCCCGGCGCGTCTCGCCGCATCCGCGAAGGCCTCGCCTTGCCGGATCTCGCCGCCAGCGCCGATGCCTCTCCAGTTTTGCACGGAGTAGGCCCCATAGGCCCCGTCCAATGCCCTGTCCAGTGACGGCGCATCATCGAAATCGCCCTGTACCATCTCCACACCCAGGGCGATGAGGGCCCTGGCTCTGTCACTGTGCGCATGGCGGGTTAGTCCCCGTACCCGATAGCCGCGGCGCTGCAATTCACGGGCAACGGCGCCGCCTTGCCGGCCGGTTGCCCCGGCAACCAGGATAAGACGATTGGCGTTATCCGCCTGCTGGTCGGATGCCGGTACCGGCATAACCAGGACAACAGATAACGCAAATACCAGGATTTGCAGCGTAGCGATCATTACCGTTTCCCCTTCAGTCAGTCGTTGCCATCTTCCCTGTCTACATAACACACACTCTACCCCGATTCAAACCGGCTGCGGGAGTAGTCCATCTCGGTCCCCGCTGACGGATGGGTAACAGCAATGTCCTGACGAATTATATCGATGTGGATCCAGAGCATTTCTCCAGTAAAAATTTGATCTAAATCAATGGTTGTCCAAACTCGGATTGAATCGCCCGGAATTTGTTTATAACGTATGAAATAAGAATTTCGGGGCAGAGGCACAATTTCCGTGGTTTTATTTGGGCACGTTGTTGTCCCGGATGAATATGAGTCATGCTACAGGGGGGCATTCATGGGTTTTAAAGCACGGGATTATGACAACATAGCGGGAACGACGTTCTTCGACGGACGCCAGGCGGTAAAAGGCTATGCCCTCAACAGGATGTGCTATTCATTCAATCATGCCGGGAACCGTGCTGCCTTCCTGCGGGATGAACAGGCCTACTGCGACAAGTTCAACCTGAATGAGCAGCAACGCCGGGCGATCAAGGCGCGTAATGTGCTGGATCTGATCGAGGCAGGCGGCAATATCTACTATCTGGCCAAGTTCGCCGGGATTCTCGGACTCAACGTCCAGGACGTGGGCGCCCAGCAGACCGGCATGAGTGTCGAGGATTTCAAGGCAATGCTGGTGGCAGCGGGAAAATAGAGAGATGGCCAGGATTGTTGGCGGTATCTGCACCTCACACATCCCCGCAATCGGTAACGCCATTGCCCAGGGGTTACAGGAAGAACCCTACTGGAAACCGTTCTTCGATGGCTATCCACCGGTGCACGACTGGCTGGCGCGGGTGCAACCGGATGTGGCCGTAGTCGTCTACAACGACCATGGACTCAACTTCTTTCTTGATAAGATCCCGACCTTTGCGGTTGGCGCGGCGGCCGAATATGAAAACGCCGATGAAGGCTGGGGACTGAAAACACTCGCCCCCTATCCCGGCGATCCGGAATTCTCATGGCACCTGATCGAAGCGCTGGTTGCGGACGAGTTCGATATCGCCATATGCCAGGAAATGGAGGTCGATCACGGTTTCACCGTCCCCATGTCGCTGCTGTGGCCGGACCAGCCGAGGGAAACGGTGAAGACCATCCCTGTTGAGGTGAATACGGTGCAACACCCCCTGCCCTCTCCGTCCCGTTGTTATCGATTCGGCAAGGCACTCGGCAAAGCGATAACATCCTATGATGAGGAACTGAAGGTCGTGGTCATCGGCACGGGGGGCCTGTCCCATCAACTTGACGGCAAACGGGCGGGCTTTATTAACAAGCAGTTCGATCTTATGTGCATGGAGAAGATCGCGCATGAGCCCGAGTCCTTGACCCGTTATTCCATCCCGGAACTGGTGGAGCAGGCCGGGGCGCAGGGGGCCGAATTTATCCAGTGGCTGCTCATGCGCGGCGCCTTAAACGGCCGGGTATCCAAGATACACAGCAATTACCATATTCCCATCTCCAATACCGCTGCGGGCCTGCTGCTGCTGGAAAACGCCGCTTGAATCATCTCTTGACGGTGTGGCCACCGCCCTTCAGTATCCATTCTCATAATTCGTGGCGGGGACCTTAATCCTTCGCTACATGCCGGTTGTCCAGCATTGGCCACCGGCCTGATATCATCCGGGAACTCACTGAACAGGAGTGACACTCCGATGCGCATTGAACAACGTCTCGCATTTATCGGCTTTGGAGAGGCCGCACAGGCCTTTACCGCGGGCTGGAAAAGCGAAGTGGAGTTGGAAATCTGCGCCTACGACATCAAGACCGATCAGGCGTCGACACGGCATGCCAAGCAGGAGGACTACCGCCGGACCGGTGTCCACTCCGCAAGCTCCGCCACCGATGCTGTATCACAAGCCGATGTGATTATTTCAGCGGTCACTGCCGATGCCGTGCTGGATGCCGCCGCCTCAGTACTGCCCGCCCTGACGTCCCGGCAGCTTTATGTGGATATCAACTCCGCGGCACCCGATCGCAAGTGCAAAGCAGCCCGGATGATCGCTTCTCAAGGCGCTGCTTATGTCGATGTTGCCGTCATGGCGCCGGTGCAATCCGGACGCCACCGCACGCCGCTGCTTATCGGCGGACCGGGAGCGCGCCGCATTGAATCATTGTTCAGGCGCCTGGATATGAATTTCGAGGTCGTATCGGATGAGGTCGGCTATGCCTCAACGGTGAAGATGGTGCGCAGCGTCATGGTCAAGGGTCTGGAGGGCCTGGTGATCGAATGCATGCTGGCAGGCGTGGCCGCGGGCGTCGACCGTCACCTATTAATATCGCTGGACAGCAGCTTCCCGGGAATGGAGTGGGAGAAACTTGCCGGATACATGTTGGAACGGGCGATCACCCATGGCCGGCGTCAGGCTGCGGAGATGCGTGATGTGGCTGTCACCCTGAACGACATGGGCCTGGGCAGCAGCATGGCTGCCGCCAGCGCAGAACGGCTGCAGTGGCTGGCCGATATGGACCTCGGCAGGGTATTTCCCTATGGCCTCCCCGATAACTACCTTGCCCTGGCCGAGACGGTCCTTGCCCGGATAAAACAGTGACTTGAAATGGATTTGCTGTCCTCAACAGGAGGCCAACAAACATGCAACAGGTTGCTCGTTTTGCTAAAATAACCGAACTACCGGGTTCTGTTCCAGAGAGTATCAATTCACCCACGAACAGAGGAGAGCACGGCGCTATGGTTTGGTCTCGACATGACTACGACAAGATACCGGGGACTTATGTCTTCGACGGGCAGAAGGCGGTGATGGGTTACGCCCTCAACAAGATGTGCATGTCGTTTAACAGCGCCGAAAACCGCCAGGCGTTCGCCGACGACGAAGACGCCTACTGCAACAAATACGGCCTGACGGATGAGCAGCGTGAGACGGTCAAGAAGCGTGACTGGTTACACATGCTGCAGTTGGGGGGGAACATCTATTATCTGTTTAAACTCGCCACGGTAAACAACTATAACGTGCAGGACGCCAGCGCCCAGATGACGGGGATGAGCGTCGATGAATTCAAGGCGAAGCTGCTCGCGGAAGGAGCGGATCTATAATGGCTAAACTTGTCGGTGGCGTCACCACCTCCCACATCCCGGCGATCGGCAACGCCATCACCAGGGGACTGCAGAACGAACCCTACTGGAAACCGTTCTTCGATGGCTATGTGAAGGTGCGGGAATGGCTGGATCGGGTGCAACCGGATATAGCGGTAGTCGTCTATAACGACCATGGGTTAAATTTCTTTCTGGACACACTGCCGACGTTCGCCATCGGCGCAGCTGCTGAATATCAAAATGCCGATGAAGGCTGGGGGCTGGCCACCCTGCGATCATTCCCCGGCGATCCGGAATTTTCCTGGCATGTGATCGAATCGCTGGTCGCGGATGAGTTCGACATCACCATGTGCCAGGAGATGCTGGTGGATCACGGCTTTATCGTCCCCATGTCGCTGATGTGGGGAGACAAGCCGGAATGGCCGGTCAAGGCCATACCTCTTGCGGTGAATGTGGTGCAACACCCGTTACCGACCGCGGCCAGATGCTACAAACTCGGCAAGGCCCTGGGCAAGGCCATTGCGTCCTACCCGGAGGAGCTGAAGGTCGTGGTGTTCGGCACGGGAGGGATGTCCCATCAGCTACAGGGGGAGAGAGCGGGGTTCATCAATAAGGAGTTCGATCGCATGTTCATGGAGAAACTGATCAGCGATCCACTGGCGCTGACCCGCTATTCGCATTCGGATTACATGGAATACTCCGGCACGGAGGGGATAGAATTGATTATGTGGCTGGTCATGCGTGGCGCCCTGTCCGACAAGGTCGCGACCGTCCATCGCCACTATCACGTTCCCGTATCCAATACGGCCGCGGGCATACTCGTCCTCGAAAATGCTGCCTGACTGCAACTGAAACGACACGCTTGCGCTGACTGTTCCGGGCTTGATTGAATGACGATACCTGTCTGTATGGCGCCGGATCCGCATACCCGCATGCCGCAATACCAGGCGCCCGCCGGAGCATGCGATGCCCACTGTCACATTTTCGGGCCGGGCGCTACCTACCCGTATGCCCCGGACCGTTCCTATACACCGCCGGATGCACCCCTGGAACGCTTCAAAGTATTACAAAACACCCTGGGTCTGGAGCGGGCCGTGCTCGTGAATGCCAGTTGTCACGGCACGGACAATCGCGTCATTCTCGACGCCATCGCGCAAAGCGGCGGACGTTACCGTGGCGTTGCCAACGTCGATGACAGATTTTCCGAACGGGATTTACAGACCCTGCATGCAAGAGGGATCCGCGGCGTGCGTTTCAACTTTGTCCGTCACCTGGGCGGCATGCCGGACCTGGCTGTGTTTCACCGGATACTGGGCAGGATTAAAGCCTTCGGCTGGCATGTCGTCCTGCATTTCGATGCCGCCGATATCATTGAATTCAAAGAGATGCTGTCGGGACTTCCCGTACCCTTCGTTATCGACCACATGGGCCGGGTGCCGGCAGCGGCCGGCCTGGAACAGGAACCGTTTCAACGTCTGTTACAGCTGGCAGAACTGGAAAACTGCTGGGTAAAGATCTGCGGGGCGGAGCGGATCTCCTCGGCAGGTCCGCCCTTCACCGATGCGGCGCCCTTTGCCCGGGCGCTGATCGAGGCAGCGCCCGACAGAGTCCTCTGGGGCACGGACTGGCCCCATCCCAACATTAAAAAACATATGCCCAACGACGGCGACCTGGTCGATCTGATCCCGCTGTTTGCCCCCGATGAGGCCCTGCAACGGCAGATCCTGGTGGAGAACCCGGCACGCCTGTATGGCTTTAACGATTGAACCGCGTCCTCACCTATAGTTAACTCACCGGCAGCCACAACGACACCCGCGTCCCTTTCCCCACCCGGGAACTGAATTGTATCGTGCCGTGATGCTGCTTGACGATCTGCTCGACGATGGCGAGACCCAGGCCCACGCCAAACCCCTTGGTGCTGAACAACGGCTCGAATATCTTCTGCAACAGTTCATCCGGAATTCCAGGGCCGTTGTCTTCGACAATGACCTCGACTCCTGCCGCCGCCACATCCGTTTCGATGCGCAGGCACCCGGGTTTGTCCTCCGGCTGCCCCAGCATCGCTTCGCAGGCGTTCGAGAAGAGATTAATCAGACAACGCCTGAGGCGCTCCGGCTCGATAGCGACCTGCGCCCCGGCGACCAGCCTGGACTCGACCGCTATCCCGTCCGGGATCGGGTACTCGGCGATCTCCGCAGCCAGCCAGGCATCGAAATCCAAAGGAATAAGTTCCAGCGGGCGGACGTGCGTATAATCGAGCAGTTCGTCGATGATGCTGTCACAGCGCTCAATGTTGCGTTCGATACGTTCTAAGGCCCGCTGCTGCATGGCGGGATCACCGTTGAGATTTTTACTGACAAGATAAAATGAGGTGCGTATCGATGCTAACGGATTACGCAATTCGTGACTGACGACACCGGTCAGTTGACCCAGGACCGCAAGCCGTTCTTTCCGGATCAGCTCCTCCTGTGCCGCCTCCAGCTCCTCGGTGCGGCTACTGACGAGTTCCTCGAGGTGCTCCTGATAGGTTTGCAGCTTCTCCTGGGCCCGGATCTGTTTCGTGATATCGTGCACCAGGGCGAGTACCGATAGAATCTCGTTATCATTGCCGCGCAGGGTGGAGACATACCACTCACAATTAATCACATCACCGTTTTTTGTGCAGTTGCGGTATTGATCCACATAACTGGATAGCTCGTTGTTACGGATCTGCTCTATCCTGGATTCAGCGGTTGCGATATCGTCCTTGAATACGATATGGGAGCTGGTGAATGTCTGCCCGATCATCTCATCCGCGCTCCAGCCGAACATCGCCTCCGCCCTGGACGTCCAGCGCCTGATCTGCATGGCCTGGTCCAGCTCGATCACGGCCAGCGGGGAGTTCTCCACCAGGTAGGTGAGGCGCAGCAAGGCTAGCTGCAGGGCCGCCTCGGAATCTTTCAGCGCCTGCTCGGCCTGTTTGCGCGCGCTGATATCGCGTTCAAAACTGCAGGCGAACGCTTCTCCCGCAAATTCCGTCATCCGCGTCGTGATCTCGATGGGATAGGTGCTGCCGTCGCTGCGTTCATGCAGTACCTCGAAGGTATGGGCAGCGCCATCCGAGATACCCTGCCAAACCTGGTCCCAATCTAACTCGCCCGTACGCAGGCGCGGATCCAGATCATGTATCTTCATTGCTGACAGCTCTTCCTTGGAGTATCCCTCGTTCCTGCTGGCGGTGTCATTGGCATACAGGATATCCCCCTCCCGATTCATCATGAGGACGCTGTCGCCGGCGTTGTCGAGCGCATACTGCAGGAACAACAGGTGTCGCTCTACCTCCTTGCGTTCGCTGATATCGCGTGCGAACGCGGCGGCATATTCCGTGCCCTCAAATTCCGTGACACGGAAGGTAATCTCTACCGGGAAGCGGCTGCCGTCCTTTCTTGTGTGCGTTGTCTCGAAGATCTGCAGTTCGCCCCGCTTGCCCCATTCCCAGCCGGCAGGCCACACCTCCCTGGAGAAATCCGGATCGAGATCGAAGATGGTCATCGACGTCAACTCATCAAACCCATAGCCAAGCCTGCGGCAGGCGCTCTCATTCACATAGTAGATCTCGCCCTTTTTATTGTAGAGAAATACGGAATCGACGGCATTATCGATAGTGAAACGCAACTCCTCTGTCTGCCGCGCTGCCTGCCTGGCCCCGGTGATGTCCTGCACCTGGGCGATAAAGTGCTGCACATTGTCCGTTTCGTCACGAATGATGGAGACTGTGGTGTTGCCCCAGACGGTGCGGCCATCCCTGGTGAGATAACGCTTCTCGATGTTATAGTGCCCCAGTTCGCCTGAGATGAGCTGGCGGGTCAATTCCGCCTGGATACCGACGTCGTCCGGATGGGTAAAGCTCATCGAGCCCCTGCCGGTCAGTTCCTCCAGGGTGTAGCCGAGTATCCGGCAGAAGGAGGGGTTGCACATCACCACCCGGTTGTCGGGGGAGAGCACCACCATGCCGACGGCCGAGCCCTCGAACAGGCCCCTGAAGCGGGCCTCGCTCTGGTACAGCGCCTCCATAACCTGTTTGCGTTCGCTGATATCGCGGACGAAGGAGGCGGCCATTTCGGACCCCTGGAACTCCATCACGCGGATGTTGATCTCGACGGGCACAGCGCTTCCGTCTTTTCTCCGGTGGACGGTCTCGAAGGTCTCACGCCGGCCCTTGCGGGCCTGCTCCCAGTCCAGGAGCCAGCGTTCTCGGGGGTAATCCCAATCGATATCGAAGATGCTGAGTGCGGTCAACTCCTCGTAACTGTAACCCAGGACCCGGCAGGCGCTTTCGTTGACATAGAGGATATTAGCCTCCTTGTCCGTGCAATAGACGGCATCAATGGCATTTTCGACCACGAAACGCAGCTCCTCCGCCTGGTTCATAGCCCCCTTGTGCCTCGAGGCCTTGCGTTCGAGGCCGGACTGCTGGACCGTGATATCCCGCGCTACGCCGTAGAGCCGTCCGCTGCCGTCCCCATCGAGAGCCAACCACTCAAGCCGGCGGAACGAACCGTCCCGGCAGCGGCAACGAAACGCCGGGGTGCTGATGCCGTCACCGTCCCGCGCCTGCTCCAACGCCGTCTGCATGGATTCACGGCAATCGACATGGGCTAGGCTCAACAGGGACAGGGACGGGATGTCGCTACCATCGTACCCCAGCGTGTCCAGAAAGGCCTGATTCACATAATCGAGTCGACCGTCCGGCTGCATGATACAGAGCAGATCCGGACACAGATCCGCCAGCAGATGCATCTGCCTTGCATCGGCGGGCACTGGGGCCTCCGTCTTCATCAATGGATCTCCTTTCATCGGGCGTTTCTAACCGGTATGGGTGGTGTTTATGAAATGCTTGAAGCTGATTAGTGTTATCGGCATTTGTCCCGTAGAGTATAGGCCGATCACCCTGGCATAATGTCTCGAAAATGTATCATTATCCACCGCCGGGAAAAGTAGCGCATCGATGAGTTATGGTTGCATCGGCCAGCAAAAAAGTAGCACCACGGGACCACGACGCTCACCCATGACGGGGACGGCCGATGGATCCACGAATCCGGGAGAAAAAGCCATCGTCACCGGTTGATTAACAGAATAATGTATCCCACGGCGAAGGTGGTCATCAGCGCAATGCACAGGATACTGTAGGACCACATGCCCCGGCCCGGCCGCATCCCGGCGGGGACATAGCCGCTCATCATGGCGCGGTGGATCAGAAGCGCCAGCACCGGTGTCGTCAGAAAGGAGATCGTCGTGGCGATATCGATGAGGGTCTTGAATGAGGTCAGAAAAAACATGAGTATGGACAGGGCCCCGGCGCCGATCACCAGCATGGAACCGACATAGAGACTATTCCGCGAATGCATCTCGTTTCCCCGGTCAGGTTCCCCGGGCCGCCGCAAGCTCACTATCATGGTGGTGAATATCCTCGCAAACCCGTCCAGAGCGGCGATAATGGTGGAGAACATCACCGCGAACGCCGCCGAGCCAATCAACGGGCGGCTCCAGGGACCCAGCGTCTGCCCGTAGAGATCGATCACCTGCGCCGCGAATCCGGCCGGACTCTCTGCAAAGACAGCGCCGGAGCCGTGCATGACTCCGGTACCGAGCAACAGAAAACAGATGGCCAGCAACAGGGTGGAGAAATAACCGATATGAAAATCGATAGCGGCCTCCCTGACGCTCGGCTGATAGCCTGTATCGCGCACCTTTGCCTGTGACCACATGGTGTGAATCACGGCGGCCTCGAGGGGCGCGGGCATCCAGCCAATCAGGGCGGCAGTAAACATGATTGTGGACCGGTCGAAATGCCGCGGCCACAGGGGCCCGGCATGCGGCCAGTCGATCAGCGGGACCACCAGGGCTGTTGCCGCAACGGTCGATAACGTCAGGACGACCATTAACAGTTTCATAAACAGATCGAGCCAATGATAGTGGCCGATGATCAGCAGGGTTGCGGTAACCAGCAGTATGCCGGCCGCTATGGCGACAGGACCGGCGCCCAGATGCAGGGTGGTTTTGGCGAGACCGGCAGTGACCAGCGTTACCGCCGCGATGCCGACGAAGACGTGCAGGAAAATCATCAGTCCGAAGAGGACAAGCGCCCACAGTCCCTGGCGCCTGAACCCCTCAACCATGGTGGCGCCGGTGGCTGCCGTGTACAGGGGGGCGAAACGGTAGGCAGGATATTTCATGGCGATGGCCAGCACGATGAATACCAGCATGGCTAGCCCGTACATCGCCCCGGCGCGTGTCGACTGTACCAGGTGGGATACGCCCACAGCAACGGCCGCGAGCAAGAGTCCGGGTCCGAATGCCTTGAGGAACTGGCCGGGGGATCGGGTATCGGTCATGTCGGCAGGGCGGGCCATGAGACAGGAGGCATGGTTGTCATCCGTTCATCCTGTTTACGGGGGGCATAGAGAAGGCCAGTGGGTTGTTACCTGATCTGTTCCAGATGCCTAGCCTGCATATTGCATGAGTTGGCGAGATGATTACGCCGGACTGATGGATTTTGAGCGTGCTCGCGACCGCAATCATAGCCGTAGCTCGGCTTTGGCTTCCTCG
>JBHHYN010000012.1:0-40579 GCA_046757565.1 Gammaproteobacteria bacterium | reverse complement strand
AATGACGGGCTACTGTTTATATATCAACCCACAGATTCTGCTGAAGACCCCAAAATAACAAAAATCGAAACTCATCCGGTAGCGGTTTGTCCGCCTCAAGATACTTAATAATGTCCCGCTTTTCGTTATCGGTGAGTTTCATTCACTTTTTCTTCTTTGCTGTTTTTGTCTTCACCGCAGACCGGCCTTTTTTGTCATTAGCGTACCCAGACAGGGCCTGGATCAGATTCCTCAAGCTGACGAATTTTACCCTGATGCTATTATAATACTCACGCTCATACGAACGGCCCACGTCTTCCGCTACCACATAATTATCACCCCTTGGGTAGCGCTTGCGAAAGCTCTTCAACCCTGCTGCATCGAATTGAGCGGCCGACCATTTGCATTCGACGGCAAGAGGGGTACGCCCCCGCTGCACAAGGATGAAATCGATCTCATGGCCGTGTTTATCACGCCAGTACCGAATGTCACGGGTTTGCAGTTGGGCATGCAGTTCATTCAGTACGTAGTGCTCCCACAACAACCCCATATCTTCACGCCGCAGACTGTCCCAGCCGCGGTAATAACAGGTGAATCCGGTATCGAATCCGTAAACCTTAGGCGCGGAGACGATCTCGGAAGACCGGCGCGTACTGTAGGGCCGTATGACATGCACGGCGAA
Source organism: Gammaproteobacteria bacterium (assembly GCA_046757565.1). GTDB lineage: Bacteria > Pseudomonadota > Gammaproteobacteria > Eutrophobiales > Eutrophobiaceae > JBHHYN01. Next base: position 39,918 of record JBHHYN010000012.1, on the reverse strand, counting down.
AGTCGCTTCAAGCACGGCCAGATAATTAGCGATAGTGGTGCGGCTCACTTCGCAAGGGCGGGCATAGCGGGTCGCCTCGAACATGCCGCCGCTGTGCGATAACAGCAACTCCGTGAACTTTTGAAACGAATAGCGGCGTTCCAGCCTGAACATCTCCTGGATATCCTTGGCCCAGTAGGCGTCCATCCATTCCTGGAATTCCCGATCCGGCAACACATCCGCCAGAAAAAACGGTGGCAAGCCACCGTGCAGGAACCGGTGCTCGAGATTAGCACTGTCAAACGCGGTTATATCCGGCGCTGCCATCGGCGTCAGCCACAAATCCAGCTTGCGGCCTGCCAGTGTATCGGTGAATTTTGTTGAGGCGCCCAAGGTGGAAGAACCGGTGGCGATGACTTGAATATCGGGGAAATGATCGGCGGCGATCTTCAGCAGTTCCTAAGGATGCCCCAACCGGTGGATCTCATCCAGCACCACCCGTTGATGCCGCAACTCTGCGAGGAAACCCTCCGGGCATCCATTAACCGGCGCGTGCGTGGTAATTCGCAGTCAAAGTATTCACTATCCGGCAGGGATTGGCAAAGCGTGGTCTTGCCCACGCGGCGCACGCCTGAAACCCAGACAATGCTACGTTGTTTCCAGGCGTCTTCAATCTTTTCCAGCCAGAATTTCCTGATCTTCATGCAGGTATAATTTCATTTAGTTCAACTATATGCAAGTCTGAATGCATTAAGTTTTAGGAGAAGGTCCGGACAGTTAAACAGGCACAAATACAGAACGAACACTGATATATCATCTTATGTTCTCTGACCCGAATGGCACAAATACCTTCTTTTCGTCGTCCCCGCGAAGGCGGCGATCCAGTGGATAAAATGCATTTTGTTTGACTGGTTTCCCGCATTCGCGGGAAAAACGGACTTAAGTAAGTGTCATTCTACTCTGACGCCTTGATTTCCCTGACCCCTTGATTCCTCTTTTTTTAGTCGAATCCCAAGTTATGATCGTAATGTGGCGATCAGCCGCAAGGGGTTAAGGAGCAGATCCAAGGCAGAGCAGATATCCGTACAGACTATGTCTGCGGTATCCAGTGTTTCCATCGCCGCACCCTCTGCCAGTATTACAGCTATCCCGAGTGACGCTTGTTTGAGCATGAGCCGGTCATTCCTGCCATTACCTACGCATACGGTAATATCCGGATTCAGCGCCTGTATGTAGTCGAGTTTAGCTCTATCCTGTTCACCTGCGTGTAGAATAGAAAGCTCGCAAACAACCCGGTCCAGACCGGAGCGGGCCTCCCCAAATGTGTCCGCAGTCAATATGTGGATTTTCAGCTGATCAGAAAGGCTTGCCAGGCGATCTTCCACCCCCTTAATAAGCTTGCCATCACAGGCAAGGGTCCCGTTATAGTCTAAAACGAGATGCTCAAAGCATAGTGTCTTATAACCTGGAACGGCTATTTCAAGCATAATGGTTCTGTTTTCGGTACCGCCATTATGCACCTGGTCAGCGAGAAAGACAGCACATGCTTTCAGGTACTATCCGTAAACAGGGTTGTCCTGTTACGGCCCGCCTCCTTTGAGGCATAAAGCGCCCTGTCTGCCTGTTCAATCAATTCCGTATAGCTTTGCACGTCATTACTGAATTCAGTAATACCCAGACTGATAGTGACATTTATTTTCCGGTCGTCAGCAGGAATAGTAGTAGCTTCGACATTTTTCCGAAACCGTTCTGCAAACACCAGTGCACCCTGTGCATCATTATCCGGCAAAATGACAGTGAATTCTTCACCGCCATAACGTCCAGCGATATCCGTTTCACGTGTATTTTTAACGACAATTTGGGAAACAACCCTTAATACTTCATCTCCTACCTGGTGACCATAGGTATCATTCACTTTCTTGAAAAAATCTATATCGAATATAACCAGACTGCATCTACCGTGATACCGGCGATAGCGCTTGTATTCCCTTATCATGCACTCTTCCCAGTATCCCCGGTTATTGAGCAGGGTTAGTGGATCGACCCGGCTCTGGTGCTCTAATTGGGCATTTGCCAGTTTCAGCTCCTTTTTACCGAGGGCTATATCCGTTACATCATAAATAATGATGCATATATATCTGATGCTGCCGTCAATAGATGTCAGAGGAACCATGGTGATATTTTGATACATGAACTCTGCCATGCCCGTGATCGGCCGGTAATTTTTAAAGCGGAAGATATAGGGCCGCTGTTCCCATGTGCTAAACGCCCGGTTTTGCAGCATCAAGACCGATTCCACTTTGTGTTTAAACCACTCTTCAGGTATTTCAGAGAAGAAATCAAAAATACATTTGCCCCGGACCTTTTCAGGGCGAATGCCACTGTGGTTTTCCATAAAGCTGTTCCATACCTGGATACTATAGTCACGGTCAAGTACGATTACTCCAACATCGATGGCCTGCATGAGGGACATGATCCAGTAAAATTCCTTAAATTCCAGGCTCTCGGTATCCATAACTAATCAATCAGGCAGGAAACTTTGTTATTCATGATCGGGATCGTGTCTTCTGTAAACAACAGCAGTAGATCGCAATCAATATTATGATTTTCAATTTTGTAATTTATCTCTATAGCCAACGTATTTCTTGAGTGTGGTGATGTTTTAATGAGATCAGAAACCTTAAAGTGTTGACCGAGAACTACCGGGTGCCCTTGGCTGAAAGTCATATCCAGCTGATCGGCGATACCCTTGAGACAGGCCCCGATAAGGATGCTCGATACGTCCATTAATAATTCTATCTCAACAGCGTCATCTATCATGCCTTCATACTTCATCAATTTTGCTATATCCGGGAAACTGGAGTCACTAAAAATCAATAATGCCTCGCCGGCAATTCCGTCTCCTATATAACCCTGACACACTGCGGAAAAGGTGTCCTTTGAACCTGCCAGTTGCAGGGCCATATGCAATTCACTTGCCTCGAATATATTGACCCTGGGTGCTGGCAGAACGACAAAAACATTCAGTAACCTGGCCAGGAGATCCGCTGCCTGACCCATTGCTACATTGGCGATTTCCTGATAGCAATCGTAGAGATCGACATCGATCTCAGTGGTTTTTATTTCACTCTTTTTTTCTGTAATCAGCCCATATTGCTGCAATACCCTGGTAATCCCCGCCCTGTCAGTAGGCTTTTTGATGAAATCGATGGCCCCCAGTTGCAATACCCTCTCTCTCGCCTCAGGCTGGATATCCCCTGATACCACAATCACCACTGTGGGCAGGTCCTGCTTGCGTATTGCCTCCAGCACTTCATAACCATCCATGACCGGCATATTAAGATCCAGAAGCAACACATCGCCCTTACCTGCCCTGATGGCATCAATTCCCTCCGCGCCATTTGCCGCAAAGCTGATGTCTACATCCCAGCCGTCCGGCAAGGCCCTTGCCATCTGTTTCCTGGCAAAACTGGAATCATCACAGATTAATAATGGTAGCGACACGGTTTCTTTACCTGATCTATTCAAAAACCAAGGGCCGGCCGCAGCGATCCCCGGTCCAACCTTTATCCATTTCCCTGCCGGCCTGCCACAACATGGAAAAATCCGCGCCGGGCCGATCCGTGAAATGGCCCCTCGCCCACTCCTGTTTAACGGTCTCTCCCTGTAAAAATTGAGGATCACCGGGTAATTCATCAATAATTTCGCCCAGTGACTGGAAAAACCGGACCTCACTGCATGGCGCGGGGGATCGTTCCTCGATTATTTACCTGATTTCCTTTATCTACTGGCGACTACCAACAGGAACAATCCATCCATTTCCCTGTTGCACCGCAATATCATCGGGCCGGTCAATCGCCCTATCCGGGAAATGGCTCCAGCTAAGAGGATAAGTGGAGAATCGGCTCGTTGCAGTGAAGAGAGGTTCGATCGGCGCCGGACGAAATGGGAACCCGGCTTAAAATTCCGCGCGGTCACAAGAATTGTTGAGCCGGATTTTAGTCACCTATCTTTTTATGTATATGTGGCACGGACGTCGGATCGCCCCGCTTCATAAAACGCTTTTCTTCATCCAGCGCTGTAACGTTCTCATACAAACCATCATCACGCTTGACCAGCTTGGTAAAGCCCTTGTTTCGCAACTCACTGTTGAATACCGGTACGGCTACGCCCGGCGCACTCCTGATGACTTTGGTTACCGGGGCCATGGGATCCGTATTACCGAGAGGTATTTGCGCAACATAACATACCTCACCCCACGTATGCAGCCGGACATCCATAGGATGGTTTACCTCGACAGTCAATCCGTTTTTTTCACAACGATATTCGTAGACCGGCATTTCTTAATAACCCGGCGTCATAATCAATCACTATTATCCGACATCAGGGTCTTCAGATTTTCCCTCGCATGACGATGAAAAATCGAATTACCTTCCTCATCATAATAATCACTGGTTAGATCCAGGTCCTCTCTAAGAAAGAGTTCTATCCTGTTCACCGCATTGTTTATCCATTCTTGCCAAGTAAGCGTTGTACCGCTCATCATCTCAAACTCCCTCTTTAAATTTATCGTATTTTCCTTGAACACCTTGTAATCGGCAGTCAGCCCCGACAGGTCCGCTGCCCTGACCACTTTATCTTCGTTGCTTAGACAATGCCCATCGCAATGCGTACCCATGATCGCCGTTTTGACCTTATTGATCATATCTTGAGCGAAGCCATTTCCTGCCAGTTCCCTTTCCGCCAGGGCGGCCGAGTAGGCTTCCTTGGAATCATAACCCTTCCTGCCATGGTCCTCGTGATAGCCGGCATCATGAAAAAGCAGGGCATAATAAACGACTCTATCGTCGATATCGATTCCCTCTGCCCTGCATTTGCCTACAATTATCTCCGCCTCTTTCAGAACGGTGCGTATATGCTCGAAGTTGTGATAAGGCAACTTCGGGTCATACAGGGACATGGCCAGCTTTTCTATCTCTTCATCTCTCATGGGCAAATCTACGGGACATCTCTACATTTCCGATAACCATCTGATTATAAACTGATTAATATAAGTATAAGACTTTCTGTCGTCAAAATTGAAGAAAATATTGATTGGCACGCGAAGTATTCAGGTAATTTTAGAAAGGAACCAACAGGGTAACAATCGGAATTTAGCCCTGTTTTCAGCTAAAAATGGCATATGGGCAGAGACTAAAGGATAGAAACCGCGGTGGATTTAAAGCTCACCCATATCGACTCTCCAACATTTACAGCCAATTCGGTCAATGCGTCCGGGGTAATAATGGCATGAAACAGCTCTCCCGCATCCACGCTGACATGTATTTGCCCGGCTTCCTCTGTCATCGACCTGATACAACCATAAAAACTGTTACGCATGCTTGATTCCAATTCATGCCTGGAGAGTACTAAATGCGTACAGTCAATTGCAAGCCGGTTGCCGGCTCGATAACCGGGAGGGATGTGAATTTGGATCTTGCCCGTATCAAAGATATTACGATATTTATCAATGGCGCCACTAAACAGATTGATCACCAGAGTCTGCACCACATGTCCATCGATAAGGCTGCATACGCTATCTGCCAACCTCTGTGCCTGAAGCTGATCATGTGTACTGAATATAACTGTTTGATCTCCTTGTTGAGTGGTATCACGTAATAGTTGCTCGAGTTTATTTCTGAATACTCTGTCCAGATGACTGAACGGTTCATCCATCAATAGTACGGGCGACTGCAGCACCATTGCCCGGGCAATAGCAATCTTTTGAATCTCACCACCCGACAATTCATGAGCCCGGCGCTCTTTAAGTAAAGAGAATCCAAATTCCTCAATTATCTCCTCAGTACGTTGATCCCGCGCCTGTTTTGGAACACCGCGCAACTTAAGGCCCAATTCTATGTTCTTCTCCACAGTGGTATTAAACAGATAGGGTTTCTGTTGCAAATAAGCGATCTGGCGGCGCAGATGCGGATAGTTATTCGGATCTGCCGCTTTACCCAGGAACCTGATGCGGCCTTTAACAGGGGGATGGATAAATGCGAGCAGGTCCAGCATACTGCTTTTACCCGAGCCATTAGGACCGACCAGGGCCGTGGTGCGTCCGGACGCGATAGAGTAACTCTCCAGTTTCAATGCCAGGACATCGCCGTAGACTTGCTCCAACCCGTTGAGTTCGTATACGGGATTCATTTATTCAGGGACTGAAACCGTTGCAGGACAAGATTTACGATAAATGCCGTAAGTAGAAGCAGGAGACCAAGGGCCAGACCGAACTCGAACTCACCCTTGCTGGTCTCCAGCGCAATGGCGGTTGTCATGGTGCGTGTAAATCCACTGATATTACCCCCCAGCATCATGGCAACCCCTACTTCACCGATGGCCCTGCCGAAACCGGTAACCACCGCAGCAACCAGTGCAAAGCGGACCTCATTAATAAACAGCAGGCCCTGTTGAATACCCCGCGCCCCGAGCGCCCGGCAGGTCAATAATACCCTTGGATCGGCACTGGCCGCGGCTGTAATCGTCAGGTTCCAGATAATCGGCAGGATCAGGATACACTCCCCGATAATGATGGCAGCAGGTGTATATAACAGTCCCCAATCACCCAGGGGGCCTTGCCTGGTGAGCAGGCCATAGAGCAACAAACCAACGACCACCGTTGGCAACGCCATCAGGGTATTGAGCATCTGCATCAGAAAAGCCTTGCCTGGAAATGAACGAAACTGCACCAGCAGGCCGAGCGGGATCCCGATCAACGACGCAGCAATAACGGCAACCAGTGATATGCGCAGGGAGGTCCATACGATCGTATAGACTTCATGATCAAAACTGATGATGAGCAGAAAAGCGGCGGAGAACGCCTGGTTAAAATAATCCACGGATTGCCTTATGTCACCAGAAATCTGCCGGACTTAGGGGGTTACATCAGGATGAAACAACTGCTCACCTCCTTTTCTGAACTCACGGATAATCTGCTGCCCCTGTTTCCCCCTGATAAAATCAACATAGTGTTGCGCCAGTTTAGTTTGGACATGCGGATACCTTTTCGGGTTTATCAGGATAACATGGTAGGGATTAAATAACCCGGGATCGCCTTCATAGACAATGTTCAGATCGATCTTGTCCCGGTAGGCGAGATAGGTGCCCCGATCAGACAGAGTATAGGCAAGCTTGTCGTTGGCGATCTTTAATACCGCACCCATACCCTGTCCCGTAGACAGATACCAATCTCCTGCAGGGGCCAGAGAGGCTGATTTCCAAAGGGCCTTCTCTTTTTTATGGGTACCGGAATCGTCTCCCCTGGATACAAACGGCTGCATTGTAGTTGCGATTCGCTTCAGGGCATCGCTGAGAGAGGCGGCCTGTTTAACACCAGCCGGATCGGCAGGAGGGCCTAACAGGACGAAGTCATTATGCATGACGGGCAGACGCATGATACCGAAGCCATCCGCAACAAATTCTTTCTCGGCGCCAGGGGCATGCACCAGTACCAGATCCACATCGCCGTTGCGCCCAAGACGCAGGGCCTTGCCGGTGCCGACGGCAATAACATCTACTTTAATATGGTATTTTGCCTCAAAGGGTGGATGCAAGACCGCCAGCAAACCTGAATTATCGGTACTGGTAGTTGTCGCCAGACGTAGATGCTGCTGTGCCTGCACCAGTCCGGGCAACATGATCGCCACAGATAAAATGCATAAAAATATTCGTTTCATTTGTGTCCCTCTTGTTTCTTGATGAACAACTCTGCCGCAAGAGACCGAGTTTCAGTATCATGGTTATTCATATCACTTATCGCTATACAACTCGGGGTTAAGTACCCAGGTTTTTCGTTAGTTATTTATAACTTTTATTATCTCTGTGACCTCGACAATATGTTCGAGAATATGTTCTCGACATCCTCTACCTCCTTCCATGGGGGCGTCTGTGTTGAATCAAATATTTAAAACCAGAACACCATCTGGGAGTAGAGGTAGGTCGCATCGCCCTTACCGGCATCGTCCATCAGATCGCCCGCAAACAGATGCGCCACACCCGCCTCAATACGCACGTTTTTCGGGAACAGTTGCCAACGCAGCCGCGCCTCGATCTGTGTAGCGATATAATTATCGGAGAACCCGGCCGGATTACTGATCTGCGCTGTTGTCCAGGCATCGTTATCCGAAGCCAGCCAGAATCCGCGCAGGGCGAGAAAAGTGCTCAGATTGGCGCCAGGTTTGACTTTTAATCGAAGACCGGGGGTACTGATATTGGCGCGGGCAAAAGGACCGTAGATACTGGTTGGCCCGAAATCAAAACGGCGTGCACCAAATAGCGTATCAAAACGATCATTATCACTATCCATCCTGTTATCATCACCGCTGGCGTAATCATATTGCAGTAAAAGCCGCGGCGACCATTGGGCATCAAAGCTGTAACCGAACTCAACATGCTGAAAATGGGCAAAATGGTCCAGATCGGTGGTAGCGGTGGTCGATGCGCGCGATTCACCGATCTGAAATACCGACTCAATCTGGTAGTCGAATTCCTCCCTGGCCGGTTGCCGGTAGAGTCTAAAACCCAGTGTATAGAGTTCCCGGTTACGCGTTGAACGGTCGGGGAGATCATTCTCATTCAGCCCAAACAGATAAATCTCACCCTTATCGCCCCAGGGAAGTTTCGCCGGCGCATAATAAACCCCCCAGAATCGGACTTTATAATCCTCTCTGTCAAACTTTGGATTATTATCCAGAATATTGCCACTCACTAATCGCTGGATGGGGAAGGTGTAAAACGCGCGTAACCTGTTCTTGCCAGGACCGGTCCATTCCCAGTCCACGCCGGTAAAGGCATTGATGGTGTTACGGAACCTGTTCCTCGCCACCAGCCGTCGGCTGCCGACATCCATGGTGATGCGGCCGCCCCGCAGATGACTGCTGCTGCCCGTGACAAACAGATTGCTAACCGGTATGTCGATATAGGCCTGGAGCAACTCCAGAGGGTTGACCACGCTGGTCGTCAAAGGGGTACTGATGTCGGCAAGCGTGGCGCGGGAATCCATCACTTCCGCGGCAAACTTCAGTTGCTTGAAATTTAACTCCGTAAGAATATTGGTACGAAACACAAATACCTGATCACCGCCAGCGCGCGCACCGCGGTACTGTCCGTCCAACGTTTCAAAGCGGGTACGATGCTGTCCGGATAGCGACACCCATCCGGGTAATTGCAATGCTTCATTTACACGCCAGACCGTAGTATCAGCCGATCCCTTCGATATAGGGCATAGCGCCCAGAAAACAACCAGAAATAGTTCATTCAATAAAAAAACAATACTCCTTTTCATTGATCAATCTCTGCTTATATTATATGTTATTATTTACATATTTAATTTATTCTAACGTGTATTATATAGATATATATAGATATTAAAATATGATATCTAATGCATATATCATTCAGCACCCATTGGATATTCGATAACGGCAAAGCAGAGGAATTTAACCCTGTAGTGTTCCGTCTGCTGCGGGCGATCCGCTCAGACGGTTCCTTGAAAAGCGCTGCACAGAGAGAAGGGCTCTCTTACCGTCATGCATGGGGCTTGATTAAAAAGTGGGAATCCGAATTCAGGACTCCCCTGGTCAAACTGCAACGGGGCAGGGGTCACGGGGCGCAGTTAACGAGCCTTGGGGAAAAATTGATCTGGGCGGAACAGTACCTCGACGAACACATCGGCCCAGGTCTGGGATCGATTGCCACAGAACTCAATGATACACTCGCTGAATTCATACAGCCCGGCAGACACGGCAGGATAAGGATACATGCAAGTCATGGTATGGCTATTATTCATTTACGTGATCTACTCAGGAAAAACCTTCATTTTGACCTCGATTTCCAGATCTGTGGCAGTCTGGAAAGCCTGAGACGCCTGGCTAACAACCAATGTCATATAGCCGGGTTTCATTTCCCCGAACAGCTGCTGAATGAAGCCGTTGCACCGCTATACAGCCGCTGGCTGAGTCCGGATCGGCACAGCCTGGTACTGGTCGCACGCCGACAACAGGGAATTATGCACCAACGTGGCAATCCTAAGAATATTTCGGGACTGGCGGATTTGCAAAAACGCTCCGTACGGTTCATCAATCGCCAGCGTGATTCGGGCACCCGTACAATATTCGATCAATTACTGAAGCAAGCGGGGATAGACCCCGGTCAGTTGCATGGCTACACCAATGAAGAGTTTACGCATATAGCGGTAGCAGCGATGATCGCCAGCGGCGCCGCCGATGCAGGGTTTGGCATCATGGCGGCGGCTTCACAATTTGGTCTGGATTTCATACCGGTACTGGAAGAAGCCTATCTCCTGGCCCTCGATAACGGACTCAGCAGTGTCCTGGTGAAGGAAATTAAAAAATTATTAAGATCGGATCAATTTCGGATAGAAATCAATAAGTTAGATGGTTATGACGCAAGCCAGTCCGGGCAGGAACTCGCATTTCCCCATCTGTTCGGTGACAATAATCGTTAAACTGGAAGAAAATGATGAATTAAGCTGCTACGTTTAGCAATGCAATGATTAATATCAGGAAATAGCGTCATTATTAATGTTGGCTGCTTGTCTGCATAGTCAAGGTTACCCCCAATGTGAATTTATGGGATATTCTGCATGAAGATTGATTTCGGGAACAGCATCGATGGCTTTCAAAATGCCCGTAAACTAAAGATGATTCTGGAACACTACGCGCAATCGGACCTCACTGATAAAACGACTCATCTGTTTATTGAGTCATTACTGCAGGATCTGAATGAATTCCTTTCCAGCTCTGAATTTAAGGAATTCAATCACTCGATTGAACTTGATAACTCGATCCTCACCACGCAACCCGGAGCAAATGGCCTTTTCGGCAGGCTATGTTCTCTCTGGCGTATTCTAACCGGACCGAGCCGGCGGGAACTACTGTTAAGCAAACAGCGTCAGGAACTGATTGAACGTGCTGAACGTGCTGAAACCATCGCATTCGAAGCCATCGCTGAAACGGCTGAAGTCGGAAAACAGCGAGACGCCGCATTAAAAAAACTGGAAGAACTTGAAAGCAACGTGGATACCTCAAAAGATTCGCTCAGAAGTGGCGGTTGAAGCCTCTGTGCCCCCCTCAAATATCCTTTATGAGTAAAAAATTATATATCAAAACATACGGCTGCCAGATGAACGAATACGATTCCGGCAAGATGAGGGATCTGCTGTCAGATTCCCATGAAATGATCGTCACTGACGACCCGGACAAAGCCGATGTTATTCTCTTCAACACCTGTTCGATCCGTGAAAAGGCCCAGGAGAAGCTGTTTTCGGAACTTGGCCGATGGCGTCTTTATAAGAAGAAAAATCCCGATCTGGTGTTCGGTGTAGGGGGTTGTGTCGCCAGTCAGGAACAGGAAGCTATTCTGGAACGCGCCCCTTATGTCGACATCGTTTTCGGCCCACAGACCCTGCATCGATTGCCGGCAATGTATGAAAAAGTGCTTAAACAGAATGGTCCTGTCGTTGATACATCATTCCCGGAAATAGAGAAATTCGATTCTTTACCTGAACCCCGGTACGAAGGACCAGCAGCCTTTGTTTCCATTATGGAGGGGTGCAGTAAATATTGTACCTTCTGTGTCGTACCCTATACCCGCGGGGAGGAGATCAGCCGTCCTTTTGACGACATCATCACGGAAATTGTCACGCTTGCAGAACAAGGCGTAAGGGAAGTCACACTGCTGGGTCAGAACGCTAATGCCTATCGTGGAAAAACATCCAGCGACAGAAAGGCTGATCTTGCCTTGTTGATAGAGTATATCGCCGCAATCGACGGGATTGAACGTATTCGTTATACTACGTCACATCCTGTTGAGTTTTCAGACAGATTGATTGATGTCTATACACGCGTCCCGCAGCTGGTCAGCCACGTTCATCTCCCTGTACAAAGCGGTTCCGACCGTATCCTTGCCTTGATGAAACGCGGTCACACGGTGCTGGAGTACAAATCAAAAATACGAAAACTCAGAAAAGTCAGACCCGGGATCACTATTTCATCAGATTTTATTGTAGGCTTCCCGGGGGAGACAGACCGGGACTTTCAGGCTACCATGGATTTAATTGAGGAAACCGGTTTCGATCAGTCCTTCAGTTTCATCTACAGCAAACGACCGGGTACGCCTGCTGCCGGTTTTCCGGATGAGGTGCCGATGCACACCAAGAAGGAGCGTCTTCGGATATTACAGGGCCGTATCAGGCAACAGGCAGCGGCGATTAGCAAACGGATGGTGGGCAAAACTGCACGAATACTGGTTGAAGGCCCGTCACGCAAAGATCCCGATGAGTTGTCCGGCCGCACTGAAAACAACCGGATTGTGAATTTTCCCGGTGAGATAACGCTCATTGGTCAATTAATCAACGTGAGGATCACCCATGCATTGCCCAACTCACTTCGTGGAGAATTTTCACAAACATTGACCGGAAGGAATGTCCCTGAATTTTAATGAAACCATTTCCTATTGACCGATCTTGAGCACCTCCCCCGACATCGTACAACCTGTTGCGGTAGAAATGGTTCTGGAGCCTCTGGACAACACTCGTCTGTCAAACCTTTGCGGGCCTTCTGACAGACATCTGCGGCAGATAGAAAGAAGATTAGGTGTCGAAATAAATAACCGTAGTAACAGTTTTCGCATTATCGGCACACCGGAGTCCGCCAGAACAACCAAGCTTCTGCTTTTCGAGCTTTACGAATCCAGTAAACAGGAGCTGTTATCGGCAGAACGTATTCATCTATTTCTACAGGAAACCAATTTCGATGAAGAGCTGAAAGATGAAGTTTCGAATGAAATTACTATTAAAACAAAAAGGGGGATAGTTAAAGGACGCAGCCCCAATCAACGGCTGTATCTTAGTAACATGCAGACCCATGATATCAGTTTCAGCATCGGACCTGCCGGCACGGGCAAGACTTACCTTGCGGTCGCCTGTGCGGTTGCAGCACTGGAACAGGATCGGGTGAGACGCATTGTTCTTGTCCGGCCTGCTGTTGAAGCCGGTGAAAATCTGGGCTATTTGCCCGGAGATATGTTGCAAAAGGTCGATCCATACCTGCGCCCTTTGTATGATGCGCTATATGAAATGCTTGGATTTGAGCGTGTTGCAAAATACATCGATAGAAATATCATTGAGATAGCTCCACTCGCCTTCATGCGTGGCCGCACTTTAAACGAATCCTTTATAATCCTGGATGAAGCGCAGAATACGACAGTTGAACAAATGAAAATGTTTCTTACCAGAATCGGGTTTGGATCCACCACAGTAATTACAGGTGACATTACCCAGGTAGATCTGCCAAAAGGAAGGGCATCAGGGCTTCGGCATGTTATCGACATTCTCAATAATGAGCAAGGCATCAGTTTTACCTTCTTCAAATCAAAAGATGTTGTCAGGCACCCCCTGGTGATGCGGATACTGAATGCCTATGAACGCCACGCCAGGAGGGAAGAGACAAAATCGAAGATCCAGCGAGTATAAGTGCATGTGAATGTTATTGTTGATGTACAATATGCACTTGATGATTCTGATTTGCCTGATGAAGATTTGATTAGTTCATGGGTCAAAGCAGCTTTGGCGGGCCATGGGACGGATACAGAATTAACGATTCGTATAGTCGATGAAAATGAAGGAAAAGAATTAAACGAACATTGGCGAAAATCCAGTGGATCCACCAATGTATTATCATTCCCTTCCGGCGATCCTGTAGAAATAGAACCGGAATTTCTTGGTGATATTGTTATCTGTGCCCCCGTCGCTAAAAGAGAAGCATGTCAACAAAATAAAGCCCTTGAGGCACATTGGGCGCATCTGGTCATACATGGCACATTACACCTGACAGGTTATGATCATATTAATGAGCATGATGCAAAAATAATGGAATCCCTTGAAACCAGAATCCTCAAAACTCTTGGTTTTGATGATCCCTATATATAAGCTTGCTGTATGCGTAAAGAGCAATCTGATAACGGCACTGCTTCATGGCTGGATGGCATTAAAAAGATATTTTCCCGACAGCCAAAGGACCAGCAAGCGTTGATAGAAATCCTGCGCAATTCTGAAAATCATAATATTCTGGATCACGATGCGTTGATCATGATTGAGGGCGCATTGCAGGTATCGGACATGCGGGTTAACGATATTATGGTCCCGCGTATACAGATTGTTAGTGTGCAACATGATGCCAAGCCGGAGGAAATTATAAACAGTGTAGTAGAGTCGGGACATTCAAGATTTCCTGTGATAGGCGATGACATTAACGATGTGCTCGGTATATTGCTGTCCAAGGATCTGCTTTCATACTTCGCCAAACCGGATAACAACAATTTCTATATCAAGGACGTCATGCGCCCTGCTATCTTCATCCCCGAAAGCAAACGGCTTAATGTGCTGCTGCGTGAATTCCAGACAAGCCGTAATCATATGGCAATCGTTGTCGATGAGTATGGAGTCGCCGGACTTGTAACCATCGAGGACGTTATTGAAGAGATCGTTGGTGAAATTGAAGACGAACATGACATAGCGGAAGAAGAGAATATCATGCAGCATGGAAGAAACCGTTATACCGTCAAGGCCTTGACGCCGATAGAGGAGTTCAACGAGGCATTTCATACCGATCTGAGTGATAGTGAATATGATACGATTGGGGGACTGGTTATTGACGCCTTCGGTCACCTTCCTAAACGCGGGGAAACAACTGATTTTGCCGGATTCAATATAAAAGTCCTGCGATCGGATCAACGTCGCATACATCTTCTAAGGCTTATCAAAACAGGACAATAAAATATATTGAGACGATCTGAAATAGTGAATGTTTTTTTAGTGATTCACCACAGGGACACGGAGGGCACAGAGATATAATAACGGGAATGTCTTATATTACGAGATACCAGGGACTGCCGGATCAAGTCTGAGTCACGACAACTTAACCAGCCTTCCGCAATAACGCTCTGAAAAAATGTTACGTTGGAACAAAAATGTTAGCGAGGGATTATTATGTCTTCTGTCCGGCGCCAGCACCACTCTGGCCTTTGCTCCCTATAATTATTTCTTCCTGGCAGTTCTTTCACCCGCGTTATTGTTCAATACCTGGATAAACGGACAGCCGTTAACGGCATTCTGTTACGGCTATCTTTTTGGCCTGGGCATGTTTGCTACCGGTGTCGGCTGGTTGCATATCAGTATTAATATGTTTGGGGGAGTTAACCTTGCCGGCTCCCTGCTAATAACATTTTTACTGGTCGCCTATCTCGCGTTCTACCCCGCTTGTGTCGGATTTCTTGGATGCCGTTTCTTTGCTGACTCCAGAAAAATATTTTTGCTGGTTGCCATCCCGGCATTATGGGTCCTGGGCGAATGGTGCCGGGCACGGGTGTTTACCGGATTCCCGTGGCTGGTGCTGGGCTACAGCCAGATTGATTCGCCTGCCAAGGGTCTGGCGGCTTTGTTCGGCGTTTACGGGATCAGCTGGGCCGTAGTTCTTTCATCAGGAATACTGGTAAGCATCCTCCATTCGAATTCGCGTCAACGCATCACGCTTGTGATCGCTTTCATACTTTTATGGTCCGGTTCATGGTTGTTGCAAAGTAAGGATTGGACGGAGAAATCGGGAAACGACATTTCCATTGCACTGATCCAGGGAGCGATACCCCAGGAATTAAAATGGAAACGGCAGTATCGGCAGAAATCCTATGACCAGTATCTAGCCCTGTCCAGACCATACTGGGGCTCTGATCTGATTGTCTGGCCGGAAACCGCTATTCCTGCCTTTTATCAACAGGCAACGGATTTTATAAACAAACTTCATAACCTGGCCCGGTCGAATGATACCAACCTGTTAGCAGGAATTCCCGTTATGGACCGGAAAACTGCTGCATACTACAATAGTGCCGTTATGTTCAATGATGGTATATCAATGTATCACAAGCGTCATCTGGTGCCATTCGGTGAATATCTGCCCCTGGATTCATTGCTAAGACCCTTTCTAGACTTCCTGAAAATACCCATGTCGGATTTCACTCCCGGTGATCAAAAAAAACCTCTGTTATCAGGTCCAGATATAGATGTGGGTATATCTATCTGCTACGAGGATACCTTCGGCGAAGAAATCATCCAGGCTATGCCGGACGCACGGGTACTTGTGAATATCAGTAACGATGCCTGGTTCGGGGATTCAATAGCCCCTTACCAGCATCTACAGATGGCGCGTATGCGGGCTGCAGAAACCGGCCGCTACATGCTACGCGCCACAAATACCGGCATCAGTGCGGTCATCGATGAGAAAGGCAGGATTATCAGGCAAGCAGAGCAATTTAAACCCGAATCACTCTCTGCCGAGATTGCCTCATTTGAAGGGGCAAGCCCTTTTGTGCGTTTTGGAAATATACCTGTACTGCTTCTTGCAGCCTTAATGTTACTAATCGGGATTCTTACGCCTCATCTCATTGGCATCTTCCAGGCGTAGCTTCAATTCAGGATCAGTCTCTGCAAGTGACATTACATCCCGGCGCGTTAGTCTTAACAGGGTTGAAGGGACCATCGCCTTGACCGTGGCCGACCTGATCTGATCACCAAGTAAAGCCATTTCCCCAAAAAATTCCCCATCTCTGAGTTCTGCGACAACTTTATCTTCCTTTATAACACTGACCCGACCATGAGTAATAATATACAAGGCGTCGCCACGTTCCCCTTCACCAATAATAATATCATTTGCCAGAAAAGTGACAGCTTTTGCTCGTTTTGACAGTCCCTCCAGTACCTCCGTTGAAAGACCATTTAGAAAGGGGACCGCCCCAATCAGATCGCTGGGTTTCAGCTTCGGAGCAGGATTGGATATTGGGGGCAGTGAAGCCAATGTTTCTTTAATCCTTCTCTCGATACGGGCGAATGCCTTGGATCCGATCTCGCCATGCTGAAAAGCCTCTTCCGCATAGTGGCTGGCAGTGAGCATCGCTACTTTCGCAAACATCCTTGTCTCAAAACGTAAATAAAATTCCGGGAATTCGATAGCTACGCGCCGCAGCCGTTCACGCCTTCTCTTGATGCGTTCCTGATACGCTTCGGCTACCTGATCCCGTTGGGTTTTATCGTGCTCTGTTTGTTTTTCCAGCATATCGAGTACAGCCATGGCCGTAAGTATCCCGGCAATATCCCGTTGCAGGCTTTGTGAAAACCTCAGATACTGATATCTCGCAAGCAGCCCTGCAGCCCAATCATGTTCACGCAGGCGTCTTATCAGGGCTCTCTCTATGCGCAAAAAGATGCTTGATTTATTTTGCTTATACCTGGACTGCTGCTGCTCCGGTTTTGTAAGCCGGGACTCCTTGTCCCTTTGCAGTGTGGTTTTTATATCCAGGTAGATATAATTCTGGATAAAACCGGTTTCATAAAGATGCTTTAATTCCTCCTCTTCTACCCTTAACGCGGTAATGTAGAGGTAACGGACATCCTGCTTCCGATCGATTTCGGGCGCATCGCTGGCGAAAACGTGCTCGCTTTTTTTCTGTATCAGTTGCTGGGTGCTGCGTGATATCAACTCAACGTCATGCAACCGCTGCAGGATTGAAGAGGTATGTCTTTGTGCCTGAATCAGGCCGTGCTTGAGTTCCGAGCGTTCATCATCGGTGAGCCGATCGATACCGAGTTTCTGTATCAACGGCTTCACCGTCGGGGCATTGAAGAGCAGGGTAAACATTATGGCACCCAGGGTCATGTCCAGGAGAAGTTCGCGCCCCGCCAGATCTTCAGGGATCGAAAGAACTATAGCTATGGCCAGTCCCCCCTTCAACCCGCCCCACCACATGACATGACGCTCACCCAGTGTGACGTACGGTAGCTTGAATAACCGGACAGTCGCCGGGACCATAGAATAGACGGCCGCGGCACGGGCCAGTAACATAAAGAACACAGCAAGCAAAATGACATCTATATGTGAAAGCAGTTGAACCAGATTGATTGACAAACCGACCAGCAGGAATAACAGGGAATTACACACCAGCACAATCACTTCCCAGGTTTCTTTTATAAGATGTGTTGCGGCTTGTGGGATCCGGCTCATGCCGAATATTGCAAGGGAGATCCCGGATGCAACGACTGCCATCACGCCGGAAACATCAAGAATATGCTCAGCGATGGTAAAACATGAATAGGCAAGCACAATTGACATAACCAGATAAGAACTAAGCCCCACATGCAATCGATACAGGATTTCACTCAGGACAACACCAATTGCTCCCCCCACCAGGATACCGCCAAAAAATACTATGAAAAAATCCAGAAAAGCACCTCCAACTTCCGACGCTGTCAAGGCGCCGCCTAAAATCAGGCCAAGAATAATTTTAAATATTACAATCGCAGTCGCATCATTTAATAATGATTCCCCTTCCACCAATATCGTTAATCGTTGCGGGGCACCGAGTTCCTTGAACAGGGCAATGACTGCAACCGGATCCGTAGCGGATATCAGGGCTCCGAATAGCAGAGCCAGAAGCAGACTGATATCCAGTACCGACCAGAGTCCTATGCCTATGATAGCTGTTGACATGAGTAATGCCGGTATCGCCAATACCATTACAGGTGCAATATCCTTGAGCAGTTGCCTGGCATCCAGATTGAACGCGGATTCAAATATAAGTGCCGGCAGGAATAAAAAAAGGACCAGATCGGGGGTTAACTGAAACGCAAGGAGTGGTTCGAATTCAGACCAGTTCCGCGCCACACTGCCCAGAATAACACCGAGTATGACCAAAAAAACGGTGTAAGGGATGGGAATGTTTCTGCAGATACCTGCTGCCACCATGGCAATCGTCAATAATCCCGTAATAACAAGGACAATTTCAGATAGAGGCATAAGGCTCAATCCTTCCCCAAGTGAATTCAAATATATTTCGCCAACGGGGTATGACCCCGCAGGCGGCCAAAGGGGAGCGCTGCGCTTCTCCCCTTCGGAAACCCCATCGCTAATGCCCCCGTGGCAAGACCACGGGGAAGAAATTTATATTTTTTGCACTACGCCTGATGATGTCTATTCTGCTACTTCTCCCTTAATAATAGCAACTCTGTTAATCACCAGGATGGTTATAAAACCAATAACTACCATCAAGATGGAAAATAACACTGTCTGCGACAACTCCGCAGGAAATACAGGAATGGAATCAATCAACCGTGGCTTGCCCCGGGCAATTATGTAAGTGCGCTCCTGAAACGGCCATATAATCTGAAGTGAGGCGATCAATACTCCAATAATAACCAGGATAGTGGCCCGGTAATACCGGTGCAGTAAATAAGAGAGGATGCGGCTGAACAGGACCAGGCCGGTTACCGCCCCCAATGCGAACGGCGCCAGGATGGAAAACCGGAAATCGCCTATGGCGCTAAAAATATAAGTATACTTGTTAAGTATTAACAGAATAAAGGAACCGGAGATACCCGGCAGGATCATGGCGCAGATAGCCAGGCTGCCCGTCAAAAAGATAAACCAGGCGGATTCCGATGTGTCCAGAGGAACCAGGTTGAATACTAATAAACCCAGAGAAAAACCAATAACAAGCTGTAGAAGTGCATTTAGACCTATTCCCTTCATCTCCCTGATAAGGACAAGAATGGAACCTGCGATGAGGCCAAAAAACAAACCGTAGATCTCTTCCGGATGTGTGTGCAGCAGAACAGGCAGTGGAATAATTCGTGTAAAAAACAGTAAGGCACCTCCAATCCCTATCATCAACGGGATTAGAAACCCGAATTTGGGCCTTGATAGAGATGTTCCCAGATCAAATCGTAACAGCGATTTCATCCACAGGAGATCAAAGGATTTAATGGCTGCGACCAGTTCCGGATAGATGCCCAGTATAAACGCCATGGTACCGCCGCTGACACCAGGGATAACGTCTGCCGTCCCCATGCAGAAACCTTTTATTAAAAGCAGGGCCTTCCCTTTTAGAGACAGACGCATTATGAATGATAGGATTTACTCAGATCATGAACGGCATCGACAAGAGCAGAGACATTTTCAGGATCAATTTGCGGGTGGATACCATGACCAAGATTAAAGACATGACCACTTCCCTGACCAAAAGACTCCAGTATTTTCATAACTTCCCGGCGGATTGAAGCGGCATTTGAGTACAGCACCGCCGGATCCAGATTACCCTGTAGTGCGACCCGATCTCCTACCTGCTCGCGTGCCTTGCCAAGGTCGACAGTCCAGTCCACGCCTACTGCACTACATCCGGTTTTGGCAATGTCATCCAGCCACAGGCCACCCCCCTTGGTAAACAAAATTACCGGGACTTCATTTCCGTCCGGAACCGGGTCAAGTCCTTCAACAATCCTGCCCATATAGTCAAGCGAAAATTCACAATAGGCCGATTTTGACAGTATCCCTCCCCAGGTATCAAATAGCATCACCACCTGGATACCGGCCGCAATTTGTGCATTAAGATATTCATTAACGGACGTTGACAGGACATCAAGCAGCCTGTGCATTGACGCAGGATCTTCATACAACATCGTTTTAACAAGGCTAAAATCCTTGCTTGAACCACCCTCTACCATATAAGTAGCAATGGTCCACGGGCTTCCGGCAAAACCAATCAGGGGAACATCACCATTCAGTTCACGGGAGATCAGCCGCACCGTATCCATGACATAACCCAGATCGGTCTCGGGATCGGGGGGTGACAGATTGTCAATATCGTTTCTGCTGCGAATGGGTTTTGAAAACCGCGGCCCTTTGTTTTCGATAATAGTGAGGCCCAGTCCCATGGCATCGGGGATAGTCAAGATATCCGAAAACAGAATTGCGGCATCCAGCGGGAAACGCCGTACCGGCTGCAGCGTTACCTCGCAGGCCAGTTCCGGCGTCTTGCACAACGTCATGAAATCACCGGCATTTTTTCTAATATGACGGTATTCAGGAAGATAGCGACCAGCTTGACGCATGATCCACACAGGCGTTACATCAACCGGTTGACGGTATAACGCCCTCATCAAGCGGTCATTTTTTAACTCGGGAACCATATAGATAACGGATTGATTTAATTGAGGAAATTATATCGGAAAACAGGCCGTTCAGCACGCCTCAATTTATTCAAGGATTACCCGGAATGGTTTTCACCCGGCGCAAAGAATGCCAGTGTGTGTCTCTATGCTTTGCCGTGGTAAAGAACCGCTGATTAATCAGAGCTTCTTTAGAGTGGTGCGGGTAAATCAGACGATCCCATTAAATATTGATCAACACCTCTCGCAGCGGAGCGGCCTTCCGCTATGGCCCATACAATCAAACTCTGTCCTCTCTGCATATCGCCTGCGGTAAACACACCATCTACATTTGTCATCCAGTCTCTGTCACGGGCGACATTACCACGCTCGGTAAACTCCACACCCAGTTGTTCCAGCATGCCATGTTTTTCCGGACCAAGAAATCCCATGGCAAGCAAAACAAGATCACAAGGTATAATTTCGCTGCTGTCAGGTATTTCTTCAAAGGAAATACTGCCCTTGTCGTTTTTCATCTCGACCCGGAATACCTCGAGTTCTTTAACCCGGCCATTGCCATTATCAATAAACTGTTTGGTAGATACGGCATAGATTCGCTCAACCCCTTCTTCGTGTGCGCAAGCAGTACGAAAGATACGGGGCCACTCCGGCCAGGGGTTGTCCTCAGCACGCACTAAGGGCGGTTTTGGCAAAATCTCCAATTGGTAAACAGATTGTGCACCCTGCCTGTTCGCGGTACCCAAGCAGTCCGCACCGGTATCGCCGCCACCGATGATTACCACTTGCTTCCCTTCTGCGCTAATAAATTCCTGCTCCGGAATATTATCACCCTGACAACGCCTGTTTTGCAGTGGTAAATACTCCATGGCCTGATGAATACCGTTTAATTCACGCCCCTTAACCGGCAGATCACGTGGTGCACAAGCGCCACCGGTTAGCAACAGGGCATCGTATTCGGAGCGCAGGTCATTGGCATCGATATCCTCGCCGACATGGATGTTCGGTTTAAAGGTGACGCCTTCATCCAGCATCTGTTCCAGCCTGCGATCCAACCGTTGTTTTTCCAACTTGAATTCCGGTATCCCGTAACGCATCAAACCACCGATGCGATCGGCCCGTTCATACAGGGTGACGTCATGACCGGCGCGGGCGAGTTGCTGGGCTGCAGCCATCCCGGCTGGACCAGAACCAACGATGGCGACCCTCTTGCCGGTGTTTTTTGCCGCCGGCATGGGTTTGATCCAGCCATTCTCCCAGGCCCGGTCGATGATCGATAATTCCACCGCCTTAATGGTTACCGGCTCGTCATTGATGCCCAAAACACAAGCGCCTTCACAGGGCGCCGGACAGAGGGTACCGGTGAATTCAGGGAAATTGTTGGTGGCGTGCAGCCGCTTGATCGCTTCATGCCACTGGTCCCGGTAGATCAGATCATTCCAGTCCGGGATCAGATTGCCCAAAGGGCAGCCATTATGGCAGAAGGGGATGCCGCAATCCATGCAACGTGAGGCCTGGGTCTTTAATGGTTCCACCGGCCATGGCTCCATCACCTGGTGCCAGTCATGGATCCGCTTAGCGACCGGCCGGTAAGGCTGTTTCTCCCGGCGGTACTCCATAAATCCGGTGGGCTTACCCATGGGCGGCCTCCATCACGGCTTCCTCTTCCGGAATACCGGTCTCTTTCGCCTTCTTGATGGCCGCCAGTACCCGCTTGTAATCCTTGGGCATCACTTTTACGAACCTGGGTCGATAAGCCGACCAGTGATCGATTATCTTCTGTGCAACGGAGCTCTGGGTATATTGAACATGCCGGCTGAGCAGTGCCTTGATGGTGTCAGTATCTTCCTTGCTGTCAACCTCTTCGAGATCGACCATACCCAGATTACAGTGTATTTCGAAATTATTGGCCTCGTCCAGGACATAGGCGATACCGCCGGACATGCCTGCTGCAAAATTGCGGCCGCTCTTGCCAATTACCACGACACGGCCACCTGTCATGTATTCACAACCGTGATCACCAACCCCCTCTACCACTGCATTGACGCCGCTGTTTCGAACACAGAATCGCTCCCCCGCGATACCACGGAAATAGGCTTCGCCAGACGTGGCGCCATAAAGCGCGACGTTGCCGATGAGGATGTTATCTTCTGCAACAAAGGTGGAGCCCCGTGACGGATAGACGACGATCTTGCCGCCGGAGAGGCCCTTGCCGAGATAATCATTGGCATCCCCTTCCAGGGTCAGGCTCACACCCTTCGGCACAAATGCGCCAAAACTCTGGCCTGCCGAGCCGTTGAAGTGAACATTCACTGTATCTTCGGGCAGGCCCTCACTCCCATAACGCCTGGTGATCTCATAACCGAGGATGGTTCCGACCGTCCGGTTGATATTCCGGATTGGCAGAATAATATTGACCGGTTTCTTCTCCTCAAGTGCCTCTTCGCACAAGGGAATGAGGGTGGTGCGATCCAGTGATTTCTCCAGACCATGGTCCTGTTTTTGCGTACAGTAGACGCCCACATCAGGACCCGCATCCGGTCTGTACAGGATCCGGGAAAAATCCAGGCCCTTTACCTTCCAGTGATCGACTGCCTTACTCA
This sequence comes from Gammaproteobacteria bacterium, assembly GCA_046757565.1. GTDB lineage: Bacteria > Pseudomonadota > Gammaproteobacteria > Eutrophobiales > Eutrophobiaceae > JBHHYN01. The sequence goes on along the minus strand of JBHHYN010000012.1, from coordinate 16,293 downwards.
TGTTGAGCCTGTCGGCCCGGCCAATCATTTCGTTTACCGTCCTGAAACCGAGTTGCGCCATATATTCACGGACCTCTTCAGCGATATAACGGAAGAAGTTCTCGACAAACTCCGGCTTGCCGCCGAATTTCTTGCGCAGTTCCGGATCCTGGGTCGCCACGCCGACTGGGCAGGTATTCAGGTGGCAGACACGCATCATGATACAGCCCATAACAACCAGCGGCGCTGACGCAAAACCATACTCCTCTGCGCCCAGCAATGCAGCCACCACCACATCGCGGCCGGTTTTGAGTTGCCCGTCGGTCTGCACCACGATGCGGTCCCGCAATCTGTTCATGACCAATACCTGCTGGGTCTCGGCCAGACCCAACTCCCAGGGCAGGCCCGCATGTTTCAGTGAACTCATCGGCGATGCCCCGGTGCCGCCATCATAACCGGAGATCAACACCACATCGGAATGGGCCTTGGAGACACCGGCCGCCACCGTGCCCACCCCCACTTCCGCCACCAGCTTGACATGAATGCGGGCCTCGGGATTGGAGTTTTTGAGGTCATGGATCAGCTGCGCCAGGTCCTCAATGGAGTAGATATCGTGGTGTGGAGGCGGAGAGATCAAGCCGACACCCGGGGTCGAATGTCGCACCCTGGCGATTGCCGGGAACACCTTATGTCCCGGCAGTTGGCCACCCTCACCTGGCTTGGCCCCTTGCGCCATCTTGATCTGCAGATCATCGGCATTCACCAGATATTCGCTGGTGACACCGAATCGGCCGGAGGCAACCTGTTTAATAGCACTGCGCCGGGAATCCCCATTCTCATCCGGTAGATAGCGCACCGGGTCTTCTCCGCCTTCACCGGTATTGGATTTACCACCGATGCGGTTCATGGCAATGGCCAGCGTTTCGTGGGCCTCCTTACTGATAGAACCGTATGACATGGCGCCGGTAGAGAAGCGCTGCATGATGTTCTCAACGGGTTCCACCTCATCCAGAGGTATCGGTTCGGCAGCAAACTGGAATTCAAACAGACCGCGCAACGTTGCCAGGTTCTCATTCTGATCGTTAACGAGCCCGGAATATTCCTTGAAAATGGTGTACCGGCCCGAACGGGTGGCGTGTTGCAGCTTGAACACAGTTTGCGGATTAAAAAGGTGGTATTCTCCATCACGGCGCCACTGGTACTCACCGCCCCACTTCAGATCAGGCCTTGTTGCCAACCGCTCCGGAAAGGCATCGTGGTGGCGCAGGCTGACTTCCCTGGCGACCTCTTCCAGGCCGATACCGCCTATACGAGACACCGTCCAGGTAAAATATTTATCGACAAACTCCTGATCAAGTCCGATGGCCTCGAAGATCTGGGCGCCCCGATAGGACTGCACCGTGGAGATCCCCATTTTCGACATGGTCTTGATGAGTCCCTTGTTAACAGCCTTAATGTAATTATTGATGGCCTGGCTGTGCTCCATAACCGGCACCTGTCCCCTGCCGATGAGGTCTCCCACTGACTCAATGGCGATATAGGGATTGATGGCGCCGGCGCCGTAACCAATCAGCACAGCAAAATGATGGACTTCCCGGGGTTCACCGGACTCCAGCACCAAGCCGGCCTGTACTCGCGTGCCTTGATGCACCAGGTGATGATGCACCCCCGCCGTTGCCAACAGGGCGGGGATCGGGGCATGATTTTTATCCACTCCCCTATCGGAGAGAATAATATAAGGATAACCGTCCCTGATCGCCGCATCGGCCTGTGCGCAGATCTCCTGCAAGGCATGATCAAGGGCCTCACTGCCCCCGGCGAGCGGATACAAGATGGATATCGTCCGGGATTTAAAACCAGGCAGATCCATGTCCCTTATCCTGGCCAACTGTTCATTGGTCAATATCGGCGAGGCCAGTTTTATCTGCTGACAACTCTCCGCTGAAGGTTGCAGCAGATTACCTTCGGGCCCCAGAGTAGTTGCCACCTGGGTAATGAGTTCCTCGCGTATGCCATCCAGGGGGGGATTGGTAACCTGGGCAAACAACTGCTTAAAGTAGTCATACAATAACCGGGAACGGTTTGATAACACCGCCAGTGGTGCATCGGTCCCCATTGACCCGATCGGTTCCGCAGCATTCGTTGTCATCGGCGCCATCAGTATGCGTAAATCCTCATGGGTATATCCAAAGACTTGCTGCCGTTGCAGCAATGACTCCTGATCGTACTCGAAGACGTGTTTTGGCTCCGGCAATTTATCGAGTGGGAGCAGGTTCTGTTTAAGCCACTCGGCGTACGGATGTTGCGAGGCAAATTCCCTTTTAAGCTCTGTGTCGTCAATGATCCGTCCCTGCTCCGTATCTACCAGAAAAATCCGTCCCGGGTGCAGACGTTCCTTGAGCAATACATTCTCCGGCGGAATATCCAGTACACCGACCTCGGACGCCATGATCACCATATCGTCTTTGGTAACATAATAGCGGGAAGGTCTCAGCCCGTTCCGATCCAGGACCGCACCAATGACGGAACCATCGGTAAATGCAATGGATGCGGGACCGTCCCAGGGTTCCATCAGACAGGCATGGTATTCATAGAAGGCCTTGCGTTCCTCGTCCATGGTCTCATGACCGCTCCAGGCCTCCGGTATCATCATCAACACCGCCAGCGGCAATGGCCGGCCGGTCATATGCAGGAATTCCATGACATTATCAAAGCAGGCTGAATCGCTGCCCCCTTCGGTGATGATGGGAAATATCTTTTTTAAGTCATCTGCGAACAGTGTCGAATGACACAGGGATTCACGCGCACGCATCCAGTTGATATTGCCACGCAGCGTATTGATCTCGCCGTTGTGGCAGATATAGCGAAACGGTTGTGCCAGAGGCCAGGATGGAAAGGTATTGGTTGAAAACCTCTGGTGCACCAATGCCAGTGCCGATTCCACGTCCTCATCAGTGATATCCGGGAACATGGGTTCAAGCTGGCTGCCTGTGAGCATGCCTTTATAGAGAAACGTCCTGTAAGAGAGGCTGGGGACATAGAACAGCTCTCTTTCAGACAGGTCTGAGTTCCAGACAGCATGCTCCACACGCTTACGGATAACATACAGTTTTCGTTCGAAGAGTTCGGCATCAATATCATCGCCACAGCCGATGAAGATCTGCCTGAAGCTGGGTTCCCCGGCCCTGGCGGTCGGCCCGATTAACGAATCATCGGTCGGGACATCGCGCCAACCCAGCAGCTGCTGCCCCTCTTCCTGCACAATCCGGTTGAATCTCTGCTGGCATTGTCTGGATTGTCCGGGGTCCCTTGGCAAAAACACCATGCCGGCCCCATACTGCTCGGGTCCCGGCAGATCTATCCCCAATTCCTTGCACTCGCGCAGAAAAAATTTATGCGGCTTCTGAATGAGGATGCCTACCCCATCACCGGTATTTTCTTCAGCACCGCAGGCGCCGCGATGGAGCAGGTTTTTAAGAATGACCAATGCATTCCTGACAATTTTGTGAGATTTGCGCCCTTTCATATCAACTACGAAACCGACACCGCAGGCATCGTGTTCCTGGGCGGGGACGTAGAGTCCTTTGGCGGGATGACCCACGAACTTATTCATTCTGGTCTATTAATGACAATGACACGCTCCTCGTCTCTGATGATAAATTTTATCGTCGGATGTCCTATAGAGATTTGATTATTATAAGTATTTTACATCTGGCAGCGCTCCACACACCGTCTCTATACAAAGATGTATGAGGGAGGGGGATTATAATAAAGCCACCGGCTCATGTCACGGCGCGAAGGATACCGCTGGACTTTCAGAAACAAGCGAAAATTAGAAGATATTAGCGTATTTTAGATACTTATCGGTACATAGTTGCTTATTTTACTGCGTCTTTGCCCGGCTTGGTCTCTTCCCTCTAATTTATTCCGGCAGTCCCTTTATCGGCCGTTTATGCGGGAAACATGGAGATCAGGGTTTTTTTTCAATGTCCCGGTGAATACCGGCGATAGGGCGCGGCCAGGGGTGCTCAGAGCGGATAGCGGCCGGCAGTTGATCGATAGCGGCCGCGGCCACATCCCGGTTGGGGTAGATACCATACACCAGTACGTACCAGGGTTTCCCTGCATTAGAGGTGGAAAATGCGGCCAGTTTATCGTTCAGAGTTGGCTGCTCACCAAGAAATTTTTTAATCGTATCCTGGTCGTAAGCACCCATTAATTGCAGCACATAGCTTTCAGCAGGTTGTTGACGGAGCCAGTCTAATCCCTTTATTCCCGGGAAAACGGGCGGGGTCCTGCCAGCCGTTTTGACCTGTTCCGAACCGGTTTCGGCAACAAGATCCTGTTTGGCCGGCTTTTGCTGTGTTCGCACCGGTGCTGCGCCACTGATCCTCAGCGGCACTGGCGCCTCGGCATAGGGGGGGAGCACGGGTAGCCGCTCCGCCCCGTTATCCGAATCCGGTTCTGCGTACGCCTCTGTCTCCGGAGCGGACGCCGCATCGGACGAGGGTGGTTCTACTGCCATTACACCATAAGTTTTTTTACTGCCGCTTTCATCCTCTGGCAGCTTGGCCGCATAAGACTTCCCTGGGGGCTTCAGTGGTAAAGTCAATTTAACCGTGTGTGTGCCTCCCTGTAAATGTTGTTGTGTGAACGCCAGATAAGCTGATAGAACCAATATGAAAATGAACACAAGGCTGAATAGCCTGACAGTATAACCCGGTGTATTCAGATTTAACTTTGACTGCGCATGCCTGAAAGCCGGATCTTGCAGGGATTGCCTTGCCAGAAGGTTAATCTTCCCCGGAAGCCCCCCCGAAACCTTGTATATGCGCCGAATATCCCTGTCATTAAATGGATACCGGGTGATGCGCCCACACGCCAGCAGGCGATATTCGATGTAAGATGATGCCTGCTCCAGAGTAAACGGTGGAATACTGATCGTATGCAGGATTCCGCTGGTGGATGCCTTGATCCGGGGCGTTTCCAGTTTTTCGACTAATGGCTCTTCACCAAACAGGGCCATCCGGAATCGTGTTTCATTAAATTTTAATTCTGTAAGCTGTATTATAAAATCCAAAGTATCGATTGGTAATTTATGTGCATCGTCGATCACTAAAACCGGTAATCTTTGGTTCCTCTCGCAATACTCAAGGTGTTTGTTCAGTCCGTTGATCGGCTGTGCTGAGTGGTCCGTGTTGATCCAGGCACCGGATTGAACCGCTTCCTGGGTGAGTCCATTCGCATCCATCCCGTCATCGGCAATTATCTGGCTGACAGACCAGTGTGCATCTGCATTGACAGCAATATGACGATACAGAGAGCTTTTCCCCGCGCCATCCGGAGCTATGACTAAAAGCAGTTGTTGACTAAATTCCAACAGATGTTTTATCAGTTCCAGCCGGTGATTAAGCTCCGGGGGAAGAAACATGATTTCATCAGGGGTATTCTGTGGGAAAGGATCTCTTTCCAAACCATACCTGAGATAATATTCTGCATCAGCCGGTAAATGTTTCACAGCTATACGGGTACATTGGATTGGTTTGTGTTGCTTGCCGTGATACGGTCGAATTCAGCCATAGCAAATCTGTCCGTCATCCCTGCTATATAATCCGCCATGATTCTGATTTTCATGTGTTCTTGCGACTGCGTATGATTATCGGCTATCTTTTTCTTCACATCGGAAGGTAGCTGATCCTGGTTCTGTATAAATACTTTAAACAGTGTGGCTATTACCTGTTTAGCTTTATCCGCCATACGCTGGACATGGTCATGATTATATAAGTTCTTTCTGAGGAATTGTTTAAGTTCAAGATGTTTCTCCCTCATCTCATCACTTAAAACGATCAATGCTTCCCCCGCATTTCGCACATCCTCTATATTACCGGGGTGGTATGTATTAATTTTCTCCTGGCTCGTTTTCACCAGATCGGTAACGAGTTGATTAATCATCCTCCGGATTAATTCATGTCTCTTTCTGCGATCGGACAAACCGGGCCATTTTGATATGGCATATTCATGCTGGTGTCTGAATAAAGCACATTTATTTAATTGCTCTATCGTTATCAATCCGGCACGCAGCCCATCATCGACATCATGATTATTGTATGCAATTTCATCGGCCACATTGGCTATTTGCGCCTCCAGGCCTGGCTGTGTTCCCTTGAGAAACCGCTCCCCGAGTTGGCCCAGACTCTCGGCATTTTGCCGTGAACAATGCTTGATTATCCCCTCACGGGTCTCGAACATCAGGTTTAACCCCGGGAAGTCGGCATATTTTTCTTCGAGGACATCAACCACCCGTAAGGATTGAAGATTATGTTCAAAGCCCCCATATTCCCGCATGCACCGATTGAGCGCATCCTGGCCGGCATGACCAAATGGTGTGTGCCCGAGATCGTGCGCAAGACATATTGCTTCGGTCAAATCTTCGTTTAACGAAAGTGATCGCGCAATAGTCCTGCCGATTTGTGACACTTCAATGGAATGTGTCAGCCGTGTCCGGAACATATCGCCTTCATGATTAACAAAAACCTGGGTCTTGTATTCAAGGCGGCGGAATGCCGAGGAGTGAATGATACGATCCCTGTCCCGCTGAAACTGGGTACGCATAGAGGGTGGTGGTTCCTCAAAAACCCGACCCCGTGATGATTCTTCACTGGCTGCATAGCAAGCCAGTTTCGACATCACACTGCCTCCGAAATGGAGGGGAAGCGCGCCAGTGTTTCCTGCAGGGCGGGTTCACCAAACTCGTCCGTTACAATCGCTTGGCCTATCTCCTTCAGCAACACCAGGTACAATCTGCCGTCTCGTGACTTTTTGTCCACTGACATCAATTCCCTTATTTTCTCAGGACTCAATAATTCCGGAAGCTTGACGGGTAATCCGGCCCCGTCAAGTAATGACCTGATCCCGTGTACGCTGTCTTGCTCCAACCAACCAAGTCTGTACGATAACTCTGACGCCATTAACATCCCTACTGAGACCGCTTCACCATGCAACCAGTGCTTGTAGTTCAGGCCTGTTTCAATGGCATGACCAAAGCTATGGCCAAGATTTAAAATGGCGCGCAACCCGCTCTCCTTCTCATCCGCCGAGACAACCTCAGCCTTGTTGACACATGATCTCTGAATCGCATATTCCAGACGCCGGGTTTCACGGTTGACAAGGCCCTCAATATTAGATTCGAGCCATTGAAAAAAATCGCTGTCCCTGATAAGTCCATACTTTATCACTTCGGCCAGTCCGGCTCTAAATTCACGGTCAGGGAGTGTATGTAAGACATCAATGTCCGTCACCACCGCCAGTGGTTGATGAAAAGCACCGATCATATTCTTCCCCAGTTCATGATTAACGGCTGTTTTTCCACCGACCGATGCATCCACCTGGGCCAACAGCGTCGTTGGTATCTGCACATAACTGACACCACGCTGATAACAGGCCGCAGCAAAACCCGTAATATCACCAACAACACCCCCCCCAAGGGCAACCAGGCAGCAATCCCGGCTGAACCTGTTTTGTAACAGCTCTGAAATGATGTCATTTATCGTACTCAGGGTCTTGTAAGATTCTCCATCATGAATAACGATGGATTGGGCATTACAATGGGACAGCGCCTGCATCAACTGCGGAAGATACAAAGGTTCTATGGTTTTATTTGTGACAACCAGGACCTGGGAAGTATTTATCAAATCAGCCAATAATTCATGGGAAGAGGAGATCCCTTTACCAATGAAAACCGGATAGCTTCTACTTCCTAAATCTACTGTTATTTCCTGCATTGCAGTTTAAGCGTATTGAAGATTTCGTCGACAACCTGTTTGATAGAACGTTCGCCTGTGGTAATTATTAGATCAGCAAGCCCTTCATACAAGGGCCCCCTGATATTTAACAGTTCCTCAATCCTGCCCAACCGATCATCGGTTTGCAATAAAGGTCTGTTCCGGTCCCAATTTGTCCTCTTCAACAATTGCCGGGGCGAAGTCTTGAGATAAACCACTGTACCTCTCTGCCTGAGACGCTCCCTGTTCCCTGGATCAAGGACTGCGCCGCCACCAGTGGCCAGGACAATGCCTTTAAGGGCTGTAAGATCCTCTATCACACGGCCCTCGCGTTTTCTAAACCCGGCCTCTCCTTCAATCTCAAAGATCAGATCGATATTAGCGCCGGTCCTGTCTTCGATTTCACTATCGGAGTCAACAAATTTATTTCCCATTCGTTCGGCCAGTTGCCGACCAATGGTGGTCTTTCCAGCGCCCATAGGGCCTATTAAAAAAATATTTTTCGAGTCGGCCAAAATAACCCGGATTAGGAGTCTGTCGGACTTAGGGGGATTGTAGCGAGCAGGTAGGGAAGCGGTGCCAAAATGGCATGATTTTGAGGCGCATAGTGGTAACTACGTAACGAAAAATCAGGGTGTTTTGGGCCGCTATCCCTGCCGCCGCACGACTGCATGGACGCAGGAGATAGAGCGACGCAGGAGCTAAAACCGAGTAAATTCATCATAAGTCCGACAGACTCCTGGTTTACGTAATTGATACTCAAATGATTAGAATCACCAATACAAACGGTGCACATGACAACACACTACCTGCTGTAATAGCTGATTAATATGTATATGCGCAACAGGATAAAATATTACAGGAAAACAATAAAAAAAGATGTAGCCGCCGGCGGCTACATCTTTTCTCAAGGGACATATAAGGGTTAAATCTTTAAATCTTCTTTAAGTATCTTAGGCGTTACAAATATCAATAACTCCGTCTTGTTTTTCTCCACCCTGTTTTTTCTGAAAAGGAATCCGAGATAGGGGAGATCACCGAAGAACGGGACACGATCCAATGATGTCCTGTCAGTCTGACTATAGACACCCCCCAGCACAACTGTCTCACCGTCGTTGACCAGAACCTGTGTGGTAACATTTCTGGTATTGATGGGTGGGACACCCAGAACATCGGGTGAACCTCGCGTATCCTGGTTAACGCTTAAATCAAGCAATACCCTGTTATCCGGTGTGATCTGTGGTGTCACCCTGAGCGCCAATACCGCCTTTTTGAAAGATACCGAGGTGGCGCCGCTGGATGATGCCTCCTGGAACGGAATTTCGACACCCGATTCAATTATCGCTTCTGACTGGTTGGCGGTGATTATTTTTGGATTGGCAATATCTTCACCGCGGCCTTCGGCCAGCAAAGCCGACAATTCCAGTTGCAGGAGATAGGAACCAACCTTACCCACCGCGAGCCCGATGTTGGTCGTAGCACCGGGGACCGGAAGATTTACCAGAAAATTATCGGTTGTCGGAGCAAGGGAAAGGTTGGCATTGCTGCCTACCGTGGCCACGGTATTATCCGCTGCAGCCGGCGCAGTCGCCTTGCTGTAACCAAACCGGATACCAAGATCCTTGGTAAAATTTTCATCTGCATTGACAATACGGGACTCAATCATGACCTGACGTATGGGGATATCCAGTTTGACAATCATATTGCGTATGGCCTCCAGACTACTGGACACGTCCTGTACGATCAATGTATTGGTGCGATCATCGATCGAAACATTACCCCGGTCAGATAACAGATTGTTATCGCCCTTGTTGATTAAAGCCTCGAGATCCGATGCTTTGGCGTAGTTGATCTGGATGAATTCCGTACGCAGAGGGGCGAGTTCTTCAACCTGTTTTGCCGATTCAAGCTCCAGCTTCTCCCTGGCTGCGATCTCGGCCTGCGGCGCAACCAGCATCACGTTGCCGGTCTTGCGCATTCCAAGCCCCCTGGAACGTAAAATGATGTCCAGGGCCTGGTCCCAGGGCACATTCTTAAGCCGCAATGTCACACTACCGGTAACGGTATCCGTTGCTACCAGGTTGAATCCGGTAAAATCCGCGATGAGTTGCAATACAGCCCGCACCTCAATGTTCTGAAAATTCAGGGAGAGGCGTTCACCCGTATAGCCAAATTTCGATTTCTTGGCGGCTTCCTGTTCCGCCTTGGATAACGGTCTCACCTCAATGGTAAAGACATTACCTGCCTGGTAAGCCAGATGATCATATTGATCGTTTATCGTAGATATCAGCATGCGCGTCCCGTCGCCATAGGTAGAAGTATCGATCTCCTTGACCGGTGTGGCAAAATCAATAACGTCCAGCCGCCGATCCAGTTCCTCAGGCAGATTCGTTGCAAGAAAATCAACGACTATCTGCCCCGACTCCTGCCCCATATTCACTCCTATGGCCGGATCGGAAAGTGTGATAATTATCCTGCCTTCTCCGGAATCACCTCGCCTGAAATCTATATTTTCAATTCGGGCCTGTGAAGTGGTTGCGGTGGCTTTATACGTTGACGGAGCGGCCCTGCCGGCAGTTTGTACCTCGGATGTGACACCCTTCTCCAGAGTCAACACCAACAGGTTATCCTGTAGACGGATGTCATAGGAAACCGGACGCACCAGATTGACCACTACCCGCGTCCTGCCGGATGCTTCCACCGCAGCCAGACTATGCGCCATACCTAAACCAATAGTTTGACTCTTTTTAGCAAGATTTGAGGCAACACCAGGTAAATCAATCGCTATTCTGGCCGGATTGTCGATAGTAAAATTGACCGGCTCTTCCTGTAGCGCTTCGGAAAATTTTAGATTGATCTGGACCCTGTCACCAGGCAGTGACGAAAAACCTACATCGTCCAGAGTCACCGCTGCCAGTACCGGTTTAACGGCCAGGACACAAACAAAAAGTAATATGGCCTGCCCTGTAGATCTGGCCATGAAACCCGTCTGTTTGACAAATCTCTTTTCTCTGTTGAAAGTCATCGTTTCTACCCCATGGATTACTCTTCTTCACTCAGGGCAATAGCTGCTTGTCGCTCCTCCCATCGCCCCTTGTTGTTTTGAATGATCTCGCGTAATTCGATTCGGTCCCCGTATATATTGACAATCTTGCCGATATGCCTTCCCATATAATTACCGGTTTTCACCCGGTGGACCGTTCCATCAGGATCCAGAATAATTCCCCAATTATTATCCTCATTCTGCATTGTTCCGACCATCTTCAGGCTGTCAAGCTCAAACTGTTCCAGTTCTTCACGGTTGCGGTTTCGAATTTCCCTCTCCATCTCTTTGGTAAGACCGGCATTTTTGTCGACATTTGCCACTTCTTCATTACGTTGCTGATAAAAGGATTGAAACGGATCCCTTTTCTCTTCTTTTCCCGATTTGTAGGTATAGGCTTCATAGGGTTTAATCTCCGGCACCGGCTTAATACGTCCACCCGGCCTCGCCAGGACCCCGTCAGTCCATTGTTCAAGATCGCTGATATCATTCGAGACACAACCGCCGATAACCAACAGTAACGGGAAAAGATGAAGATTAGAAAATATTTTATGTGCAGCCGTTTTGTTCATATTCACTCTTCTTCTTCGATAGCACGGTAAGTTTTGGCAATGGCCGTCATAGTCAGCAGATCAGTATTCTTTCCCCCACGTTTAATGCTGATATCGTGTGTCGTTACAATTCTGGGCAGAGAAGCGATGCCACTAATAAAGTCGCCGAGTTGATGATAAGTACCCTTGACACTAATGTTGATTGGCAGTTCGGAATAGAACTCGCTTTGTTTTTCTTTTTGTGGCTGAAAAAGGTCAAATTCCAGGCCGGCAGCGAGGCCGGTCTGTGAAATATCAACAATCAACCCGGCCACTTCGGTCTTGTTTGGTAACTGTCTAATCATATCGCCAAACGATTGCTCCATCTCTTTCATCTGCTCCTTTAATGCCTTGAGGTTAGCCGCTTTCCTTTGCTTTAACTCGAATGCGTTATGAAGTTCTTTTTCCTTACTCACTTCAGCAGCAAGAGATTCCCGCTGTTTACTGATATCGAGATACCATCCCCCATACAGAATAGCTGCACAGGCAATCGCGATGGCGACTAATTGGATCGGTAGCGGCCAAACGCCGGGGTTATTCGGATCCAGATTCTTAATGTCGTCTATAAAACTCATGCGTCCTCTTCCTCATCAGAGGCCTTGGGAATGACCTGTGTAAAGCGCAAGGTGAAATTACTGATGCGGGTGCCACTCTCGTTTTTCGCCTGAATGATGTCGAGCTGTGGGTCCTTTAACCATTTGGAAGCGTCCAGTTTGCGCATGAATGAAGATACCCGGGCATTGGACTGTGCCTCACCAACAATAGTAACGCTCTGGCCCTTTTGTGTAATCGATGTCACGCTGACCCCTTCGGGCAGGCTCGAAATCAACTCGTCGAAAAAACGGACAATTAGCGGTCTGTTGCCTTGCAGCTGTTCGATAGCGCGCATTCGGTCCAAAAGTCTCTGTTTCTCCTTTTCCAGTTCCTTTATTTCCACAATTTTCTTTTCCAGTAACTTCGTTTGTTCAGTAAGGAAATTATTCCGCAACTGCTGATGCTCAATCAGTTGCGTGTTATAAAAATGGATTGCGCCCAGTATACCGGCTGTGATTGCTGCAAATACACCCAGCATGATAAAAAATTCCTGCTGCTTTTCATTTCGCAGGGCCTCACGCCACGGCAGTAGATTAATCCGCGCCATCAGTCAAATCCTCTCAAGGCCAACCCGCAGGAAACCATCAAAGCGGGGGCGTCGTTACTTAACGATTGGGTCGGGACACGCGAGGATACCGACATATCGGCAAAGGGATTTGCGACGAAGGTCGGTACGCCGATCTTGGATTCAACCAGCCCGGCGATACCTTCAATCGAGGCACAGCCTCCCGCCAGGATAAGGTGATCGATATTCGCGATCTGACTGGAAGAGAAGAAAAACTGCTGGGCACGGCTTATCTGTTGACCCATGGATTCCTTGAACGGATCCAACACTTCAGGCACATAGTTTTCCGGCAAACCACCCTGACGCTTGGCAAGGCCTGCCTCCTCATAAGAGAGACCATAACGCCGCTGGATATCTTCCGTCAGTTGCGCTCCTCCAAACTGTTGTTCTCTGGAATAAACGATCTTCAGATTCTCAAACACACTGAAAGTGGTCACGGAAGATCCTATATCGGCAACGGCGATGATCTGTTCTTCACCCCCATCAAAAAGGTTCGCCGCGAGCATCGAGACGGTGTTCTCCAGGGAAAATGCCTCAACATCGATGACTTTGGCCGACAAGCCGCCCAGCTCCAAAGCTCCTACCCGGACATCGACATTGTCACTCCTGGAGGCGGCAAGCAGTACGTCAACCCTTTCCGGGTTATCTGCCGTGGGACCAATTACCTCGAAATCCATTGCCACCTCTTCCAGGGGGAAAGGAATATACTGGTCGGCCTCGACCTGAATCTGGTTTTCCAAATCGCTTTCCGACAGATCGGCAGGCATATTGATGATCTTGGTAATCACCGCTGAGCCGGCAACAGCGGCAGCGGCCTGTTTGGTTTTGGTGCCGGACTTTTTAACTGCCCGTCTAATCGCCTCGCCGACAGCATCTATATCGGTTATATTTTTATCCACCACTGAATTTGGAGGTAGCGGTTCGACCGCATAACTTTCCACACGATATCTGGTGCCGCCGCGACTCAGTTCGAGCAACTTAATTGCAGTTGCGCTAATATCGACACCAACTACCGGCGTTGCTTTTTTCTTGAACGGAAACACAGTTTTTTCCTTTTGTCGTGGCTAGTTATATATCATTCATATAATACAACATTAACTTCTATCCGCAACTGGAGTCAACAACAATTTTAACGAGTAAACCATTTTCAATGTTTCCCCTAAAAAAACACCTGTTTTTTACAATTATCCTGGAAAACAGCATATATTGGATAATATTCGTTTAAACTACACAATATGTTGAGGTTTACCTTTAATCTTATCCTCTTTTTGCTGCTCCTCGGACTACTCACCATAGCGGTCATAAGCCTGTATATCATACCCGGCCTGCCGGACATCGAGACCTTGAAAGATATCAGGATGCAGATACCGTTGAAGGTTTATACGCAGGATCATGCCCTGATAGCAGAATATGGGGAAAAACGCCGTGCCCCGGTAGCGATTGACGAGGTCCCGCAACAACTCATCGATGCATTTCTTGCCGCGGAGGATGATCGCTTCTATCAACACCCGGGAGTCGATTGGCAAGGGATTTTACGTGCCGCCATTAACCTGATTAAGACCGGCAAAAAGACACAGGGTGGGAGTACCATCACCATGCAGGTAGCGCGTAATTTTTTTCTCAGCCGCAAAAAATCCTACCTGCGTAAAATAAATGAAATATTTTTGGCCCTGAAGATAGAGCGTGAGTTAAACAAGGATGAAATACTTGAACTCTACCTGAACAAAATCTATCTCGGGCAACGCGCCTATGGTGTCGGGGCAGCGGCGCACGTCTATTATGGGGATGAAGTCAATGACTTGAATCTGCAGCAGATAGCAATGATCGCCGGCCTCCCCAAAGCACCTTCTACGACTAATCCTGTGACCAACCCCGAACGGGCAATTAAGCGGCGGAATTATGTCCTGGGACGTATGCTGGAAAAGGGCTATATCAGTAAACAACAATTTGATAACGCCATGCATGCGCCTGTTACGGCCAGTCTGCACAACCCGGATATTGAGATTGAGGCCCCTTATGTCGCGGAAATGGTACGCAAGCAACTCATAGAGGAGTATGGAGAGAAGGTTTATAGCAATGGATACAAAATATTTACGACTATCCACAGCAAAAACCAGATAGCCGCAAACGATGCCCTGCGCCGGGCCTTGCTGGCATACGATAAAAGACATGGATACCGGGGGCCCGAAGCGCACTTCGATCTTCGTGAGGATGCCGACACTGGGTCCAGACAACAACTCATGGAGACATTTAGTGTTATTGGCGGCTTGTTCCCGGCACTCGTAACCGAAGTGAACGATAAATCGGTGACGGCAAACATAGCCGAAACAGGACAAATAGAGATTGACTGGGCTGGATTCAAGTGGGCGCGAAAATATGTTACGGAAAACCGCCGTGGACCCATGCCGGAAACAGCCGCCGATGTTTTCCAGGTCGGTGACGTCATCAGGGCCGTTCAAGATGATGAGGGAAAGTGGAAACTTACCCAACTCCCGGATGTAGAAGGCGGACTCGTATCAATGAAACCTGAAAATGGGTCAACAGTTGCCTTAACAGGCGGATTCGATTTTCAACGCAGTAAATTCAACCGGGTTACGCAGGCCCTGCGTCAACCCGGTTCAAGTTTCAAACCATTTATATATTCCGCCGCGCTTGAAGCAGGTTTTACGGCGGCCAGTCTCATCAATGACGCCCCCGTGGTATTTAATGATCCCGGCATAGAAGATATCTGGCGGCCGGAGAATTACAATAAAAAAACCAGGGGGCCAACACGGCTGAGGGAAGCCATAACACACTCACTTAACCTTGTATCAATCCGCCTGTTACATGCCATCGGAGTACCCTTCGCCCTGGCGCATCTTGCCAAATTTGGCTTTGATACCAGGCAACTTCCCCATAACCTCTCTCTGGCCCTTGGCAGCGGGGCAGTTAGTCCATGGCAACTCGCGACATCTTATTGTGTGCTGGCGAACGGTGGCTTTCGTATCGAGCCCTATTTTATTGAGCGCATTGAGTCCTATAACGGTGGAACCGTATTCGAGGCTAGTCCTTTAGTCGCATGCAGTGACTGCGAGCGTCCGTTAGCCGGGCAGCAACGACGGGATGAAACCCCGCCCCGGGAATCCGGGGAGGGATCAGACCAGGCAGAGAAGGCGCAACCACAGGAAACCGGCAGCCCTAATAAACCCACCAGACACTATGCAGAAAGGGTTATCAACCCGCAGAATATATGGATTATGAATTCATTGACGAGAAACGTCATACAAAATGGCACGGGGAGAAAGGCCAGGGTTTTGCATCGCCGGGATCTGTCAGGAAAAACCGGGACAACCAATGACCAGCGTGATGCATGGTTTGCCGGTTATAACTCTTCTATTGTTACCGTCACCTGGGTGGGGTTTGATAAATTTAATAAGCTTCTGGGCAGGGGGGAAACAGGCGCCCGCGCGGCACTACCTATGTGGATTGACTACATGCGTGTTGCGCTTGAGGATATCACCGAATCCATAATTGACAGGCCCCCGGGCCTGGTTGATGTGCGCATCGACCGTGATACGGGTAAGCCGGCAAAGGCCGATGACCCGAATTCGTTCTTTGAAACCTTTAGGGTAGAGAATGCGCCAGCCCATTCCGGTGAACAGACCGAACGAAACAAAACAGGCAGCAACGCGCAGATACCGGAACAGCTATTTTAGAACGTGGATTAATGACAGCAAACAGACATAAATCAGCGCAGAAAAT
>JBHHYN010000011.1:0-42444 GCA_046757565.1 Gammaproteobacteria bacterium | reverse complement strand
TGACGGGCTACTGTTTATATATCAACCCACAGATTCTGCTGAAGACCCAAAGTTTAAAATAACGAATGAAAATCCCGGGTGCTTGCCTACGAGTTGGAGTGCGATAAGTGATATGAATAACTATTACACTGAAAGCCAGTCGCTTGCGGCCGAGTTGTTCATCCTCAGGGCAGGCTGCGGGCACTATGCAGGTTAGGCATGTCCAGGAACAGCAAGCACTGGATGCAGACGCATTCCCGCGATCAATTTGTCAAACAGGCACGCTGCTCGAACTACCGTTCCCGGGCTGCCTATAAACTCATGCAGATCGACCACCGGGACAGGCTGTTCCTGCCGGGACAGGTTGTGGTCGATTTGGGAGCGGCTCCGGGGAGTTGGTCACAGTACGTTCATCAGCGTGTAGGCTCTCGGGGGAAAGTCATTGCAGTTGATGTTCTGGATATGGCGCCATTAACTGATGTGGTGACGATTAAGGGCGATTTTACCGATGCCAGTGTATTTGAAAAGTGCATCGAGGTGCTCCCGGACGGCATCGCAGACCTTGTAATTTCAGATATGGCCCCCAACTTATCCGGTATAAGGAGTACCGACCAGGCGCGTAGCATGTTGCTTGCCGATCTCGTATATGATTTTTCAAACCGGGTTTTGAGGCCCGGGGGAGACATGTTGATTAAACTTTTTCAAGGTCAGGGAACGGACGCATTCAAGCGGGAAGTTATGGAGCGATTTCAAAGAGTTATGACTCGTAAGCCAGAAGCATCCCGGAACAGTTCCCGTGAATTTTATATATTGGCCAGGGGTTATGTTGTATAGTATTGAGAGATAAGAGATGGTTATTTTAAAGGTGTTTCAAGAGAACGTTGCGTGAACGATATGGCAAAAAATCTGGTGCTCTGGATCATCATCGCACTGGTATTGATGATGGTATTCCAGAATTTTGGTGCCCCGACCCTGGCTGGAGATGTTCCCTATTCGCAGTTCATAGAGGATGTTAAGTCAGGCCGGGTCGAGAAGGTGACCATCGAAGGGAGTACCATCAAGGGCCAGCTTTTTGATGGATCCCGTATCACAACCTATAGTCCGGAGACCAGCTATGATGCCTTGATCGGTACCTTGCTGGACAACAAAGTCACTATCATCGGCTCCGAGCCCAACAAGAACTCCTTTTGGGCACATGCCTTTATCTCCTGGTTTCCGATGCTGCTCCTACTCGGGATCTGGATCTATTTTATGCGCCAGATGCAGGGTGGTGGCGGTGGCCGCGGCGCCTTGTCATTCGGCAAGAGCCGGGCGCGGCTCCTGGGTGAAGATCAGGTTCGCATCACCTTCAATGATGTCGCCGGGGTAGAAGAGGCGAAAGAGGAGGTCGTAGAACTTGTTGAGTTTTTGCGCGATCCTGGCAAGTTTCAGAAACTCGGTGGCAAGAGCCCCTCTGGTGTCCTGCTGGTCGGATCACCGGGGACCGGCAAGACCTTGTTGGCAAAAGCCATCGCCGGCGAGGCAAAAGTGCCGTTCTTTACCATCTCCGGTTCCGATTTTGTGGAAATGTTCGTTGGTGTCGGTGCATCGCGCGTGCGGGATATGTTCGAGCAGGCAAAGAAACATGCCCCGTGTATTATTTTTATCGACGAGATTGATGCCGTCGGCCGTCACCGTGGCGCCGGCCTGGGCGGCGGGCATGATGAACGCGAGCAGACCCTGAATCAGTTATTGGTTGAAATGGACGGCTTCGAAGGGAATGAAGGAGTGATTGTTATCGCCGCCACCAACCGGCCGGATGTGTTGGATCCGGCCCTGTTGCGCCCCGGGCGGTTTGACCGCCAGGTGGTGGTACCGTTACCGGATATCCGTGGGCGGGAACAGATCCTCAAGGTGCATATGCGCAAGGTTGCAATCGACGATGATGTGAAGCCCAGTATCATCGCTCGCGGGACGCCTGGCTTTTCCGGGGCGGATCTGGCGAATCTGGCCAACGAGGCGGCCTTGCTGGCAGCCAGGGCGGATAAGAAGCTGGTGGGTATGGAGGAGTTTGAACGGGCCAAGGATAAAGTGATGATGGGCGCAGAGCGGCGTTCCATGGTCATGAGCGAGAAAGAGAAGCGGCTTACGGCCTACCACGAAGCCGGTCATGCAATCGTTGGCCGCCTGATGCCCGAACACGATCCGGTCTATAAAGTGACGATCATTCCCCGTGGCCGCGCCCTGGGCGTGACCATGTTCTTGCCGGAGGAAGACCGTCTGAGTTACAGCAAACAGTTACTTGAAAGTCAGATCTGCAGCATGTTTGGCGGCCGCATTGCCGAGGAGCTGGTTTTTGGAGCAGATGCCGTGACCACCGGCGCCAGCAACGATATACAACGGGCTACGGATATTGCACGCAATATGGTGACGAAATGGGGGTTATCGGAGCGTCTCGGGCCTTTGACCTACAGTGAGGAAGAGGGCGAAATATTCCTGGGGCATTCCGTTACCAAGCACAAGGACATCTCGGATGAAACAGCACATGTCATTGATGAGGAAATTCGCAATATTATTGATCAGAACTACGCCCGTGCCGAGACCATACTCAAGGACAACAGGGATAAGCTGGAGTTAATGGCGGAGGCACTCATGAAATATGAAACAATCGATGCAGAACAGATCAATGAAATCATGGCAGGTAAAGCACCACGTCCTCCAGCAGGCTGGAACGATGATGAAAACAGCTCTTCCGGTCAGACAAATGAGATCAAGGCCGTGGATAGTGACATTAAGCCCGCGAACCAACCTCCGGTCAGTGGACCTGCCAAGCCTGCCTGAAGCATGAAGTGACCACGCCCTGCCCATGGAAACTCTGTGCATTCAGGTATAAATTAACCTAAGGAAGCTTTGATTAAGCCAGAGTTTCTCTGGACTAATATCTGTTTTTTTACCGGGCTTTTGTAGCCGGACCAATAGACATTGGATTTTACAATAATATCATTGGCCATTTCAGGGGATTAAGAGATTACCACAACAAGAAAGTATTTCGGGACTGACGGAATTCGAGGGAGTGTCGGTGAGGGCCCGATTACCCCTGATTTTGTCATGAAACTGGGATGGGCCGCAGGACGCGTGCTCGCCAAAACCGGAAGTGGGCCTGTTCTAATCGGTAAAGATACCCGGATTTCAGGCTATATGTTCGAATCTGCCCTGGAGGCAGGATTATCTGCCGCGGGCGTCGATATTCGCCTGCTGGGTCCAATGCCCACACCCGGCATCGCCTTCCTGACAAAAAATACCCGCGCCCGGGGAGGGATCGTGATCAGCGCCTCGCATAATCCGTACTACGACAACGGCATCAAATTCTTTTCTGCCGATGGCACCAAGTTTGCGGATGAGATTGAAGTTGACATAGAAAAGGAACTGGAGCAACCGATGAAGAGCGTTTATTCGAGGCATCTGGGCAAGGCCTTGCGGGTTCCTGATGCCGCCAGGCGCTATATTGAGTTCTGCAAGAGCAGGATAAATCAGGAAATTGATTTTAAGGGGCTGGATGTGGTGGTTGATTGCGCCCATGGGGCAACCTACCATATCGTTCCCAAGGTATTTGAGGAGCTTGGCGCCAGCGTCGTCTCTATCGGTGTAGAACCGGATGGTCTCAACATAAATGAGGAGTGCGGCGCGCTCAAACCGGAGATGTTAAGAGAGCTTGTCAATGAAACCGGGGCCGACATCGGTATTGCACTGGACGGTGACGGGGACCGCCTGATCATGGTGGATCATAAAGGGGAACTGGTGGATGGTGACGAAGCTTTATATATCATTGCCAGGGCAAAACTGGATACTATTAATGGCGCCGTGGTCGGCACGCAGATGAGTAATCTTGGCCTGGAGCAGGCGGTTAATGCATTGGATCTGGAATTTTTACGGGCAAGGGTCGGGGATCGATATATCATGGAGATGTTGTTGTCCCGGGACCTCAAACTCGGCGGTGAATCATCCGGTCATATCATCAACCTGAACCTGACCTCCACAGGCGACGGGATTATCACAGCATTACAGGTCATGGAGACGATGATCGAAAGCGGGCAATCCTTGCATGAGCTAAAAAGTGATATGCAAAAATTCCCGCAAAAATTATTGAACGTAAAATTGCAATCACACATCAATCTGAATGAATATCCGGAAATAGATCGGGCAATCCGGGAAGCTGAAGATGAACTGGGAGAACATGGACGTGTTCTATTACGGCCCTCAGGCACGGAACCGCTTATCCGGGTAATGGTGGAGGGCCGGGACAGGGCACAGGTTGATTCATTAGTGCACGCTCTCGCCAACAGGGTCGAAACTGTCCTGCATGGAATATAGTAATATCCGAAAATAGGAATTTGCTCTTGATCCGATAATCGCGCAGTAATGGAAAAATACATTCTCGTTGCGGACAGCATCGCAGCACCCGGTATTGATTATCTGAACGATCAGGCCGGCTTCCAGGTCGATTGCAAGACCGGTCTTGATGAACGCCAGCTTAAAAATATCATTCCAAAATATCATGCCGTGCTGGTACGCAGCGCCACTAAAGTTACTGCACCGGTTATCGATGCTGCGGACCGCCTCGAGGTGATCGGCCGTGCCGGCATTGGGGTTGATAATATCGATGTGGAACGCGCTACGGAGCGGGGCATTGCCGTGTTGAATACGCCAAACGCCAATGCCACGACAACGGCCGAACTGAGTATTGCCCACATTCTTTCCCTCAGCCGTAATCTGCCTCAGGCCGATCGTTCGGTGAAGGCCGGTGAGTGGAATCGCACCACCTTCATGGGTGCGGAGCTGGCCGGTAAACGCCTGGGGATCGTCGGTTATGGCAATATAGGACGGATTGTGGCGGACCGGGCCAAGGCCCTGAAGATGCAGGTTGCTGCTTATGACCCGTTTGTGACGACAGAGGTGTTTACTGCAGACGGGATCACAGCTGTCGATATTGACGAACTCGTGAAGACATCGGATTACCTGACACTGCATTGTCCGGTAAACGATAAAACACGCGGTTTACTGAATGCGGAAAGGATTGCTGCCATGAAGCCTGGGGCGAGACTGATCAACTGTGCCAGAGGAGGACTGGTCGATGAGCAGGCGCTGTATGAAGCGCTGAAGTCGGGCCATCTGGCAGGCGCCGCCATGGATGTCTACGAACATGAGCCGCCGCTGGATTCGCCGTTACTGACACTCGATAATATTGTGCTTACGCCACATCTCGGGGCCTCCACCCATGAGGCACAAACCGCGGCCGCCCTTGAAATCGCGCAGCAAGTTGCCGTCTATCTGCAAACCAGAGAACCGATCAACGCCATCAATCTGCCGCCGGTCTCTTCTGATGAACTCATCAAATTACAGCCGTATCTGATACTGGTGAGACGGCTTGGAAAACTGTTGGGGCCGATGATTCTGCAACCGATCAAGCAAATCGAAATCTCCCTGTGCGGTGAAGCCGCTGAACGGGACATACACTCAATTAGTAGCGAGGGACTGGTCGGCTTTTTAAGCACCCATATGTCCGTGCCTGTTAATCGTGTGAATGCCTCTCATATTGCCAGACAACAGGGCATCAGCCTGTCTGAAACCCGCTGTCAGGAACACCCTGATTATCACTCCACGGTGAGCATCTGTGTCCATTGCGGTGGCAAAACGACAACGGTGGAGGGGACCTTGTTCGACAGGCGTCATCCACGCCTGGTGCGGATTAACGATTATGAGATCGAGGCGGTGCTGGAGGGTCATCTGTTATTGACCCGTCACCGGGACCAACCTGGCGTTATTGCGGCCATCAGCAGTTTGCTCGCTGAACATCATGTCAATATCTCGCGCATGCAACTGGGTATCGTCAATGGCAGTGACAAGGCCGTTGCCGTATTGGGTATCTCCGGACCTTTGGAAAACGATCTGATGCACAAGCTGGAGAATATTGACGCAATCAGCAAGGTCATGCAGGTAAGCCTGTGACCAGAACCGGCGTCTGTTCAGCGGCTGCTGTACTGGCACCACTGTTTAGGACTTGAAGATCAAGGCGTTCAAAGGGATCAGGCCCGTCAGGGAACGTGCCAGTCAGGTTGCATGCCGGCCCTACGATGTCCTGGATTCCAGGGAGGCCAGGGAGGCGGCTCAAGGGAATCCCTACTCCTTTTTGACCGTGATCAAACCCGAGATTACGTTCCCTGAAGGGACGCATCCGTACTGCCGCGAAGTTTATGAAGCGGGCAGAGACAATTTCCAGTCAATGGTTGACAGGGGAATTTTTATACAGGACCAGGAGGATTGTCTCTATGTCTATGAACTGACGATGGATGACCGTACCCAGACGGGCATTGTCGCCTGTGCCGCTGTGGAAGATTATCTGAGCGGCAAAATAAAAAAACACGAACTGACCCGTCCGGACAAGGAGACGGACCGCAAAAACCATGTGCGTGTTTCCATGGTGAATGCAGAACCGGTATTTTTTGCCTATAAAGCGGTGAAGAGATTGGACAATATTGTTGAAAATATCAAAACAGACGAGGCGGTCTACGATTTTACGGCCGATGACAGGGTCCGGCACCGTTTATGGGTGATCAAACATCAGAAAACCATCGGCACTATTATTGAGGAGTTTAAAAAAATGCCGGCCACCTATGTGGCAGACGGACATCACCGCACCGCCGCCGCGGCACTGGCAGGCAATGATCTGAAGGGTGAGAACCCGCAGCATAGCGGTGATGAAGAATATAACTTTTTTCTGGCGGTTCACTTCCCGGACAATCAATTGTCAATACTTGACTATAACAGGGTGATTAGGGATATCAACGGGCTGGATCCCGGGTCATTTATCGGTGCCCTCAGCAAGGCCTATTGCGTAGAAAAAATCGGGCAAAAAGCCTGCAAGCCGAAAGCACTTCACGAAATGGGGATGTACCTGGATGGAAACTGGTATACATTAAAAGCCAGACCTGGCGCCTATGACGATGATGATCCCATCGGCGTGCTGGATGTGACCATCCTGTCACAGCAGATCCTGAAACCCGTTTTGAATATTCATGATCTGAGGACCGATGAACGCATCGATTTTGTCGGTGGTATTCGCGGCCTGCAGGAACTTGAACGCCGGGTGGATAGTGGAGAGATGGCAGTCGCCTTTGCCATGTTTCCCGTTTCCATGCAGCAGTTGATGGCCATTGCAGACAGCGGCAATATCATGCCGCCAAAGACGACCTGGTTTGAGCCAAAATTGCGGAGTGGATTGGTGGTACATAGTCTAACCTGAATATTATCTGCTTATTCAGCGGCGTTCCGGCTGGCACGGGCCAGGATCTCTTCAGAAACCCCCCACAGGCGGTTGGCCATCTCAGCATCTTTTCCATGGTGGCTTGTCTTAGCGAGGTTGCAGTCGGCGAAGTACTTGCCGTTCAGTCCGGTAATTTGCGGACTGGTGGCCACGTAGCAGCTTGTGGCCGCGCCCTGCGCCACGGATTTGGTGAAGAGCGGTGCCGTAATCGCGTACACGGCGTTCACAATACTGCCCAGATGGCGGTTCAGATCCGTGCGGATAACCCCGGGATGGACCGCATTAGCGCTGCGTTGAGTGCCTGCGAAACGGCGCGCCAGCTCGACTGCGAACAGCAAATTGGCGAGTTTCGATTGACCGTAGGCGCGCCACTTCCGGTAGCCGCTCTCTCCCGACAGGTTTTCGAACTGAATGCCTTCGCGCGGCGCAATCTTGTGGGCATAGCTCGATAGCACCACCACCCGGCCGCTATCAGAAAGCGCGTCCAGAAGCCCGGTCACCAATCCGAAGTGGCCGATGTGATTGGTGAAGAACTGCAGTTCGATGCCGTACTTCTGCTGGAGCTTGGGAAGCGCCATTATCCCGGCGTTGCAGATCAGCATGTCGATTGGCCGGCCGAGCAGCTTAACCTCATTAACGCATGCCCTGACCGCAGCAGGATCGGAGAGTTCACAGACCACCGGGGTAGTATGCGGTCCGATCCGGACGCAGGCATCACGCGCTTTCTCAATCGTGCGGGCGGCGCCAATGATGTGCGCCCCGCGCAAAGCAAGAACGCGAGCTGTCTCTCTCCCGAGCCCGGAATTGACGCCGGTAATGAGCGCGCAGCGGCCGCTGAGATCGATACCTTCAGTGACCTCTTCAGCGGTCGATGCATAACCAAATCCGCTCTTCCCCCTGCGGCCCTTCATAAGCGCCAGCAACGACATAGCGGCTACCCTGCTGACGCCCCGGATGAGATCGTCGTAGGCCTCATTGCTGGTTCCCGGCAAGGAGTTGCAAGGCATCCTCTATTGCCTCGGTCTCTTCGACCAGTAATTCCGGATGCGGTGGCGTTTGCGCCAGCACGTGCAATCTGTCCAATGCTTCGTGACGGCGGCCGGGGGCGAACTTCAGTAGCGCTTCAGCCAGGAAGAGTTGACCCAGGAGATCATCGGGTGCGAGCTGTGTCGCTTTCTCGAGTTCCCGGATCGCCAACTTGCGGTCGACCCAGCCTGTGATAATCGGGATCTTCGGTGTCTGCATGTACAATCTGCCCAGGACTCTGTGACCGCCGGCATTCTCGTAGTGTTCGTCCAGAGCAATGACGACCTCCGCATAATCACGGACCTTTTTGAGGGAGAGGAGTGCCCCGCGGCAGCGGCTCCAGAGACCCTGGTGCACAGCGGCCCAGAAATAAATCCCCACCGCATAACGCTGACCGGTAAGGTGAGCCAGCAGACGGGCGCGGTTGTTCTCGCGGGGGGAAGGGTCGTCGAATCCGCGCGAGAGTTGACGCACCCCCTCAGCGGCCAGATCCAGGGCGTGCCCAAAGATTGCGAGCTGATCCTTACACGCGTTTCTGGTGAACTTTCCCTGGAAATAGAGGGCCTTGAGAAGCTTTACCCGGGCCTCGAGGTTTTCCGGCTCGGCAGCGACAGCCTCCTCGTAGGCTGCGACAGCCTTGCCGATTGGCCCGGGCAGGGCATGACTCCCGCTGTGCCCCTCGGCGCGTTGGGCCATGGCCTCATCGCCTCGTGCCAGGTTTGTGGCGACGTCAGCCTGAGCCACTGGTGCAGGCACGTAACAAACGGCTGTTGCGATGAATATGATCCTGATCATTCCCATCAGTTTCTCCCCGGGCGGCTGATGTATGGAGTATGAGCACTCGTTAAAACGCAATGCCGGGGAGTGTTTGTCTTCGTCCATTACCTTCAGTAACATACGGTCCCGGAATATTCACGCCTTGTCAGGCTAACAGGGTGCTCGACAGAGGGTAGAATACGGGTTCTTTTTGTCAACGGCTAATTCGATATGGGGAGTGGGGGGAGCCCGGCTAATCGACCGGAAAATGAATCAAGAGCTGAGCAATTACACTCTCCGTAACGAGTGTCCATTCATAAACGTCGATAGTTTTCTCGCAAAGGTGCCAGGAAAGCATTTTTTACATGACTTTCAATAACAATCACTTATCACATTGCGATCTTTGCGTCCTGGCGAGAATTATTCTTTCTGGATGGATACTAGCTGCGGGTTAACGTCACTTCCTGCACAGACGGCATGATGCTACAAGCGTCGTGGTTCCGGTTACAATGCTTCGCCAACTGGTCCCATTGGGAACGTACCGCCCTCACCCTGGGCCTTGCCGCCCTGTTCCTGGTGGGCTACTTCGGCGTAGGGTTGAACACGGATCCGGCCCGGGCCCTGGATTTGTCCAGTTCGCTCGACGAGCGCATTCCGTTCGTTGCCGAAACGGTCTGGGTTTACATCTGGATCTTTCCGGCCGCGCTTATTCCCCTGTTTACGGTACGGAGTCGCCAGCTGTTCCGTCGTCTCTCTTTTGCCTATGCTTCCGTGATAATACTGTCACTGATCTGCTTTATGCTCTGGCCGGTCACCTCGAATGGACTGCGGGTGGACGTGGCCGCCCTTGACCCCGGACGTTTCTCGGACTGGGGCGTAAAGCTGCTCTATAGTATCGACCCGCCCTACAATCTGTTTCCTTCCCTGCATCTTTCCATTGCGACGCTGGCGGCATGCTCTGCTGGAAAGGCGCGGCGTTTCTATGGCGTGATCACATTTGTGGGAGTCGGAATGGTCCTGGTTTCGATCAGCACCGTCAAGCAACACTTCGTACTTGATGGCCTTGCCGGACTGGTACTTGCCCTGATCATTTACATGATTATTTTGCGGCCGTACCGGCGTCCCGCGGACGGCAGTGCCGCATACTCATGGCGCGGGCCCGCAGCCTTCCTGGTGCTCCAGGTGCTGGTCTACGTGGGGCTGTTCATCGTCTTTGTCCAGTGTTCCTGAGGCAAAGATACGTCCATCGCACCTGTCACCGCCACCTCACCGCGCGGTGGCTCTGCGATGATCCCCTGCTGGAGCATCGAGTCTATGATCAATGAAACCGTAGTGGTCAGTGGTGGTTCATCCCGGCAGCAGCCGGATTCCTCCCGGGCAAGCTGGTAACCGGTGTTGCTGTAGCGTTTGTGCTGCATTGCCGTGATTTTCTCGTGGTTCTGGTTGAAAAAGTCCAGCAACGGGTACACCGGCTCATCGTGTGTGCACAGCCTGTTCATCTCCGCGATAAACTCAGGGACATCGACATAACGGAACGGGTAGCCGTAGAGACGGTTTATCACAGCGGTGATATCTTTGAAATTGTAGTATTCATCCGCCGTGATGTGGAAGATGTTGCCTCTGGTCTGTGGCATCCTGAGGATGGCAACGAGATTATCCGCGACGATATCTACCGGCAGCAGGCTGATCTGGTTCAGGGCGTTTACGGCGATACCATGCCGTATCATGAAGGCCAGCAAGCGGACGACGATATCATCCTTGCTCCCGAATCGATCGTTCGAGGCCGATATCAAGGAGGGCCGGTAAATGCGAACATCAAGCCCGGATTTCTTCGCCGCCAGGGCCAACTGTTCCGCGACCCACTTGGTTTGGGCATAACCGAAATCAAGGTTGGACATAGCGTCGTTATTATCGGTCTCAAGGAGGATTGCCTTCGTCGACCAGCCATGGATGAAGGTGCTGGAAATCAGATGGAAGGTCTTCCACTCACCGCTGGCAGCGAGCCGCAGGAGTTCCCGCGTGCCATTGACGTTGTGCGGTTTCATGGCATCGTAGTTCAGCACGTAGTTTACCAGTGCGCCGTTATGACAGATGGCCTGGACCTCCCTGGATAAGGATTCCCACCGGCGCGTTTCCAGGCCAAGACGATCGCTGGACAAATCTCCACATACGAAACGCACCCGGGTACGAACCGCTTCCTCGAGTTCATCTGTCCACAGTCGTGCCTGCCGCAGCGAATCCTGCAGGCGGTCCATGCCGTGATCCGCATCCCGTGCCCGTATCAATACATGGATTGTGTATGCGGTTTCCTGTAGCAGGCTGGTGAGCAGAAAGGGCCCAAAGAACCCGGTTGCTCCGGTAAGGAGGATATCGGTCAGGGGACGCCTGATGGCGTCGGTGGCGCTCTTGGGAAGTCTTATCCTGGTGTCGGCGCGCATACAGTGCCGATCATGGGTCTCAAGCTCATCACGGGCTTCCCTGATCTTGCGTTCCAGTAGCGGAATCGCCTTCGCGGGCGCCCGCTCAAATTTCTTCAGAAATTTGTAGAATTCCTTAATGGTCAAGCGTTGGAAAAGCCGGACGTCGACCCCATTCGTTAACTTGCCGGCACCGTTCTCCTGCAACAGCTCCTTGATATTCCCAATGAACTCTACCATGGTGAGCGAGTCCATCCCGAGTTCGGCAAAGGTATATTTCTCACGGCCCGTAAGGTTGTAAAGCTGGATGGGATATCTGAAACGATCTACGCCTGTTGTGGTTTCAGCAGGTGCCTCAAGAGGCCTCTCATGGGTCGCGATCACCGACAGTTTCCCCTCCAGCCACGCCTGGCGGCAGCGGCTGCGGGCGATTTTGCCGGAGGTGGTCCTGGGAATAGTCCGCGGCCCATGGACGAGGACGATGCGGTGTGGTTCGATATAGTATTGCGTCCGGATTGCACGGGCAATGATCCCGAAATCAGGCAGGGAGTGTTTGCTCTTCACCTCAGCCACCACGATTAGCGCCTCGCCGCCATCCTCCACGGAAAACACCGCAACACATCCATTGCGAACCTGTGGGGAGGATGTCTCCACGATTGCCTCAATGTCCTGAGGGTAGTAATTGACGCCGTGAATGATAACAAGGTCCTTGATGCGGCCGCAGACGTACAACTCGCCTTCGTGGAGGAAACCGAGGTCGCCCGTTCGTAAATAGGTATGTCCGTCGGCGGGAGCATGGCCGATTGGCGCCTGGAAGGTCTCCTCGGTGAGATCCGGACGTTGCCAGTAACCCGAGCACTTGCTCTCCCCGTCGATCCAGATCTCGCCGATTTCATCCTCATTCAACAATGCGTGGGAATCCGGATCCGCTATCCGGACCCGATTGCCCGTGAGGGGCCTGCCGCAGCTCACCACACGGAGTTGATTGTTATTGTGCTGTGCCGGCTGCTCGATGTGCAGCACACGATCCTGGAGCAGGCGTTTATTGAGGGTGAGGATATTCCTGCCGTTGGCCGATACCGCCAGGGTGTTTTCGGCAAGCCCATAGGCGGCTGTCAACGCCTCCGCGCGAAGCCCGTGCCAGGAGAACCGTTCGAGGAAGCGGACAAAGGTGTCCGCACGGACGGGTTCCGCTGCTGTCATCATCACCCGTAAGGAGCTGAGATCAATCTTCTGCCGGCTTGCCGCCGGGATTTTGTCTTCCCGCAGGCAGTATTCGAAGGCGAAATTGGGAGCCGATGTGATCGTACCGCTGACCCTGCTTATTGTTTCCAGCCATAAGGCCGGCCGCTTGAGGAAATTCATCGGCGAGAATCCGTAGGTCGAGCCGCCGGTGAACACAGGATAGAGATGATGCCCGATGAATCCCATGTCGTGATACTGCGGCAGCCAGGTGACGACGGTCGGGCTGTGGTCCAGCACAGCACCGCAATTATGAATGAGATTCCGGTGGGTGACGATGACGCCCTTGGGATCACCGGTGGAGCCGGAGGTATATTGAAGAAACGCGATCGAGTGCGGATTGCCGGAAAGGGAAATGGCACCCTGCGCGGGGGCCTCATCAGTCATGATCCAGTTGAGTTTCGGTAACTCATTATGGCCTTGCCAGAACGACAGGAGGCGCCGCTTGCCCGTGGAAACCCTGTAGTTACGGTAATAAGCGTGGTTTGTCAGGGCGGCCTTGGCCCCGCAATCCTGCGCAATAAAGGCGATTTTTTCGAGTCCCCCCTCGAAGTTCATGGGGGAGGGAGGATATACCGGGACCGGAATGATGCCCATGCGCAGGCAGGCGAAGGAGGTTGCGATCAGATGGAGGCCTGGCGGGTACACCAGTAGCGCCCGGTCTCCATAGCGTAGTCCCGCATCACCCGACAGGTAAGCAGCCAGCTGCAGCGTGCGTTCACAAAATTCGTGATAGGTGTAACCCTCCTGCTCCCGGCCATCGATGTCGAGAAAGCTGAAGAGACGCTTGTCCGGTTGAAGCGCCGCCCAGTAGTCCAGGTAGTCGGTGACACTCTCGAACTCAGGCATAGACCACTCGGGCAGGTTTTGAGAGGACGTCATCTCCGGGGATTGTCCCAAATATCCCCGGAATCAACGGTGCATCGGAGCAACCGGCTTTACAACCGGGCCTGATTTATGACTCCAGCAGGGATGTGCCTCTGTTTTCAGATCCCCCCACGCTGGCACTCCTGAATAGTGCTCCGGGTCCGGTAAAGGTTCCGGCCACGAGTGCCGGGAAGTGGCGCGCCATGCCGATACCGCATATCTCCCGCCTGGCCACTGTGACCGGATACAGGGGTTGGGGTCAATGTACTCGAATTTCATATGTGAATCTCTTTGTAAAACTCCACGAACACATGGGAGACAGTAAATCGCGTTCATCAAAATCAGTCATTTGCGCGTCCGGCAACATTAACAATGCCATCGTCACATTGTCAATGGTGACAGGATTCGCATCACTTTTTTCGCCGGTAAAACCGGCCCGTCCAAAGAAATATACTCGGGAATCCATAGTGCCGGTTTCAATAGATTTTTTATTCCCTTGATGACTCGCCGGGTAGTGTCAGATCCCGGGAAAACCCGAAGGATGTGCGTACATACGATTTGAGGGTTAGATGTCCCGTAGCAGTTCATTAATCCCCACTTTTTCTCTGGTCTTTTCATCCACCCGCTTGACTATTACAGCACAGTAGAGGCTGTATTTGCCGTCTTTGGCGGGCAGGCTGCCGGATACCACCACGGAACCGGGCGGGATATAGCCATAACTGATATTACCGGTTTCGCGATTGTAAATCTTCGTACTTTGTCCAATATAGACTCCCATGGAAATCACCGAGCCCTCACCGACGATGACGCCTTCGACAACCTCGGAACGGGCACCGATAAAACAATGGTCTTCAATAATGGTCGGGTTGGCCTGTAACGGTTCCAGTACCCCGCCGATACCCACACCACCGGAGAGGTGGACGTTTTTCCCGATTTGGGCGCAGGAACCAACCGTAGCCCAGGTATCCACCATTGTCCCGGAATCGATGTAAGCGCCGATATTGACATAACTGGGCATCATCACCACATTCGGAGCAATATAACTGCCGTACCTTGCCAGGGCAGGTGGGACAATGCGTGCGCCGACGTCCAGAAAATTGCCTTTGGCAAAACCGGCAAATTTCATCGGGATCTTATCGAAATAGTTTGTGAAATTTCCCTGCACGACCCGGTTGCTGTTAAGTGTGAAATACAATAGCACCGCTTTTTTCAGCCATTGGTTGACCTTCCACGCCCCATTATGTTTTTCCGCGACACGGAGGCTGCCATCGTTTATACCTGCAATGGCCTGGTCAATCGCGTCCTTGAGCTCATGCTCCAGCGTGTTGGGTGACAGTTCCGAGCGCTTTTCAAAATTCTCGTTGATAATATTCTCGATAGGAGTCATGTCTGTTTACCTGGGAAACTGTTCATTCTCTGCCTGGCCCGCATATTACATGAGTACACTAGAAATCGGGTTGAAACAGTTGTTTGGCAAGGCTTCAAATGTTTTCTGCAGTATTACAGTTTGCATAAACTTCACTGCTTGACGAGCCCTCAAGCTTCCGTTCCTCGACTCTGTCTGGAAAATATGCTCCAGGCATTTTCACCCGAATATGTCCTATATTCGTCCTGATTCGTTCTATCTCGAGAACGTGTTCCAGACGTTCTCTACCTCGGCAACTGTTCCCGACGTTGCTCTACCTCCCGCGTCCCTGCGGTCGTCCTCCTTCCATGGAGTCGTCCTGCATCCATGCAGTCGTGCTCACGCCCCTTATCTACTTCCTGTAGGCAACTCATGCAATATGTGGGCTAGAAGCTTCGCGATTATAGGATAATCGCCGTGTGTACGTCATGGCTAATTGTCCGGGGATTTACTTGGAGGCCAGGATTGCCCGTTGTGGTATCCTTTGCGCCCTTTTCAGTAATATTTACGCAGTAGTTGTTAATCTTTCGTTAACAGGGGATGGTCTATTGAAGCAACAGGTACTGGTTTTATCCGGGGACGGCATTGGGCCTGAAATCGTCGCAGAGGCGGAAAAGGTGCTGCAAGCCCTTGTGTCCGATCACGGCCTGCAGACAGGCTTCCAGCACGGGTTAATAGGGGGGGCGGCAATCGATGCAACCGGACAGCCCCTTCCGGACGAAACTGTGTCACTGGCTGGCGAGTGTGATGCGGTCCTTTTCGGATCAATAGGCGGACCAAAATGGGACACGATTGACAGGCCGTTACGGCCGGAAAGGGGATTACTTGCCTTGCGCTCGGCATTGGGTGTATTTGCAAACCTGCGACCGGTGATGATCTACCCGGAGCTGGTCAGTGCCTCAAGCCTGAAATCCGAAGTGGTCGGTGGTCTGGATATCATGATCGTGCGTGAACTCACCGGTGGCATCTATTTTGGGGAACCTCGTGGTATTGAGGTCCGCAACGGTGAACGGGTCGGTTATAACACGTTACTTTACAGTGAAGCTGAAATAGAACGTATCGCAAGGATGGCTTTTGGGGTAGCGATGCAGCGCCGCCACCGGGTCTGCTCGGTTGACAAGTCCAATGTGCTGGAGGCAACGGAGTTATGGAGAGAGGTTATCAGCGCCATGGCCGGAGATTACCCGCAGGTTGAACTGGAGCATATGTATGTGGACAACGCCGCCATGCAGTTGGTGAAGGATCCGAAGCAATTCGATGTCATCACAACGACGAATCTATTCGGTGATATCCTCTCGGATTTGGCCTCTATGCTCAGTGGTTCAATCGGAATGCTGGCGTCCGCATCCCTGAATGAACAGGGCAGGGGTATGTATGAACCCATTCACGGCTCAGCGCCCGATATTGCCGGGCAGGGTATTGCCAACCCGTTGGCGACGATACTCTCGGCGGCCATGATGTTACGCTACTCATTAAATCAGACTGCCCAGGCAGTGCGCATTGAAAAAGCGGTAGAAAAGGTGATTCGGGATGGTTTGCGCACCCCGGATATTTTTACGCCAGGGATGCGCAGGGTAACAACCCGTGAGATGGGAGATGCTGTGGTTGCCGCGCTACGGTAGAAAAGTGAAAAGAGGAAAGTACGAAGTGAAAAGTGAGTTGTTATGAGCAAGCGGTTTAACATTGCCGTTGTCGGCGCGACCGGTGTTGTCGGTGAGAGCATGTTATCGATACTTGCTGAACGTGATTTTCCCGTCGCTGGCGTGCATGCCGTTGCCAGTAGCCGTTCTGCCGGCGACCGTGTCGAGTTCAAGGATAAGGAACTGACCGTACAGGACTTACAAGTGTTCGATTTCGAAGGCGTGGATATCGGATTGTTCTCGGCGGGCGCCGCGGTTTCAGATGTGTATGCGCCCAGGGCCGTGGAAGCAGGTTGCATTGTTATAGATAATACTTCCCGTTTTCGTTATGAGGATGATATCCCCCTGGTCGTGCCCGAGGTCAACCCGGAGGCAGTCGCGTTGTATAAAAACAGGGGCATCATCGCCAATCCCAACTGTTCCACGACTCAGATGGTGGTGGCGTTAAAGCCGATCCATGATGCGGTGGGCGTCGAACGCATTAATGTGTGTACCTATCAGGCTGTTTCCGGCACTGGAAAAGAGGGGATAGAAGAGTTGCAGCAACAGACCATAGCGCTACTTAATAGCAAACCCGTGGAGCAGTCGGTATACCCCAGGCAAATAGCCTTCAATGTGCTGCCACACATAGATGACTTTCAGGAAAACGGGTATACCCGGGAAGAGATGAAAATGGTATGGGAGACCAGAAAGATCCTGGGGGATGATTCGATCCTGGTGAACCCGACGGCGGTACGGGTGCCGGTCTTCTATGGCCATTCAGAGGCTATTCACATCGAGACCAGAGTGAAGATCAGAATCGCCGAGGTCCGGGAACTGCTTGCTAATATGCCAGGGGTCCAACTTCTGGACGAACCTGAAGAGGGTGGTTATCCAACGGCGGTTACGGAGGCTGCGGGACGGGATGCAGTCTCTATTGGCAGGATCCGGGAAGATATTTCACACCCGAGAGGGATCGATTTCTGGGTAGTTTCCGACAATGTCCGCAAAGGTGCTGCATTAAATAGTGTTCAAATCGGTGAAATTTTGGTAAAAGACTACTTATAAACTATAGTTAAAAGGTAAATATAAAGCTTATTCGCAGGTTTTGGTTCTGTTTCCGGGAGGGGAAAAACTGGCCCGGAGGGAGGGATTTTGTAATAGGTTGGGAGAGAATACGACGCTTTACTCGGGCCACTGTTGCGGTAAGATGGCATAACTCATTGACATCCAAGCATTTTCCTCTTAACCCTTAATGAGTGACAAGAATGGGAAAGACGATATCGACACTTGTTGCAGTCTTGATATGTTTGCCGTTTCCTCCCAATGCGGGGGCGCTGGCAATCTCTGCCGTCGAGTTGAAATCCTTCCTGATTCAGCCATTGAATGCCCGGGTCTACCTGTTAGCGGCCAATGAAGATGAACTAACAAGTTTAAATATCCGTGTAACGAACATCAACGATGCGACCGGTAACCAACGCAATGCAGTCCTCAGGTACGAGATCAAAGAGAATGAGCAAGGTCATTATATTAACATCACCAGCCGTGATGCGATCCGCGAGCCTCTTCTGAATTTCATGCTTGAGCTGAATTGGTCAGCAGGACATCTGATCCGTGAATATTCATTATTAATTGACCCTCAATAGAATTCAGACTGGTATTACGAATGAAACGGAAAAGCTTATTAATGATACTGTTTGTCCTGCCGGGTATGGTGTATGCACTCGGTCTGGGTAATATCGACCTTAAGTCGGGGCTGAATCAACCCTTCGAGGCGCGTATTCCACTGTTGTCGGCTACAGCGGATGAGTTACGTGGTTTGCACGCCGGTCTGGCGGATAGCGCCTCCTTCCGCCGTGCCGGCATAGACAGGCCATTCATTCTCAGCAAGTTACGCTTCCAGGTGGAGGAAAATGAGGAGGGTCCGGATAGCATACACATCACTAGCCGGGATCCGATACGGGAGCCCTATCTGGATTTCCTGGTTGAGATCAACTGGTCCAGGGGGAGGTTATACCGAGAATATACTGTCCTGCTTGATCCACCACTGTATGAACCAAAACCGGTAAAGACAGAAGTTAGCGGCCCTGTAACTGCGCCTGCAGAACAGGAAGAGACTGCAGGAGCAGGGACTGAGCAGGCGGAAACAGAAACCGCGCCGATATCAGTTGAGACTGGCGCAAGTGAGTACGCTGGCGGCAGCCAGGCAGGTGAAGATTACGGCCCAACTGTCTCGAACGATACCCTCTGGTCCATCGCTAAAAAAATGCGCCCTGATACATCGATCAGCATCCAGCAGATGATGCTGGCCCTGCAGCGGACCAATCCGGAAGCGTTCCTGAATAATAACATCAATGGCCTCAAGCGGGGCCAGATCCTGCGTATGCCGGATAGTGATGCGATGCACGCCCTGACTAACAGGGAGGCACTGGCAGAGGTTAAATCTCAATATTCCATATGGGAAGCAACACGGGGTGTCATTGCTACCGCAATATCTGAACGGCCGTTAGCAGGCATGGCTGAGGAACCCGGGACCACCGAAGCAGGCGCGGGCGCATCCATTGCAGAGGAGAAGGAAGCGGAGTTGCGGCTGGTGAGCCCGTCGGAGGAGGGAGCCGGAGGGACAGCCCAGGAAGGTGGACAAGAAGCCGGACCGGGTGCTAACAAGGCTGGTGAATCCCTGGCATTGGCAAACGAGCAACTTGAGGCGATCTCCCAGGAAAACCTTGAACTCAAAGACCGGCTTACCGAGGCGGAGAACATTATTGCCGATTTGAAACGATTAATCGCGTTGAAAGATGACGAGCTTGCTTCGGTTCAGCAGCAGATAGACACGGGAGCCCCGGCAGAGGAAGCCGTTCCCGGGCCGGAAGAAGCGGCCGGGGAGGTTTCACAGGAAGAGGCAGAGGAACCGGCCGAACAGGCCCCGGAAGAAGTGGCCATTGAGGCAGCCCCTGGAGAGGGAAAGGGCGCTGCAGAAGAAGAACCTGTAGAAGAGGAGGAGGCTGTAGAAGAGGAGACCACCATGGCACCTCCTGTTGCAGAACAGCCACCTGTTACCCCGCCTTTGGGTCTGGTTGGCCAGTTCAAGGCCATGGTGATGGACAACCTGGTGATTGCCGCTGCCGGTCTGGGTGGGCTGGTGGTGGTTATTCTCTTGTTCGTATTTGTTTCACGCCGGAAGCGGGGTGCGGTGGAAGAAACCTCCGTTGCAGCAGCGACTGAATTTCCTGATTTCAGCGCTAGTGAAGCAGAATCCGTTGCCCCGGAGGAGACTGTTGCCGTGACTGCGGCTCCGGAGTCGGAGGCTGTCACGGAAATCCCTGAAGATATCGCTGAGGGCGCCGTGG
The DNA here is from genome assembly GCA_046757565.1 of Gammaproteobacteria bacterium. Taxonomy (GTDB): domain Bacteria; phylum Pseudomonadota; class Gammaproteobacteria; order Eutrophobiales; family Eutrophobiaceae; genus JBHHYN01. The sequence goes on along the minus strand of JBHHYN010000011.1, from coordinate 22,483 downwards.
CGGCTGCGGCAGCGGGTGAAGAGGAACCCGCCGGAGAAGAGACGCAGGTAGTAGCAGAGGAACCGGAAGAAGACCCATTGGCCGAAGTGAATGTCTTCCTGGCCTATGAGCATTTTGATCAGGCTGAGGAATTCGTCCGTGATGCGATTACCGGCGACCCGGATAATCTTGACTTTCACAGTAAACTGCTGGAAGTCTTTTATGCGGCGGGAAACAAGGCCGGTTATGAGGAAGCTGCACGGGTATTGCATGACAAGGTGTCCGGCCAAGGCCCGCATTGGGACATGGCGCTTGCCATGTGGCAGGAAATGTCACCAAACCGTGCCCTGTTTGAAGCCCCTGCAGAGGGTGAAGAGGCCGGTGAAGCGGTCCCGGAGGCGGGTGGCGGGATGCTCGATCTGACGGCGGAAGAGGCTGCCCCAGCCGATGCGGGACTGGATTTCGATTTGGGCAGTGGCGAAGCGGAAGAACCCGCCGCACCCACATCGGCAGAGGATGAAGTGTTGGATCTCACCGCCGGCCAGGAGGATGACATCCTTGATGTCACGGCAGCCGTTTCAACCGGTGATGAAAGTGAGGATCTGCTCGATGTCACTGCTGCTGTCGGGCTGGAGACAGAGGATAGCGGGCAGGAGGAGGCGGAGGAGGTGCTGGATATTACCTCTGGTGATGAGGGTGGCGCTGAGAACCTGCTGGATATTTCCCAAAGCGGTGGCGAAGATCTGCTGGATGTTACTGCGCATGCCGATATGGAAAGTGAAACCGGAGAACTTGAAGAGGATCTGTTGGATGTGACTTCAGCCACCAGTGCAGGCGCTGATGCCGACGAATTGCTTGAAGTGGGCACGGATGAGGAAGCGGCGGATAGTGATGATAATGCATTGGATCTAGACCTTGGCGGGATGGAGACGGAATCTGCAGGTGGGGATCAGGAAGAGGGTAATGTGATCGAATTTGATGCTGCACCTGTCGATGTGGGCGAGCCGGACGATCAGGGTTTGGATATAGACCTTGGGACAGAAGAAGAGGGCGGGACGGGCCTTGAACTGGAAACGGAAAGCGAAGGTGATACAGATAGCGGGATCAGTCTGACCGATGAGGGTGAGGGCCTTGATTCGGAAGCCCCGACCATGGAGATCAACCTGGACGATATTGTAAGCAGTGAGGATCAGGCGCAAGAGAGTGAATCCGGCGGGCTTGATATCGATCTCAGTATTACCGATGAAGTACCCGAATTGGGGGAAGATTTGTCACTGGAAACGGCTGAGCCGGAAGCCACGGACAGAGGTGTTGGCTTGGAACTGCCGGAAGAGGAAGAAACCGGGGAGGAGGCGGTCGAGTTTGATCTTACCCTGGAAGATGAAGAGGCAGACAAGGGCGCCAGTGCGGAAGAGGAGACGCTGGAGATAACACCAGAGGGTGCCGAAGTACCCTCGGAAGATGAGTCCGGGGCGGATGAAGGGCTTGAAATCGATCTGGAATTGGAAACTGATGAAGAAAGTCCTGAGGAAGCGGCTGAAGTCGATCTCGACGGCACGGTAGAAATGCCCAAGATTGAGCTGGAAATGGATGATGAAGACGATGACGAAGATGATGATGAAGACCATACGGTATTTGTTCCCCGCTCTGCAGATACGCAGGAGCAGAGTGAGGAAGACGAGATTGCAACCAAACTGGACTTGGCGAAGGCCTATGTTGAGCTGGGAGATAAGGATAGCGCAAAGAGCATATTAGAGGAGATTATTGCCGGTGGAAATGAACAGCAGCGCCAGCAAGCCCAGGATTTAATGAATCAGGTCAGCTGATCAGGCACTATCCGTGTACGAATAAAGGCACAGTTTATAACAAATCCCAGAGTGCCCATCCGGGTGAATCTGCTGATACCTGCCTCTTTCCCCAGAATTTGAGTATTCGCCCGCATATGGCATGAGTTTGCCTACAGGAAGCAGGTAAGGGGCGTGAGCACGACTGCATGGATGCGGGGACGACTCCATGGAAGGAGGACGACCGCAGGGACGCGGGAGGTAGAGCAACGTCGGGAACAGTTGCCGAGGTAGAGAACGTCTGGAACACGTTCTCGAGATAGAACGAATCAGGACGAATATAGGACATATTCGGGTGAAAATGCCTGGAGCATATTTTCCAGACAGAGTCGAGGAACGGAAGCTTGAGGGCTCGTCAAGCGGTGAAGTTTATACAAACTGTGGTTTCGCAGAAAACATTGGTTGTATTGCCAGGCAATGGTTTCAATCCGATTTCCAGCACACTCATACAATATGCGGGTTAGAGCCCATGAAGATTGCCGCAGGAGTTGAGTATTGTGGAGCCCGTTTTTTTGGTTGGCAACGACAAAAATCCTTAATCAGCGTACAGCAGCATGTGGAAGAAGCGTTATCAGTTGTTGCCGATCACAGAGTCCGTGTCCACTGTGCCGGCAGGACTGACACGGGCGTGCATGCCGTGCAGCAGGTGATACATTTTGAAACTAAAGCACACCGGGAAATGTATTCATGGGTATTCGGCGCTAATGCGAATATGTGTCCCGATGTCAGCCTCGTCTGGGCTAAACAGATGGATGATGATTTTCATGCCAGATTTTCAGCTACCGGCCGGAGTTACCGCTACATCATCCTGAACCGTCCATCACGTCCCGGTCTGGGGCATGGACTGGTTACCTGGGAATACCGGGCGCTGCATGAAGAACTGATGTCCACCGCCGCCGCGGATCTGATTGGCGAGCATGATTTTACCGCTTTTCGGGCACAGGGCTGCCGGGCAAACACCCCTGTGCGCGAAATACGCCGGTTGAATGTTTATCGAAACTCCGAATACGTTATCATAGAGATTGAGGCGAATGCCTTCTTACAGCATATGGTAAGGAATATTGCGGGGGTATTGATGGCGATTGGAATGGGTAAAAAGGGGCCTTACTGGGCGCGTCAGGTACTGCAAGCCCGCGATAGAAGCCTGGGAGGGGTGACGGCGCCGGCTCAGGGTTTATATCTTGCCGATATTGAGTACCCTGACAAGTTTATAATACCCAGGCCTGATCCGGCACGCTGGCCTCTGTTTCTCCATGATCCCCTGAATCCTGCAGCCCTCCGGACAACCTCCTCGAAGCGGATGCGAGAGGAAGCGGGCAGCCTATGACAGTCGACGGTACCGGGAAGCGGATAAGAATAAAGATCTGTGGTATTACACGTTTCCAGGATGCTGATATGGCGGCTGAATTGGGCGCGGATACCATTGGTTTGGTATTTTATGAAGCGAGTCCGCGCAGGGTAGATACCCGGCGCACCAATGAGATCGTTATATCGCTGCCGCCGTTTATCTGTAAAGTCGGGTTGTTTGTCAATCCCGGTAATGTCGCCGCGGCTATCCGTAAGATGAGGCCATATGCCGTCGATGTCAGCGGCGGGATGGAATAGGAGAAGGGCATCAAGGATCACGGGGAGATGGTTCTATAAATGAGGTGGCCAACAGTTGTTAACGGTACAATAGCAGCTGAGAAGGACGATAGCTCCAGAAACAGAGGTCTGTTGCAATGAATAATCGAGAGCGTCTTATAGATCTGATTACCGAATATAAACTGGACAGACTGGAAATTGCGGAAATGGTGAAGGTAAAACGTGATACGGTCGACCATTGGTTGTTACCTAATGACGCCCAGTTTCATGAAAATATCCCGGACATGGCGCTTGAGTTGTTGCAGATAAAGCTCAAGGATTACGTTCCACCCGAGTCAGATGTATCGTAACGCGCGGGAAGGTATACTCTGTTAGCCGGCGTCTCGATTAGTTTGAATATCCTGAACTTACTACGAAACATCTTGTTGGTCATTCATTGCGGTAATCCAGGTTTGTTTTGAATTTTAGAATATAAGCGTGAATTGGTTTAAAAAGTTACTGCCTTCCCGGATCAAGACAAATGGCGCTACCCGGCGTTCGGTGCCTGAAGGTATCTGGACCAAATGCACAAACTGTAGCGCCGTTCTATACCGTGCGGAACTGGTACGGAATCTTGAAGTCTGTCCGAAGTGTTCCCATCATATGCGCATTCACGCCCGCGACCGTCTGGATCATTTCCTGGATGAAGAGCCTCGCGAGGAACTTGGCGGTCACATCAAGCCCGTCGACAAGTTAAAGTTTCGGGATACCAGGAAATACAAGGATCGGCTCAACCAGGCCCAGAAAGATACCGGTGAAGATGATGCGCTTGTGGTGATTATGGGTAGAGTGAAAGCGGTACCATTGGTCTCCTGTGCCTTCGAGTTCGATTTTATGGGCGGATCCATGGGCTCGGTTGTCGGTGAGCGTTTCGCCCACGCTGTAGACAAATCCATTGAATGCGCTATTCCACTTGTCTGTTTCTCTGCGAGTGGTGGCGCAAGAATGCAGGAGGCCATTATTTCATTGATGCAAATGGCGAAAACCAGTGCCGCATTGGGGACATTAAAAAGGAAAGGGATCCCCTATATTTCTGTTTTAACCGATCCGACCATGGGCGGGGTATCGGCGAGCCTGGCGACCCTTGGGGATATTAATCTCGCAGAGCCTAAAGCCCTGATCGGGTTTGCCGGTCCCCGGGTGATCCAGCAGACGGTCAGGCAGACCTTACCGGAAGGCTTCCAGAGGAGTGAATTTCTTCTGGAGCATGGAGATATCGATATGATCGTTGACAGGAGAGAAATGCGTGACCGGATTGCCTCTCTGTTATCCCTGCTCACCCATCAACCCCCGCCCGTTTCATGATTCGGCAGACGATTCGTTTTTTCTTATCCGGGCCAGGAGTTAAAACAGGATGAGCCTGACATCATCCTCACCTTTGAGAGCCCCGGTAAGCGCCACTCCCATGCGCTTTCACTCCCTTGCTGAATGGCTTTCCTGGCAGGAGGGCCTGCATTTTACCGCAGTAGACCTGGGCCTTGATCGCTGCTACGAGGTTGCCGTTCGCATAGGATTACTGACGCCGGACTTTATGTTAATCAGCATCGCCGGCACCAACGGCAAGGGGTCAAGCGCCGCCATGCTGGATTTGATATTGAGAAATGCCGGTTATCGCGTCGGAAACTACACTTCACCACACCTGCTCCGTTATAACGAACGCATTCGTGTTGATGGAGTTGAAATCGATGATGACACACTGTGTCAGTCATTTAACAGAATCGATCAGGCTCGTGCCGATATTTCCCTCACTTATTTTGAGTTCGGTACGCTTGCTGCAATTGATTTCTTTCACAGGTCAGGGGTTGAGATTGCAATTCTGGAGGTAGGGCTTGGCGGGCGTCTGGATGCTGTTAATATACTCGATGCCGATGTGGCACTGGTATGCAGCATTGATCTGGACCATGAAAACTGGCTCGGTCATGACAGGGAAGTCATTGGAGCGGAAAAAGCAGGCATTTTCAGAGCGGCCAGGCCTGCCATTTGCTCCGATTTAAATCCCCCCTCCAGTATCATCGGGCACGCGGCCGCTATCGGTTCTGATCTGTCTCTGGCAGGCAGGGATTTCGGGTTTCAAATAGGCGAAGATTCGTGGTCCTGGCGATCCGGTTTATCAGTGATGAAAGACCTGCCCAAACCTGATCGGTTCAACGACAGTCTGGTACAAAATGCTGCGGGGGTTCTCAAAATTCTGGACGTTGTATCGGATCGGTATCCGGTTGACAATAAGACAGTCTATGAGAGTTTGCAAAATTTCCGTTTGCCCGGGAGGTTTCAACGGGTTCCCGGCAAAGTATCTTTTGTGCTGGATGTTGCACATAATCGCCAGTCGGCGGAGGTTCTGGCGGAGAACCTGGGTAAACTCGGACCTGTACGTAGTAACCATATCGTGATAGGTATGCTCAAAGACAAGGATCACAGCGCCGTATTTCAGGCGCTCTCTGAATTTGGAGATTTCTGGCATCTTGTAACACTTGACAGTGAGCGGGCTGCGGACAGTCAGATGCTGGCTGAAGAACTGTATAAGATGGGAAACAGCAACAACATCACCCTGTTTGAGGCAATCGATACTGCGTTGCAACAGGTATGCGCACAGGCCCGGACCGGAGACAGAGTGGTGGTGACGGGTTCGTTCCTGACGGTTGGGGCCGCTATCAGGTGGCTGAATATTGAAGACTAGCGGCTAATGGAACGGCGACTGAAAGAGCGTCTTATCGGCGCAGCAGTGCTGGTGATGCTGGCCGTTATTTTTATTCCCATGCTTTTGGACGATTCAAGGCAGGTAGATTCAACCATTACACATACCAATATACCGGCAAAGCCAGTGGATGGTTTTAGTTCCCGCATCGTTCCACTTCAGGAGCCTGTGAAGAGGATTATACAGGGAGAGACAAGGGTGACGAAGACGGAGACCAAACCGGAGGTCGGACAAAGGCAAGAAACAAAACAGGTGACCCAACAGGAGACCGGGCAAAAACACCGGCCTGAAGCGGGCACCACCAGGCCGGAAAAGGCGCCGGCTCCGCAAAGGCCTGCCCATCCTGTTCGCAACACTGCCACCGTTGGGCTCACTGCCTGGGTTGTTCAGCTTGGCAGTTTTTCCAACGAGTCAAATGCCAATGCCTTGAATGAGAAGTTGCGAAAGGCCGGATTTACGGCCTTTGTTGAACCGCTGAAAAAGCGGACAAAGACCGTCTATCGGGTTCGTGTTGGGCCGGAACTAAAGCGCTCGGATGCCCTGACTTTGCGCGATAAGCTAAAAAAGGCGACGCAAATAGAGGGACTTGTGATCCATTATCCCTGAAAACAGAAAAGGGTAAGGCGTGCAACAGGTTGTTATAATTTCCTGCCGGGCAAATAGGTAAGGTTTAGTGCAGACAGTTGATATCGTCATTTTGGTGATCTTTGTTTTACCCGGATTGATCGGTATTCTCTATGGCTTTTTGAATATCATCTTTTCAATTATTGCATGGGTGCTGGCACTGGGGATCTCTGTGAAATCAAGTCCCTTTTTCTCACCAATGCTGGCGGGCCATATAGAGACCGCTTTGATCCGGGACGTTCTGGCTTTTATCGGGATCTTCATTATCAGTCTTATGATTCTGACGACACTAGGATACTTCATTGTGAAGTTGTTGGGCAGGACCGGCCTGACTGCGGCTGATCGGATACTTGGATTTTTCCTGGGGATCGGGTTGGGGGGGGGTATTATTGCTGTGATTGTATTTCTGGCCGGTTTTACAGCAGTACCGGAACAACCCTGGTGGCAGGCATCAGTGCTGATTCAACCATTTCAGCATATTGCCGTATGGGGAGAGAAATTCTTACCGGAAAATATGTCGAAATTTCACGGATATAATCAGGCCAAACCCGTAACGAAAAACCGGGAGACAGGCTGATGTGCGGGATTATTGGCATTGTTGCAAAAAACTATGTTAACCAGGCCATTTATGATGGTTTGACCGTCCTGCAACACCGCGGACAGGATGCTGCAGGGATGGTCACCTGCGATGGATCCAGGCTTTACCTGAGAAAAAGTAATGGCATGGTACGAGATGTCTTCCATACCCGGCACATGCTGGAACTCAAGGGGAAAATGGGTATCGGGCATGTGCGGTATCCTACTGCAGGGTGCTCCTCCTCTGCTGAAGCGCAACCGTTCTATGTCAATTTTCCCTATGGCATCACCATTGCCCACAATGGCAATCTGATCAATGGGGAAGCACTTAAGAACGATCTGATGTACGACGATTTGAGGCATCTGAATACGGAATCGGATTCGGAGATTTTGCTGAATATCCTGGCTCATGAATTGCAATGTGTGGGTAAATCGCGTGAGCATCTCCGCGCCAATGATGTATTCAAGGCCGTAAGCCGTTTGCATGAAAGGTGCCGTGGTGGTTATGCGGCCGTTGCCATGATAACCGGTGTGGGTATAGTGGGCTTACGTGACCCGTATGGAATCAGGCCCGTTGCATTTGGCGAGAAAAGGACGGAGCTTGGCAAGGAATATATTATTGCCTCGGAAAGCGTTGCTATCGATGCACTGGGTTTTGAATTAATCCGGGATATTGAACCTGGCGAGGCCATATTTGTTACCGCTGAAGGTGAACTCCATACAAAACGGTGTGTAAAAAAAACACACTATGCCCCCTGTATCTTTGAACATGTCTATCTTGCCAGGCCCGATTCCATTATCGATAACATTTCGGTTTACAAGGCAAGACTACGCATGGGTGAGGCACTGGCGCGGCAAATCCTGAGAAATCGGCCTGATCATGATATCGACGTCGTCATCCCTATTCCGGATACCGGACGTACAGCAGCACTGCCTCTGGCATTCGAGTTGGGCATCAAATACCGCGAGGGTTTTATCAAAAACCGCTATATACCACGAACGTTTATCATGCCGGGACAGAGTGTCCGAAGAAAGTCCGTACGGCAGAAACTTAATGCCATCGACCTTGAGTTCAAAGACAAGAATGTTTTGCTGGTTGACGACTCCATAGTGCGCGGTACCACGTCTCGTGAAATCATACTGATGGCAAGGGAAGCCGGTGCGAAAAAAGTCTACTTTGCCTCTGCAGCGCCGCCGGTGCGGTTCCCCAATGTATATGGTATAGATATGCCGACGGTAGACGAACTCATCGCTCATAATAAAACGGTTGACGAGATCGCGGAAACGATTGGTGCTGATTGGTTGATCTATCAGGAGCTTGATGATCTGATCGAATCGGCCAGTGCAGGTAATCCACGTATAACGGAATTCGATACTTCCTGTTTTACCGGCGACTATGTAACGGGTGATGTCAGCGATAATTACCTTGCCAGGGTTTCGTTGCTACGCAACGAGGTAGCAAAGCAGTCCCATGACGTGACTGACGCGTCATTAACGGATCTCTCTAACAATGCGGGCTAGTTTCCGGTCTCCGCATCGGGATCGCAGGTTTGAATCCCCGCTGCAGCCCCGGTCATGTTCTCCCGTATGGGCGTCCATCGACCCCTGTTGGGCCCGCTGAGACTGGTATCGTTTGCCGGGATTTCCGGGAACCCTGTTTTTTCTATCTCTGCCCGGGAAGTCTGTTGTTTCCGGGCAAAATCCTCCAGGTTCTTTTGCAGATAATCCGACAGTAAATGCTGTTGGGTATCGCCATAGGCGCAAATGATACGGCTCAGGGTCTGGATAGAAAAAATCGGCTCGTTCCCGTGCTCTTGCTCGGCAATTATTTGCATCAGTATGCTTCGTGTCAGGTCTTTACCGGTCTTGACGTCCTTAACACAGAAGCCAACACCGTCAACGACCAGCTTTCTTACCTCTTCCAGCGTGATGTATTTGCTGATGACCGTATCGTACAAGCGGCGGTTGGGGTATTTCTTGATGATGCGCTGATCTGGCATGGCAACTGATTGAATATTAGATAATCCCGATTATTTCGTATGCTAACGTTGTCTTCATCAAATAGCTACCGTTCTACAGCGATGGCAACACCCTGCCCACCACCAATGCAGAGTGTTGCCAGCCCCTTATGAACATCCCGGCGCCTCATCTCATAGAGCAGGCTGACGAGTAAGCGGCAACCTGACGCACCTATTGGATGTCCCAGGGAGATGGCGCCACCGTTCACGTTAACTTTTGCCGTATCCCAGCACATCTCACGGTTGACGGCAAGGGACTGGGAGGCAAACGCTTCATTGGCTTCGATAAGGTCCAGATCGGCAACATCCCATCCCGCTTTTTTCAGACATCTTCTGGATGCAGGGATCGGTCCGGTGCCCATCATGGCCGGATCGACTCCGGCGCTTGCATAGGCTTTGATCCTTGCCATCGGTTCAAGTCCCAGGTTCCTGGCCCTACTTTCCGGCATAAGGATGACTGCTGCGGCACCGTCGTTGATACCGGATGCATTGGCCGCCGTGACGCTTCCTCCCTTGGCGAAGGCCGGGGACAGTTTGGCTATCCCGTCCATGGTGACACCCCGCCTTGGAAATTCATCGCTGTCGAAGGTGATGGGGCCGGTCTTTTTTCGCGGAATATGCACAGGGATGATCTCGTCCTTAAAACGGTTTTCATTACGGGCCGTCTCGGTCTTCCGTTGTGAAGCAACGGCGAATTCATCCTGCTCTTTTCTTGAGATATTGAATTTTTCTGCGATGTTCTCGGCCGTTTTGCCCATGTGATAATCATTAAATGCATCCCACAGGCCATCCACAATCATTGAGTCCTGTAGTTTCCACTCCCCCATCTTCCTCCCCTTGCGTGATTGGGGCAGCAGGTGTGGCGCCATGCTCATATTCTCCTGTCCACCAGCAATGACGATTGCAGCATCGCCGCACTTGATGGACTGTGCACCGAGGTGGACGGCCTTGAGCCCGCTGCCACAGACTTTATTGATGGTCATTGCCGGGACGGAATGCGGCAGTCCTGCAGCGATGGCGGCTTGTCTGGCTGGATTCTGACCTGCCCCGGCGGTGAGCACCTGTCCCAGAATGACCTCATCGATTTGATCGGGTTGTACACTAGTTCCCTGAAGAAGGGCCGAGATGACGGATGCCCCCAGTGAATGTGCGGGTACATCGGCCAGCGCTCCTCCAAAAGCGCCGATGGCTGTTCTCCCGGCGGCAACGATTACGACACTCTTCGCCATTGCTATTATTGATCCCGGTCTGTATCAGAAAATGACGATATGGTGTGGGCGTTCCCAGGAACCTTTCCATTTTTGAGAGCAGCCGTTGCAGTGCACAAAATCATGCTGCATGGTAGCAAAAAGCCTGTCAGGAGACTAGATCTCTGCCGCTCCGGTGAAATGGTCCGCCGTGTCAATTTACGGCGCCATTGCCGGAAAACGGTTAACAGCGGGGGTGGTGCATCCATGCACCACAAAAAACCCTGACTTAATCAGAATTTCCCTAGATGTGAATGGAGCGTTTGTCCACACCCAGGGCGGCTTCATGCATGGCTTCGGCCAGGGTCGGGTGGGCATGAATGGTCCTGGCAATATCTTCTGCACTGCTATCGAACTCCATCGCCAGGACCGCTTCGCTGATGAGTTCCGAGACGGACGGACCCAACAGGTGTACCCCGAGGATACGATCTGTTTTTGCATCACTGAGCATCTTGATCATGCCGCCATTCTCGCCCATGGCCCTCGCCCTGCCACTGGCGGCAAAGGGAAACACTCCTGATCGATACTCAATTCCCTGGTCCTTTAACTCCAGTTCCGTTTTGCCCACCCAGGCGATTTCCGGCCAGGTATAGATAACCCAGGGGATCGTGGCATAATTGACATGGCCTGCCTTGCCGGCGATGCGTTCCGCCACCGCGATTCCCTCTTCGGATGCCTTGTGCGCCAGCATGGGTCCACGCACGACATCGCCAATAGCATAGGTATTTGGCAGGCTGGTCCGGTATTCCTCATCAATCTCGATATAGCCGCGCTCATCGATGCTTAAGCCGGCCTCAGACGCGCCAAGCCCTTCCGTATTCGGAGTGCGGCCGACGGCGACGATCAGTTTGTCAATAATGATCTGTTGTTTTCCTTCCTTGTCTTCATAGGTAACCGTTACTTCACGGTTATTGGAACCGGTGCCGGTGACCATCGCGCCAAGCCTGATATCGAGTCCCTGCTTACGCAGGATCTTCTCGGCCTCATTGGCGACTTGCCGATCTACGGGAGGGAGGAAATCGTCAAGGGCCTCGAGTACGATTACCTGGGAGCCGAGACGGTTCCACACACTTCCCAGTTCCAGCCCGATGACGCCAGCGCCAATCACGCCGAGCCTCCTGGGTACACCGCTGAAGGCCAGTGCCCCGGTAGAATCGACGACCAGTTCGTTGTCAACTGGTGCGGGAGGGATTTTTATAGGGACCGAGCCGGTGGCGATAATGGTGTTTTTTGCTGTGACACTGTAAGGTTCCGCGGCTTCTCTGGCGACCGGCGTCACTTCAATCTGATTATCGGGCAGAAGCCGGCCACTGCCCTGTAACCACTCCACCCTGTTTTTTCTGAAGAGGCCAGCAATGCCCTGGGTCAGGGTGCTGACGATGCGGGCCTTGCGATCGATCATCCGGTTAACGTCGAGCGATACGCCCGGCACGTGAATGCCGTGGTGACTGGCCTCATTCTTGATATAGGTATAGTGGTGGGATGAATCGAGGAGTGCCTTGGAAGGAATACAACCGACATTCAGACAGGTCCCGCCCAGGACAGGTTTGCCTTCATCGTTCAGCCAACCCTCGACACAGGCGGTTGACAGGCCAAGCTGCGCGCAGCGTATCGCCGCCACGTAACCGCCCGGCCCCGCACCAATGACGACTACATCAAAACTTTTCACTACTTATTTTACCTTATTTCAATATTTGATTAACCACAGAGGCAGAGAGGTTACAGAGATGGTAAAAGTTTAAAAAACTAACGAAAATCTCCTGGGCTTGCCCCTGAGTTGGAGTGCAGTAAGTGATACGAGTATCCATTACACTACACTGAAACACGGTCGCTTGCGGCAGAGTTGTTCATATTTGCAGTAATAACCGCGCCGGGTCCTCGATTTGCCGCTTGATAGTCACCAGAAACTGGACCGCTTCACGGCCATCGATGATACGGTGATCATAAGAGAGGGCCAGATACATCATCGGCCGGACGACCACCTCTCCGTTTTCAGCGACGGGCCTTGGCTGGATTGTGTGCATGCCCAGAATTGCGCTTTGCGGCGGATTGAGGATGGGGGTTGACAGCAGCGAACCAAAAACACCACCGTTGGTGATAGTAAAGGTCCCGCCGGTCAACTCTTCGATGGTAAGTTTGGAATCCTGTGCCTTTTGCCCATACTCCCTTATTTTCGCCTCAATCTTTGCAAACGAGAGCAGATCAGCATCCCGCAGTATCGGTACAACCAGACCACGAGGCGAACTCACGGCTATGCCGATATCGAAGTAACCGTGATAGATAATATCAGTGGCATCCACCGAGGCATTGATAACCGGGAATTTTTTCAAGGCCTCCACCACTGCCTTCGTAAAAAACGACATGAAACCCAATCTTGTCTCATGGGCCTTTTCGAATTCTTCCTGATAGCGGCTGCGTAGATCCATAACAGGTTGCATGTTGACTTCGTTGAAGGTTGTTAAAATGGCATTCTCCTGCTGCGCGGAGAGAAGCCGCGTTGCAACCCGCCGCCGCAGGCGGGTCATGGGTACACGTTCCTCCTGGCGATCATTGCCGGCAGCGGTCATCGGCGGCGCCGTTGTCCCGGGGAAAGTTGCCGGCTCTGGCGTGGCGGCCGTTGCCTTGATGGGATCAGCCGGCTCCGGTGCGGGTGGCGCTGGTTCCGGTTCAACTGCCGGCGACGGCGTTATTGCCGGTTCCGGCGCAGGTGGTGTTGGTGGTGGTGGTGGCGCTTCCGGTATGGTTGTTACCGGTGTCACCGGGGAAAGTATCCCGGCTGAGTCACTTTGCTCGAGATAATTCAGCACATCTTCTTTAGTCAGACGGCCGCCCTCACCGCTGGCAGGTATGGCGGCGGCGTCCAGATGATGCTCCATGAGCAGATTGCGCACGGCGGGACTGATCTTGGGCGACTCGGGAGGCGCCTCTCCTACCGGTAGAGATTGTTGTTGCGGCGCCGCTTCAGCCGTTGTCCCGGCCGCTTCTACCAATCCGGCTTCGGTGTCGATATGTGCAATCACCTCATCACTTTCAACAGCATCACCATCGTTTTTAAGAATCTCTACGAGAATTCCGTTATCCGGAGCAGCAACTTCGAGGGTGACTTTATCGGTTTCGATATCAATGAGGCTATCGCCCCGTTTCACGCTCTCACCCTTTTTTTTATGCCAATTCATCAAGGTGGCTTCCGCCACGGATTCCGCCAGTACGGGGACTTTGACATTGACTAACACGATTAACTCCTATGTGTCGTTCTTCAAAATTGGATTTTTTACTCTTTTTCTCGTGCAGTATGCATTGTATGCTGTCAACCGCGTTTAATTCCAGGATCAGGCACTCTTTCTATGGGTTACTTCAAGCTTGTCCAGTTGCAGGGCATCGCTGACAAGCTGTTTTTGTTGCGCCAGGTGCATGCTCATGTAGCCGACTGCAGGCGAGGCGGAATAGAACCTGCCTGCGTAACCGAAGGTGTGCTGATCGCTTAAGGCGCCGATCATTGTTCCCCGGGACTGCATGTAGTACCAACTGCCCTGATTCTTGGGTTCTTCCTGGACCCAGATCACTTCCTTCAGGTTGGCATAACTGTTAATGATAGCTTTCATATCGTCCAGTGGAAACGGAAAAAGCTGCTCAAGTCTTGCGATGGCAATATTGCCCAGCTTGTTTTTGCGGCGGGCTTCCAGTAAATCGTAATAAACTTTTCCACAACAGATTAGTAATCTGGTTACATCGGCTTTATTGATGTCATCGATCTCGTCAATAACTGTCATGAACTGACCCTGTAACATTTCAACCGGGGATTTAGACAACTTGTGCCGGAGCAGGCTCTTTGGACTCATGATAATCAACGGTTTCCGGTAGGGACGCAGTATCTGGCGGCGCAGCATATGGAATATCTGGGCGGGAGTGCTGGGGACGCACACCTGCATATTTGCCTGCGCACAGAGCTGTAGATAACGTTCCAGTCGCGCTGAAGAGTGCTCCGGCCCCTGGCCGTCGTAGCCATGGGGTAAAAAAACGGTCAAACCACAGTAGCGGCCCCACTTGGCCTCGCAGGAACTGATAAATTGATCAAACACAACCTGGGCCCCATTGGCAAAATCGCCGAACTGGGCCTCCCATACCACCAGGGCATTGGGTTCTGCACTACTGTAGCCGTATTCATACGCAAGGACTGCTTCTTCAGAGAGGGTGGAGTTAATGACCAAAAATGTCGCTTGTCCTTCCCTGATATGCTGCAACGGCAGATAGGTATCGCCATTTTCCTGGTTGTGAATGACTGCGTGGCGGTGAAAGAACGTCCCGCGGCCGCTATCCTGGCCGGATATACGGATCGGCGATCCGGCATCCAACAGCGAGGCGTAGGCCATGGTTTCTGCATAACCCCAGTCCATGGGTAGTTCTCCGCTCCCCATACGTTGGCGGTTCTCGATGATCTTATTTACCGATGGGTGCAGTGTGAAATCTGGCGGGATAGCGGTAATGCGCTCTGTATATCGCGTAATGGCTTCTGCGGTGATACTGGTGTCAGCCGGCTCCTTCCAGGAGCGGTCCCGGAATGGGCTGTAATCAATCAGATATCTTGCATCGATATCGTCAGTCAATTCCCCGACTGTGGACTTGTTGGCATCCAGGGACTCAATGTAATGATTGGCCATCTCCTCAACTTCCGATTCGTCCAGGACCCCGTCTTTGATAAGGGTATCGGAATAAATCTTTCTGACATCAGGATGCTGTCGAATCCGTTTATACATTATTGGTTGCGTTGCTGCCGGTTCATCTGCTTCGCTGTGTCCGTGTTTGCGGTAACAAACCATGTCTATGATGACATCTTTTTTGAATTCATTACGGAATTCCACCGCCAGTTTGGCGACGTAGACAACGGCCTCAGGGTCGTCGCCGTTGACGTGAAAGATTGGGGCCTGCACCATCTTTGCAATATCGGTGCAATAAAGCGTGGAACGGGAGTCGAGGGGATCACTGGTAGTGAAGCCAATCTGGTTATTAACGATGACGTGTATGGTCCCACCAGTGGTGAAACCCCGTGTCTGGGACAGATTAAATGTTTCCATGACTACGCCCTGGCCCGCAAAGGCGGCATCGCCATGTATCAATATAGGGATGACCTGTTCCCGGGTTTTATCCTGGCGGCGGTCCTGACGTGCGCGCACCGAGCCTTCAACGACGGGATCGATAATCTCCAGATGCGATGGATTGAAAGACAGGGTCAGATGGACAGTAGCGTTGGGCGTTTTAATGTCGGACGAGTATCCCATGTGGTATTTTACGTCCCCCATCGACAGCGAATCATTCCCTCTCCCTTCAAATTCACCGAATAATTCATGTGGCAACTTGCCAATGACATTGACCAGGACATTAAGACGCCCGCGGTGCGCCATGCCGATGACGATCTCCCTGGCGCCACGCTCCGCATACACCTGGATTAGTTCATCGAGTAGCGGGAGCAGGCTTTCTCCTCCTTCCAGCGAGAAACGCTTTTGCCCTACATATTTGATCTGGAGATATTCTTCCAGTGCATTGGCTGCGATCAGCCGCTTTAAAATCCGCTTTTTTTTCTCTTCAGTAAAATGAGGCGTCGCCCTGTTTTCTTCCAGGCGTTGCTGGACCCAGCGTTTTTGTTCTGTTTCATTGATGTGCATGTATTCTGCACCGATGGTCCGGCAATAGGTTGTCCTGACGATATCGAGAATTTCCCGTAACGGTATTTCGTTCGGTGCAAACAGTGAACCGGTATTGAAGCTGGCGTCAAGATCGGCCTCGGTAAGCTTGTGGTAAGCCGGATCCAGCTCGGGGACCGCAGGCCGCTGGTATTGTTTCAGGGGATCCAGATCCGCCTGCTGATGACCGCGGAAGCGGTGGGCATTGATTAATTGCAGTACCGATACCTGCTTGCCGTGCAACATGGCAGCAGCCTGGCTGGTCTGGCCTGAAACCTGTTTATTTTTGGCGGCTTCGTAAAACGCCTGCCGGATCTGCGAATGGGGAATATCGCCTGAATACGCAGCATCGTGTTGTTGTACCTGGGAGAAATATTCCCGCCAGGCCTTCTCTACATTCTGTGGGTTTAGAAGATAGCGCTCATAGAGATCTTCTATGAAACTCGCGTTGCCGCTGTAGAGACAGGAAGGATCGGGATTACTCATAGTGCGTCTGTTATACCTGTTTAAATCAATAAGTTAAGGGTTAGAACCGGGTTATTCCATGGTTTCTCAATAGGTAATTAGAGTTATTTTAAGTGATTCACACGGATGTGCATACAAGTTTAGACGATTACTCGGTTTTATCATGAATTTGCACGATTTCAACCTGTTTTGTTGTAATGGCCTTGCGGTGGATTCCTACTCACCTGTATTCTAAAAAAGTAACAACACAAAGAAAATAGTATGCAGAGGGTATTAACCCCGCTAAGGGAGATTATCGTATGTCTGATACAGTAACCATTATTGATAATAAAACGGGGACACAGATCGAGTGCCCCGTAATTTCCGGCCCCTATGGGGCGCCGGTTATCGATACAAAAAACCTCTACAGTGAACTTGGCATGTTCACCCTTGACCCGGGCTATGCCACCACGGCCAGTTGCCGCAGCGCCATTACCTTTCTGGATGGAGAACAGGGGATCCTCATGCATCGTGGTTATCCCATCGAACAACTGGCGGAGCAAAGCAATTTTCTGGAGGTCTGTTATCTGCTTATTCATGGCGAACTCCCTGACAGGCAGCAGATGGAGGATTGGGAATATGACATAAAGATGCATGGCATGACCCATGAGCACCTTTCCCGTTTCTATGGAGGCTACCGGTATGATGCGCATCCCATGTCGATTCTGGCCGGTGTGGTCGGGGCGATTGCCTCTTATTATCACGATGCTACCGATATCCGCGATCCGGAAAATCGGCTCCTGACTGCCAAGCGAGTGATCGGCAAAATGCCGAATATCGCCTCGAAATGTTACCGCTATGGGAATGGATTACCGTTTGTCTATCCGGACAATTCCCGCAGCTATGTCGAAAATTTTATGTATATGACATTCTCCTGGCCGACCGAGGATTATGAGCCAAACCCGATCGCGGTAAGGGCGCTGGAATTACTCTTTATCCTGCATGCAGACCATGAACAGAACGCCAGTACCTCGACGGTACGCCTGGCCGGCAGTGCCGAGAGTAATCCGTTCGCCTGTGTGGCAGCCGGTATCGTTACGCTATGGGGGAAGGCCCATGGCGGCGCCAACGAGGCCGTGGTCCATATGCTGGAAGAGATCGAACATCCGAAAAACATCCAGAAATATGTCGACCGGGCCAAGGACAAGAAGGACAGCTTCCGGCTTATGGGATTTGGGCACCGGGTCTATAAAAACTACGATCCCAGAGCGAAAATTATCCGCCAGGCCTGTCATGATCTGATCGATGAAATGGGCCTCAACCAGCCGATGTTCGAGATAGCGATGGAACTGGAGCGGATCGCGCTTGAAGATGAATACTTTGTAGAACGTAAACTCTATCCCAATGTCGATTTTTATTCAGGCCTCATTTACGAGGCGTTGAAGATCCCGCCTTCCATGTTTACCGTGATGTTTGCCCTGGCCCGCAGCGCAGGTTGGCTGGCCCAGTGGATGGAACTCATGGTAGACGAGGAGTTTCGTATCGGCCGTCCACGCCAGCTATATATCGGCGCGAAAAAGCGCGACTATGTACCCATGGACCAGCGAGGTTGAGAAATATATGACCAGTCAAGAGTCATTAAGATAGGCTTCAGACTCTTATAGGAGATATTTGAATTTATGAAATTACCCGTACGTATTGCGGTAACAGGCGCCGCCGGTCAGATTGGCTATGCCTTGTTATTCAGGATTGCCGCCGGCGAATTCCTTGGTCCGGAACAGCCTGTTCTCCTGCAACTGCTGGAGGTGACGGCCGCCATGCAGGCCCTTGATGGCGTCGTCATGGAGTTACAGGATTGTGCCTTTTCGACACTGGCGGGTATCGACGCCAGTGATGACGCCCACACAGCGTTTGGTGATGCCGATTATGCTTTTCTTGTCGGCGCCAAACCCAGGGGGCCGGGAATGGAGCGTGCCGATTTACTGGAAGGCAATGCAGCGATCTTCAAGGTCCAGGGAAAGGCCCTGAACGATAACGCCAGCCGGGATGTCAAGGTCATTGTCGTCGGTAATCCAGCTAATACCAATGCCTTGATTACCATGAACAATGCACCGGATCTGGAACCCGCCCAATTTACTGCCATGACCCGGCTGGATCATAACCGTGCTTTAGCCCGATTGTCGGCAAAAACCGGGACAGCGGTGGACCTTATTCGTCACTTATGTATCTGGGGTAACCACTCGACCACCCAGTATCCCGATCTGCATCATGCGACGGTCGATGGTAAAGCGGCAATGGAACTGATCGATCAGGATTGGTATGTCAATGAATATATTCCCGGGGTGGCGAAACGTGGGGCGGAGATTATCGATGCCCGTGGCGCCTCCAGTGCCGCATCCGCGGCGAATGCGGCCCTTGAGCATATGCGCGACTGGGTGTTGGGGGGGGCTGGAGATGACTGGCTAAGTATGGCCGTTCCGAGTGATGGTTCCTATGATATAGCGGAAGGTCTGGTCTATTCATTTCCAGTCATATGCACGCAGAGTGGATACCGGATCGTGCAAGGACTTTCCATTAATGATTTCAGCCGTAGCATGATGAATGCAACACAAAAGGAATTGGAAGAGGAACGGGACACGATCAGGCATATGTTATCGTAAACGGCAAACGCTATGTTAAAAGAGATGTGGCTTCTGCATTGAACATGAGTTTTTATCCGGGCACCGGATCACTGGAATTTTTTGTGAATGATTGATTCAGAAGGTTACCGGGCCAATGTCGGTATCGTCCTGACAAACGGACAAGGAAAACTGTTTTGGGCAAAACGCGCCGGAATGAATGCCTGGCAGTTTCCACAGGGCGGTATACAGGCCCATGAAACGGTCGAAGACGCCATGTATCGGGAATTGCGTGAAGAGACGGGCTTATTGCCGGAGCATGTCCAGGTGGTTGGATTCACCGATGATTGGTTGCGCTATCGCTTGCCCAGGCGTTTCCTGCGAAAAAACAGTCTGCCTCTGTGTATCGGACAAAAACAGATGTGGTATTTACTGAAGCTTCTGGTAAATGAAGACAAAGTTCGACTGGATGCTTCCGTAAACCCTGAATTTGATCACTGGCGCTGGATTGATTTCTGGCAACCCGTGCGCGAAGTCATCGACTTTAAGCGTCATGTTTACAAGCAGGCATTGGATGAATTCGAACCCTTACTGTTTTCCAGCATTAATAAGGGTCTCTCTTAACCTGGCAATTTTCCGTTACCGGACCATGCTTTAACTATTCCATCATACGCTAACGGCAAGGGGATGAACGAAAACCTGATCATGCACATTCAATATCATTCATAACAGGTTCCCGGGTTATTTTCACAATCTCGACACGTCGCGCAATTTAATGCGCATACATATCCTCGGAATTTGCGGCAGCTTCATGGGTGGCCTTGCCTTGCTGGCCAGGCAGCTGGGTCATGACGTGTCGGGTTCGGACGCCCACATCTACCCTCCTATGAGTACGCAACTGGAAAGGGCTGGAATCCCGCTTCTGCATGGCGATTCCGCAACGCATCTCACTCCCGCCCCGGACCAGGTGATTATTGGAAACAGCCTGTCGCGGGGCAATGAGGCAGTGGAGTACGTCCTCAATCAGGATTTGAACTATATCTCAGGCCCCCAATGGCTGGCGGAGAATGTGTTGGCAGGCCGCCATGTCCTGGCCGTATCCGGCACCCACGGAAAAACCACCACCACCGCTATGCTGGCCTGGGTTCTGGAGTCAGCAGGACGCAAGCCGGGGTTTCTTACGGGGGGTGTGGCCGGGAATTTCGGTGTGTCGGTGCAGCCGGGCGGATCTGATTTGTTTGTTGTAGAGGCAGATGAATACGATACGGCGTTTTTTGATAAGCGTTCAAAGTTTATTCACTACCATCCTGATACGCTTATTATCAACAACATCGAGTTCGATCATGCGGACATCTTTGCCGATATCGCGGCCATCAGGCGTGAATTTCACCATTTACTGCGGACCCTGCCCGGGCGGGGGCAGGTCATATTTCGCCACGGCGATGAAGAGATCAACAGGGTTATCGAGATGGGTTGCTGGACACCGCTGGTCTCCTTCGGCATCGGCCACGGGCAGTGGCAGGCGGAGGCTATGGTGGAAGATTTTTCCAGCTTTCGGATCAACCACGGAGGAGAGAATATCGGCACGGTTGCCTGGCCGTTGATTGGCAGGCATAACGCCGAGAATGCCCTGGCGGCTATAGCTGCCGCTGTGCATGTGGGCGTCAGGGCAGCAGATGCCTGTGTCGCTTTGGGCCGGTTTAAAAACGTCAAACGCCGCTTGCAACGCCTTGCCTGCGTGCGGGATATCACTATCTATGATGATTTTGCCCACCACCCCACAGCGATACGGGCGACACTGGAGGCGCTTAGGAAGAGAGTTGGCCGGGAACAAATTATCGCCATTCTCGAACCCCGTTCCAATACCATGAAGATGGGTGTCCACAAGGAGGCCCTGCCTGCGGCTTTGGCACAGGCCGATGCAGTCTTACTTTACCAGGGACCAGACGTGCAATGGGAGCTAACCAGTATTTCGGAGAGATTAGGAGAAATTTGCGCTGTTTACACTGATATCGGCGAAATTATCGATGCAGTCGTTGTCACAGCAAAGGCTGGTGATCACGTCCTGATCATGAGTAATGGCGCTTTTGAAAATATCCAACAACGGCTCATTTCAAGGCTGAGAGATGGCTGATACTATCCTATTATTCCCCCTCCATACCGTGCTTATCCCCGGTGGCATCTTGCCTTTACGGATCTTTGAGGCACGTTATGTGGATATAGATGTTCCCAATTATCGTATTATTTGATCTCTCAGTGTTCCGTGTTCGCCCCGGTGTGGCGCGGTATGACATACCCGGCCCTGACACGATGAGAGACCTTGTGGGGAATCTTGAGTGTAGGGATTCACGAATAGTTTTTGGGGTATAGGGGACACTGGGAACTTAATCACCCGGGCGAAACAGGCAGTAAAGTGTTATGACACAAAGCAGCATCAGAGATAAAAAACCAGACTTCAGGCCAGCGCCCAAACCACTCACACGCTACCCGCTGATTCGACCTTTCTATAAGTTCTTGATAAAGCTTGGCGCCAGCGATGAGCATTGGGCTCGGGTAGTGATGAACCGAGAGACCCGTGAGATGGTAAGCCGTCTGGACCCCGGTAACCTGAAAGTGTTCGAGATTTCCGGACACAGCTGGGGGAAGTGGATGTCGTTTAAGGAGTATAAGGGCGTCGATTTCCCGGACTTCGATATCTGTGAATCCGCACTCGGGGAGACGTTTGATTTGATCATTGCAGAACAGGTCTTTGAACATCTGCTGTGGCCGTATCGTGCCGGCAGGAACGTCTATAAGATGCTGAATCCAGGCGGATCTTTTCTAATTACCACGCCCTTTCTCATGCGTGTCCATAACCGGCCTGTTGATTGCTCGCGTTGGACGGAAACCGGCATAAAGTACTTCCTCGCTGAATGTGGTTTTGATATACGGCATGTTCGAACCGGATCATGGGGTAATCGGGCATGCGTGCGGGCAAACTTCTCTGTATGGATGCCGTATCGACGCCTGTTTCATTCACTCCGGAACGATCCTGAATTCCCGGTTGCAGTTTGGGCCCTTGCCCGGAAGTAAACATCAACAAAAATTTTCGGGTCTTCAGCAGAATCTGTGGGTTGATATATAAACAGTAGCCCGTC